>NZ_CP073751.1:3287500-3653147 GCF_020025155.1 Halopseudomonas nanhaiensis
AACTTATTGCGTTAGCTGCGCCACTAAAATCTCAAGGATTCCAACGGCTAGTTGACATCGTTTACGGCGTGGACTACCAGGGTATCTAATCCTGTTTGCTCCCCACGCTTTCGCACCTCAGTGTCAGTATCAGTCCAGGTAGTCGCCTTCGCCACTGGTGTTCCTTCCTATATCTACGCATTTCACCGCTACACAGGAAATTCCACTACCCTCTACCGTACTCTAGCCAAGCAGTTATGGATGCAGTTCCCAGGTTGAGCCCGGGGATTTCACACCCATCTTACTTAGCCACCTACGCGCGCTTTACGCCCAGTAATTCCGATTAACGCTTGCACCCTCTGTATTACCGCGGCTGCTGGCACAGAGTTAGCCGGTGCTTATTCTGTCGGTAACGTCAAAGTTGCAGAGTATTAATCTACAACCCTTCCTCCCAACTTAAAGTGCTTTACAATCCGAAGACCTTCTTCACACACGCGGCATGGCTGGATCAGGCTTGCGCCCATTGTCCAATATTCCCCACTGCTGCCTCCCGTAGGAGTCTGGACCGTGTCTCAGTTCCAGTGTGACTGATCATCCTCTCAGACCAGTTACGGATCGTCGCCTAGGTGAGCCTTTACCTCACCTACTAGCTAATCCGACCTGGGCTCATCTGATAGCGCAAGGTCCGAAGATCCCCTGCTTTCTCCCGTAGGACGTATGCGGTATTAGCGTTCCTTTCGGAACGTTATCCCCCACTACCAGGCAGATTCCCAGGTATTACTCACCCGTCCGCCGCTCTCAAGGGAAGCAAGCTCCCCTCTACCGCTCGACTTGCATGTGTTAGGCCTGCCGCCAGCGTTCAATCTGAGCCATGATCAAACTCTTCAGTTTTAATACTGATCGGGTTTTGAGAAAACCCTAAACTTGGCTCAGCCTTAGCTAAAAACTCATGAATTCACAAGAGTTACTTGCTTGGCTGATAATCTTGCGATCATCAATCGTGCCCAGCAAGCACCCACACGAATTACTTGATTCATCTTGTTAAAGAGCGATTCGGTTCGCGTTTCCGCTTAACCAAGGCCGCGCATTCTACGCTAACCTTCTATTCCGTCAAGCTTTTTCGTGAAGTTTTTTACCGCCTCACTACTCGCTTGGCCGACCCGGCAAGCTCTCGCTTCTCCGTGTCAGGGAGGCGCATTCTACAGCAGCTCTCACCGCTGTCAACACCTTCCGAAAACCTTCGATGAGTCGCCCCATCAACCCGCAAAGTCCGTTACCGCCAGCCTTCACAGAGCGGCGCATTCTACGCCTTCTCCCCAGCCTGTCAACCTCTAAATTATCGCTAACCTATTGATTGTAAAGCGCTTTATGCAAAGCACCCCGACCAGGGAGACGCGCATTATAGGCCCCAGAGAAATGCCGTCAAGGGTTTTTCAACTGGATTCGCGCAAACTTCTTCTTGCCTGCCTGACAGACGTAGCTTACGCCGAGGCGAAACACAAATTCGCGATCGACCACCTGACCATCGACCTTCACCGAGCCAGCCGCCAGCAGATCCCGCGCAGCTGCAGCATTTTTGACCAGCCCAGCGCGGTTCAGCACTGCCGAGACCGGAAGATCTTCGTCCGTTTCCAGCCAAACTTCCGGCATGTCGTCAGGCAGTTCGCCGTCTTTCAGCCGGTTACCCGCCGACCGGTGTGCAGCAGCCGCAGCCTCCTCACCATGGAAACGCGCCACTAGCTCTTCGGCGAGCTTGATCTTGATATCCCGCGGATTCGCGCCATGCTCGACGTCGGCACGATATTCGGAAATCTCTACCATGCTTCGGAAGCTGAGCAACTCGAAGTACCGCCACATGAGCGTGTCGGGCATGGACACGATCTTGTTGTACATCTCGCCTGGCAGATCATTTATGCCTACGTAATTACCCAGCGACTTGGACATCTTCTTCACGCCGTCGAGCCCTTCTAGAAGCGGCATGGTAATGATGACCTGGGATGCCTGCCCGTATTGCCGCTGGAGCTCACGACCCATCAGAAGATTGAATTTCTGGTCGGTCCCGCCAAGCTCGACATCGGCGCGCATGGCAACGGAGTCATACCCCTGCACCAACGGATAGAGAAACTCGTGAATGGCGATCGGCTGCCCGGCGCTGTAGCGCTTGTCGAAATCATCACGCTCGAGCATCCGCGCGACGGTGTACTTGCCTGCCAGCTGGATCATGTCGGCCGCACCCAACTGGTCCATCCAGCTCGAATTGAACATGACCTCGGTACGATCGCGATCGAGGATCTTGAATACCTGCTCTTTATAGGTCTCCGCATTCTGCGCGACCTGCTCGCGTGTCAGTGGCTGGCGTGTAACATTCTTGCCGGTCGGATCACCGATCATTCCGGTGAAGTCGCCGATAAGAAACATGACGTGATGCCCGAGATCCTGAAACTGCCGCAGCTTGTTGATCAGCACTGTATGGCCGAGGTGAAGATCAGGCGCAGTAGGATCGAACCCCGCCTTGATACGTAGCGGCTCGTTACGCTCGAGCTTGGCTCGCAGCTCATCTTCTATAAGCACTTCACTCGCGCCACGCTTGATCAGCGCCAGCTGTTCTTCAACCGACTTCATCTATGCTCGATCCTGTTCTGCATCAGGGATGTGAAAGAGGCCACAAACCATACAATATTACCGGTCGAATTCAACTAAAGAACCTCGCGCAGCGGTCGACAATAATTTAGTGTCGGATTTACGTCGCAGAGTGCCGTTGTAAAAAATGACAGACGGAGTCGACAAAAACTTGCCAGAAGAAGGTTTCAGTTATAATTTAGCGAGTTAGTCGACATTCCAAAGAATCAACCAGAAGAGCGCTTATGGCTTCCCACAAGACAAAGACGCCGCGATATCCGAAGAGCCACCTGGTGGCCGCCAGTGGTATTGCCGCCGCGCTGAGCATCTTTCTGCTCGTTATTCCAACCACGGACGTCGAAGCCAAACGGACATTCGTACAACTGGAGCTGGACCCGGTTCAGCTGCAATCCCAGGCAGCAGCAGCCGCCGAGCTGGACGAACTGGTGAGCGAGACCCTGACCGCCACCTCACCGCTGGAACTGGCCAAGCCAGTTGAAGCGGTGCAATCAGAGTCTGCACCTGCCGTTCTGCAAGCACTGACCGAGACGCCCCTGGCTACTGAAGCCGTGACCGCCGAAGAGGTCGTCAAGACACCTACCGACTGGATCAGCGTGACTGTCGCAGCGGGAAACACCCTCTCCGTTCTGTTCAGCCAGATCGGCCTGTCTTCAGGCACCCTGCACTCGGCGATGGCGAGCAAGGACGCACAGCGTTTCACTCGACTCAACGTCGGCCAGGTTATCGAGTTCAAACTGGACGAGCACGGCGATCTGCTAGCCATGCGTTCCAAAATCAACGACCTCGAAACGATCCGTCTGGACCGCAAGGGCGATAAGTACGGTTTCAGCAAAGAGCTGATCGAACCGGAGGTTCATACGCGTTTCGCCTCTGGCACGATCGACAGCTCACTGTTCCTATCGGCCCAGCGCGCAGGCCTCTCGCATAATCTCACCATGCAGATGGCCAACGTGTTTGGCTATGACGTGGATTTCGCACGTGAAATACGCAAGGGCGATACCTTCGAAGTGCTCTTCGAAGAGCTTCGCGTGGGAGACAAGGCGGTCGGCAGCAAGAACATTCTCGCCGCGCGTTTCGTCAATCGCGGCAAGACCTTTACCGCAGTACGCTACACCGACAAGCAGGGTTACAGCAGCTACTACCGGGCTGACGGCACCAGCATGCGCAAGGCCTTTATTCGCACCCCTGTGGAATTCGCCCGGATCAGCTCACGCTTCAACCCCGGTCGCAGGCATCCGGTACTGAACAAGATCCGCGCGCACAAGGGCGTTGACTACGCTGCCGCCACTGGAACACCGATCAAGGCTACCGGCGATGGACGCGTGGTCCACGTTGGCCGGAAGGGTGGTTACGGCAACACGGTGGTCATCAAGCACGGCCAGAAGTATCAGACGCTGTATGCTCACATGGTCCGATATGCCAAGGGTGTCTCTGTAGGCAAAAGCGTTTCGCAGGGCCAGGTTATCGGCTACGTCGGCATGACCGGTCTGGCGACAGGGCCTCACCTGCACTATGAGTTCCAGATCAATGGGACCCACGTCGACCCGCTCAGCGTCAAACTGCCCGCATCGGATCCTATCGCCCAGTCCGAGCGCACGGCCTTCCTCGCCCTTAGCAAAAAGCTGATGGCCAACCTCGACCAGCGCGGGGACACCCAGCTGGCCATGCTGCAAGAGTAATGCGCTCGCTGCATGTCGGTATCATGTCAGGCACCAGCCTGGATGGTATCGACATCGCCGTGGCCGAGTTCGATGAGGGCAATCGTCTCGCCACGCTGGTCGACGCGCTGTGCCTGCCTCTTCCCCCCCAACTCAAGCAAGAACTCCTGGCTCTCTGCCAGCCTGGCGCGGATGAAATCCGCAGGGCAGGTTCGGCGGGTCAACAATGGGCCCGCCTCGCGGCCCAGGGCGTGACCGCGCTGCTCGATCGATGCGGCATCGACCCATCTAGCATCAGCTCTGTCGGCAGCCATGGCCAGACCATCCGCCATCATCCCGAGCTGGGGTTCAGCCTGCAGATCGGTGCGCCCGCGCTGCTGGCAGAACTCAGCGGCATCACAGTGATCAGCGACTTTCGCAACAGGGACATCGCCGCGGGCGGCCAGGGCGCGCCACTGGTTCCGGCATTTCACGACTGGCTTCTCAGTGATCCCGAGCAGGCCCGGGTACTGGTTAACATCGGTGGCTTCGCCAACCTGACGTTGCTGCGTCCCGGGCAGCCGGTAACCGGCTTTGACAGCGGCCCGGGCAATGTCCTCATGGACGGTTGGTCCCAGCTCCATACAGGTCAACCCTACGACGCCGGAGGTAAATGGGCGCGCAGTGGCCGGCCGGTGGCATCGCTTCTGAGCACCATGCTTTCAGACCCGTACTTCGCACGAATCGGACCCAAGAGCACGGGACGCGAGTACTTCAACCAGGGATGGCTGGAACGACAGCTGCGATCTCTTGAGACGCAGCCGCTGGCCGTGGATGTCCAGGCCACGCTCCTTGAGCTGACCGCGCGCAGCATCGCCGATGCAGCGGCCGCGCAGTCTGCCCACAGCGGCGAAATGTACATCTGCGGAGGCGGTGCGCGTAATGATTTCCTGATGCAGCGACTGGGGCAGCTGATGCCTGCGGCAACCGTGCACACGACGGATATACTCGGAGTGAATCCGGACTGGATGGAGGCGATGGCTTTTGCGTGGTTGGCCTGGCGCTGCGAGGCAAACAAGCCCGGCAACCTTCCGGCGGTAACCGGCGCCAGTGGTTACCGCATCCTAGGCGCGATGTATCCGGGTTAGCAGGTCATACCGAAAACGAAGAACCGCACCCGCACGTCGTCGCCGCGTTGGGGTTGTTGATGACGAAGCGAGACCCTTCAAGCCCTTCCTGATAGTCCACTTCCGAACCTGCCAGATACTGGAAGCTCATAGGGTCGACCACCAGCCTCACGCCATCGCGCTCCACGACCGTATCGTCTTCAGCCATCTCATCGTCGAAAGTAAACCCGTACTGGAAGCCGGAGCAGCCGCCCCCAGTGACGAATACGCGCAGACTGAGGCTGTCGTTACCCTCTTCTTCGATGAGCGAGCGAACCTTGCCGACAGCATTCTCGGAAAAAATTAGGGGAGTCGGGGTAAAGACTTCAGCGGTAGACATTCAACCTCCAGCGACAACCATCGCAGCACAACAGGTTGAACATTATCCTTTTCCCGAGTCTTTTGGTCAACTATTGCTCAGGCTCGGCGTCGGCACCGATCGTCCGTAAGGACATTGCCTCCGATCCGCCGACATAGTGCAGCTGGCCGCTGATCTGCGCACCAATGACCATCTCCATCGCCTGATAATAGAGATCGCCAGCGATGCGCGCCTTGGTGTCCAGTTCGAGATGTTCCGATGCATGTACATCGCCGACAACCTGCCCATTAACCAGAACACTAGGCGCACGAATGATGCCTTCAACGTAGCCATGTTCGCTGACTCGCACCAAGCCCTGATCGGTTTCGATGTCACCTATGATTCGACCGTCGACCTGCAGCGCTCCGGTAAACCGGACGTCGCCCCTGAGCTCGGCTTCCTGCGCGATGATCGTGGTTTTTCCGCTGAATTGACCGATATCGGCCCGCTTGTGCTTTTCATTTCCAAACATCGAAACGCTGCTCCCCTTTCCCACCTGCGCGATTACAAAACCGCATCTTACCTTCATCAGCCCGTCGCGACGCTACCCATTGGCATTTCGCGCCGAGCGAGTTGGCAGTACCGACATCATCTTATAATGCAGCGCGCAGCGTTTCTGCCTACTGCGGCGCAAAGCAGCGATGGTGGAAAGGAGGCCCATATCGGCGCGGGCAGCGTCGACGTTCGAACAGACAGCTTGCGCTTACGCCTTGCGCACCGAGTTGACCGATAACCACTTGCGCACAGCTGCCTTGAGCTTGCTCAAACCTTTGGTTCTTACCAGGGCTCCTGTGCGTACCGCGTTGGCCTTGAGCAGCGATAGCTCGCTCGGCTTGTACATTTCGTTGGTCTCGATGCAGTACACCGGCTTGCCCGTCAACGACAGGATCTCGATGGCCTGTTGTTTTTCGCTTTCGACGAACAACCTAGCGAGCGGTTCTTTGGAATAGATATCCGCCTTGAATTTCTGATCGACATTAAAGCGTTGGCGCTCTTCTGCCGATGGCAGATCCAGCATGTGAAGCTTGCCGTAGCGTACCCCATGCCGTTCGAGCCACTTTTCCGTCTGGGGGCGGTATTTCTCCAGCCGCGTGCTGACGAGGTGTCCGACTTCCACCGAGGGAATGAACAATGGCCGGGTGTTGCTCAGGAAGCTCAGATAGTTGGGGCCATCATCATTCTCTTCGGGAGTCGGGTCGACACACACAACACCATCGAGATCCAGACAGGACTGAGCCAGGTACGGGTGATGCATGATGTTCCACTCGAACATGCGGGGCTGTTCGACCAGTTCAAAATGCACATCGACCATGTGCTGATTGTTCTTCTCTGCGAAGGCCGCCAGCGTAACTACCTCGCCGGAAAAGTCTTTCTTGATCTCCTCGACCGCCGCTCGGAGCGAGTTACCGGAGCAGATGCTGTCGTCCACCAGCAGAATCTTCCGGGCGTCCAGCGGGCGCGTGAGCGCTTCATGCTTGTAAGTCCGGGTCTTTCCCTTTCGTAATTCGTCGTTGCGCAGAAACGACTGCACGTCAGTCAGCGGAATGTTCAGCTTGAGCGCAATGACACTCGCCGCGAGCAGGCCGCTTCGAGGTATCCCCACCACCAACTCGACATCATTGGGTATCTGCCATGCGCCGGCAGTACTAAGCCGCGACAGATCATTCAAGCTTCTGTAATTCATGACTACTCCTTGCTTCCGAGCGAAAGGGATTACTGCTGCGAATGGCTACCGCATGGCTGCGCTGCGCTGTTCGGCTTGATGGATGCCTCCGCCAGAACTTCCTCATATAGCGCCTGGTATTGACGTGCAATGACCCGGCTGTCGAATTTGTTCACGATGGTTTGCCGTGCGTTCCTGCTCAACTCGTCGTAATTGGGCGTCTGCGCTATCCATTCGACACCCTCGGCGAGACTCCGTGCCTCAAAAGGTTGCGCCTTGAAGCCATCGTGCTGATGGGTAACGATGTCCTTCGGTCCGGTGGCGTCGAAGCAGACCACTGGGGTGCCACAGCCCATGGACTCGGCCAGCGTCTTGCCGAAGGCTTCCATAAGGCTGGGGGCGACAAAGACGTCTGCCGCCGAGTACAGAAGGCGCAGCGCAATGCTGTCGTGGAGGTAGCCGAAAGAGGTGTATTCGAACCCGAGCCTTTCGATGATCGACTGTTCCAGCTTGCCAAAAAAACAGAGATGGTACTGGCTAGGGTCGAGCAGTTTCAGAGACTCGAGATACGTGCCGAAGCCCTTGTAGGGATCGCCAGCGTTGGTCGAGCCGGCCAGCACGATGGTCTTCCTGGTATCGATGCCGAGCATCTGCCGCGCGAGCGCCTTATCCACCGGAAAGAATTCCGAGCTGTCGACGTTGTTGTGGATGGTGCGCACGTCGAAATCGCGAAACAACTTGCTCTGTCGGGCCTGTTCCGTGAGCCAGCTGCTGATACCCACGACCTTCATCGACCGCGGCAGATAGCGCTGCTTGCGATTGAGCACGAATCGGGACAGATCACGGTCCGAGCGACTGCCCAGCTGATCGCAACTGCCGCAGCCGCTCTCGAACTTTCCGCAGCCCATCGAGTAGTGACACCCCCCGGTCATCGGCCACATGTCGCGCATGGTCCAGATAAGCGGCTTGTCGATGCCCTCGAGGTGCTTCATGTTGATAAAGCCGGCGTTGATCCAATGCAGATGAATGATGTCGGCATTGCGATAAGCGTCGCTCTTCTTCAGATCGGTCCCGAGAAGCCCCGTGCTGAACATGCCAGAGCTGCGGCCCTGATAGAGGCTGGCAAGCGATTGGTCAATCTGGCTACGCGCAAGATTGACCAATAACTGAGGCTTATTGAGATTGGTAGTAACGACGGACTCATCGCCATGTGTAGCGCGGCTGTTGGTGTACACGACAGAATCTATTCCAATCGAGCGCATCGCCTGGTGCAACCAGTAGGCACCTCTCGCGGCGCCTCCGGTCAGCTCCCCAGCCACAACATGCATTACCTTCATCCGCTCCCTGCCCTCCCGACCCAAAGACGCTCCCTGCTGTTCCGGGGAACCACTGACCACGCTCGATATCGTTTGTTACAAAGCTTAGTAAGCGGACTGACCCTGAGGTTCCATCAAAGGCCATCATCGATTGCCAGCATCCGCGCTAAGGCGATGATGCAGCTGCAATCAGCGTCAACTGCGCCGTTAGCGTGTCAGCAAGGGGGGAATGGGTGCCGGGACAGCACACCGTGATTGAAGCCGAAGCTGGACTGCTCATTGACCTACGCTGGTGACAGACCAGTCGAAGGTCTGCTCGACCAGAAGCTTGCCGTCATGCCTGGCGCGAAGGCGGACCTGCCGTGGCGTGAATCCCTCAGGGAGTGAGAGCTCGGCGTCCTCGCTGCTCGCGGGCACCACCTGGAAATAGCGGAAGTCGAGCGACAAGCCGTCCTCATCTGCGGCCGGTGTCATGCTGGAAAGCGGAACGCTTGCCGGTTCACCGTCTTTTTCGCCCAGCACATCGATGAACAGACTGGCCTGCGTGGTCTTGGACTCGTCGCCCACCCGGGTGACCATTACCTTGTAGCGATACACGCCGGGGGTTTCGGTTGCCTGCAGCTCAAACGCCTGGAAGCGCAAACCGGGGGCCATGGCACGGGGAGAGAGCGAACCTCGATAAACCGCGAGGTCCTGCTGCAGCCGAAACAGCTGCTGCTCCAGGTCGTGAATCATTCCCTGGCTACCCTTGAGGGATTCCCGGGACACGAGCAGATCCACCTCGATCTGTCGGTACTGCTGGGACATCTCCTCAAGCTCAACGCGCGTCTCGGCCAGAGTCACCGCCAACTCGTCACGCTCGGCGCGCATACTCTCCTGCGACCGCATCGCGGCGTCCCAGCCAAGCCAGCCGGCGCCGGGAATGGACAGCAACACCAGCAGCGTCAGCGCCTGACTTCTCAGCTGCTGGGCGCGAGTCCGGTGCGGTACGACAACCAGATTATGCCCGCGCAGCGGCGGGCGACGGCGCCGCTCCACCTTATGGCATCAACGCCGGGTGGGCCAGGCCAAGCGTTTCCTCCAGACCCAGAGCGATATTCATATTCTGAATCGCCTGCCCGGAGGCCCCCTTGACGAGGTTGTCGATGACCGAGAGCACCACGACGAGATCGCCATCCTGCGGGCGATGCACCGCGATGCGGCACATGTTCGAGCCACGCACACTGCGGGTTTCCGGATGACTGCCCTTGGGCAGCACATCGACAAAAGGCTCGCTGGCATAGCGTTCGCTATACAGTGCCTGCAAGTCGACCGACCGATCCGTCACGGTGGCATACAGTGTCGCGTGGATACCGCGGATCATCGGCGTCAGATGGGGGACGAAGGTCAAGCCTATGGGTCCGTTTGCAGCCAAACGCAGCCCCTGACTGATTTCCGGCAGATGACGATGACCCGAAACGCCATATGCCTTCATGCTCTCGGAGGCCTCGCCCAATAGCGACCCGACACTCGCACCACGCCCCGCACCGCTGACGCCGGACTTGCAGTCAGCAATCAACGTGCGGGCATCGGCCAGTCCGGTTTCGAGCAACGGGATCAGGCCCAATTGGGCTGCGGTCGGATAGCATCCGGGAACCGCAATCAGACGAGCCTCGCGAATCGCCTCGCGGTTCACTTCGGGCAAACCGTAAACAGCCTGGTTCAGCAGCTCCGGTGCGCCGTGTGCCTGGCCATACCACCTGCTCCACTCATCGGCGTCACGCAGACGGAAGTCAGCGGACAGGTCGATAATGCGCGTACCGGTGGCCAGCAGTTCGCCTGCCAGCGAATGGGCCACGCCATGCGGTGTGGCGAAGAACACGACATCGCAGCGTCCCAGCCTGGAGACGTCAGGCACACTAAACGCCAGATGGTCGTAATGGCCGCGCAGATTGGGGTACATGTCCGGGACGCGCACGCCTTCTTCGGAGCGCGAGGTGATCACTTCGACATGCGCCTCGGGGTGCTGGGCAAGCAACCGAAGCAGCTCAACTCCCGTGTAACCGGTTCCGCCTACAATGCCGACCTTGATCATGATTCATTTCCCGACGTTTGAACGTGACTGATGCTGCCCTATGATAAAAGCGTTGGCGGAAATTGCCAGCAACCATCACCCGCCCTGCCCCGGGCTTACAAAGGAATCACCCGTGTACCTGTGGATCAAAGCTCTGCATATCGTCGCTATCGTCACCTGGTTCGCCGGTCTGTTCTATCTGCCGCGACTGTTCGTCTATCACGCAGCCGCCGAAGACAGCACCAGCCGGGAGCGCTTCAAGGTCATGGAGCGCAAACTGTACCGCGGCATCATGCTGCCCTCGATGATCGCCACCCTGGTGTTCGGCATCTGGCTGCTCGCGCTTTCCCCGGAATGGATGAAGCAGGGCTGGATGCATACCAAGCTTGCCCTGGTGGTGTTGCTGATCGGTTACCATCACATGTGCGGAGCATTTCTCAAGCGGTTTGCAGCCGATGCCAATACGCGATCCCACGTCTTTTTCCGCTGGTTCAACGAAGCACCGGTGCTGGTGTTGCTGGCGATCGTGATTCTCGTGGTGGTCAAGCCGTACTAATCACCCGGCCATCACCGCTCGGCCTTGTGCCCAGGCGCGCAGGGCGTCGATCTGCTC
The DNA here is from genome assembly GCF_020025155.1 of Halopseudomonas nanhaiensis. Taxonomy (NCBI): domain Bacteria; kingdom Pseudomonadati; phylum Pseudomonadota; class Gammaproteobacteria; order Pseudomonadales; family Pseudomonadaceae; genus Pseudomonas; species Pseudomonas nanhaiensis. The sequence continues at coordinate 3,298,926 of NZ_CP073751.1, forward strand.
GGCCATGACCACCGACAGCGGCGACGTCTGCGCCAGCCTATCAATCAGCTCGGCAGTACCGATCGGTTCCTGACGCGCCGCGGCAGCGTACACCGCCGCCACGATGGCCTGCTCGATCTCCGCGCCTGAAAACCCTGCGCTGGCAGCCGCCAGCGCAGGGAGATCGAAGCGGTTGACCTCCAACTCCCGGCGTGCCAGATGAATGGCGAAGATGTCTGCCCGGACGGATTCGTCAGGCAGGTCGACAAAAAACATCTCGTCGATTCGCCCCTTGCGAATCAGCTCCGGCGGCAGTTGCGAAACATCGTTGGCGGTAGCAACCAGAAACACGCGGGTTTTTCGCTCCGCCATCCAGGTCAGCAGCGTGCCGAGCAGGCGTCTGGAGACCCCGGATTCGCCACTGTCCGGCGCCAATCCTTTCTCGATCTCGTCGATCCACAACACGCAGGGCTCCATACTGTCTGCCAGATTCAGCGCCTCGCGCAGATTTTTCTCGGTTTCGCCGATGTATTTGTCATACAGGCAGGCGAAATCCAACCGCAACAGCGGCAGGCCCCACACGCCGGCCACCGACTTCGCCGCGAGACTTTTACCGGCACCCTGCACACCTACGAGCAACAACCCCTTGGGCACGTCGGCGCTACCAGCCTCACTGAACGCCGCTTGCCTGTCATTAAGCCAAGCTTTCAGCGAAGACAGTCCCCCCACCTCGGAAAACCGCGCCGTCTCGTATTCGAAACTCAGCACACCTTGCATGCCCAGCAATCCGAATTTCGCCCTGTTCAGGACCGGGAGGTCTTCACGGGTAATCGCACCATCATCGTGGATCAGTTTGCGCGCCAGTTGCCGGGCCTCTGCGTGGGTGGTGCCGCGCAAGTTGCCAACCACCTGCTCCAGCGTCTGATTGTCGGTGCGCACCCGTTTGCCCTGATTCTGCTCGCTCCAGCGGGCGGCCTCCTCGCGCACGATGGTCGCCAGCTGCTCGGCCGAGGGCATGCTCAGGCTCAGGCTCGACGCCAGCCGTCGAAGCTCTGGAGGAAGCGTCAGCGCATGGCTGACCAGAATCAGGGTCGGAGCCGGCTCGGCCGGATTCATTGCCAGCATTTTCAGCTGACGAACCACCCGCGGCGAGTCGATAAAAGGATGCAGGTCGCACATCACGTACAGCGCAGGTTGATTGTCCGTACGGATCCGCTCCAGCGCCTTGTCCGGGTCGGCTGTATCCTCTGCCTGCTCGACGTCACTGCCGAATCCAAGCCTGCGCAGACCTTCCACGTGGTTCCACGTATACCAGGTCTGGGCGCGCCGGATTGCGAGCATACCGATTGCCTCGAGCACCCGCGGCTCGTCCCAGGTTTCGACAATTACCAGCCTGGTCCTGGAGTCGAGCAGCAGCGACAGATCGTGCATATCATTTTTCACAGCGAGCCCCTTCTTCCCTGATAGCGCGCACGGTTTCAATCCGGGCGCGGTCTAGTACACTGAAACGCTCCAATACGATGAGGACGCCCCGTGGACTGTCTGTTCTGCAAGATAACCGAGGGAAAAATCCCGGCAAAGAAGATTTTCGAGGACGACCAGGTGCTGGCCTTCCATGACATCAACCCGCAGGCGCCGGTACATTTTCTGGTCATTCCAAAGAAGCACATCGCCACGCTTAACGATGTTACCGAGGCCGATCGCGAACTGGTGGGTCATATGGTCTACGTCGGCCAGAAGCTGGCGCTCGATCTGGGGTGCGAAGCGGGTTTTCGTACCGTATTCAACTGCAAGGAAATGGGTAGCCAGACGGTCTACCACATTCATCTGCATGTACTGGGGCAGCGTCAGATGGGCTGGCCGCCAGGTTGATTCAGCGCAGGATGATTTCTTTCCGCGAGGGCTAGACTGCGTTTTTCCAGGGAGCAATGCATGAGCACACGCCAACACACCTTTCTAGATCGTTTGCTGATCCAGGCAGACCAATCGCTGCGTACGCTGGTACCCGGCGCGGCGCTGGCCAATCGCCCGTCGCCGGCACTGCCACTGGCCGATACACCGCTGGTCGAGGCGGAGCGTCGCCGTGTGGCGGGATTGATGCGCATCAACCATACCGGTGAAGTGTGCGCACAGGCTCTGTATCAGGGCCAGGCGCTGACAGCCAAGCTGCCGGACGTTCGCGGAAAGATGGAGCAGGCAGCAGAAGAAGAGATCGACCATCTGGCCTGGTGCGAGCAGCGCCTGCGGGAGCTGAACAGCCATCCGAGCGTGTTCAATCCGCTGTTCTATGGCGCGTCCTTCGGTATGGGTGCGGTAGCCGGTCTGATCAGCGATCGGGTCAGCCTGGGATTTGTCGCGGCCACCGAACAGCTGGTCGAGCGGCACCTCGATAATCACCTGACCCGCCTGCCCGAAGACGATGTGCGCTCGCGCGCTATTCTCGAGCAGATGCGCGAGGACGAGATTGAGCATGGCAACCAGGCCATGGCAGCCGGTGGCGTGCGGTTTCCGGCACCGGTCAAGGCAGCCATGACGCTGATGTCCAAGGTCATGACGGCCGCGACCTACCGCGTTTGAGATCAATCGACCTCGACGATCTCGTAGTCGTGGGTAATCTCGACCCCGGCGCGACCGAACATGATCGATGCGGAACAATACTTCTCTGCCGAGAGCTCGACCGCGCGCTTGACGTGCGCTTCCTTAAGTTGCTTGCCGGTGACAACGAAGTGCACATGAATTCGAGTGAACACCTTCGGCTCGGTCTCGGCTCGCTCGGCGTCAAGCAGCGTGTGAACGTCGCGAATGTCCTGCCGGGCCTTCTTCAGGATACTCACTACATCGTAACTGGCGCAGCCGCCAAGGCCGATCAGCACGGTCTCCATCGGCCGCACTCCCATGTTGCGTCCGCCGGCGTCCGGAGGGCCGTCCATCACGACCGTATGGCCGCTACCCGACTCGCCCAGAAACATGGCACCGTCGACCCACTTTATATGTGCTTTCATCCGACCCTCCGGCAGGGTAAATTCGCTAGTTCAGAGGCCGGGCAGGATAGCACAGCCGCATGAGGCAGAGTGCCGCTATGGCCATGACCGGCAAAACTGGACATAATCGGTTTTGGTCTCAGCTCGAGGCTCTCTGGATCGACCCGCTATACCGGTACGCTCGAAAAATAAGAAGTCTGCAAGCCCGCCAACTGCCTCTGCCCGGCGAGCCTGACACGCTTCACTGCCAGGAAAACAAGTAATGGTTGCGACTGCCCTGACACCGAAAATAAAGAATCTCGACGCCTACCTCGCCCACTGTCACCGCCGCAAATTCGCCGCTCGCAGCACCATCATCCATGCCGGGGATGTCTCCGACAGCCTGTTCTACATCGTCAAGGGCTCGGTCACGATCCTGATCGAGGATGAACACGGCCGGGAGATGATCATCGCCTACCTGAACCAGGGGGACTTCTTCGGCGAGATGGGACTGTTCGACCAGTCCGCCGCGCAGCAGGATCGCAGCGCCTGGGTCCGCGCCAAGACCGAGTGTGAGGTCGCCGAGGTCAGCTACAGCAAGTTTCGCGAGCTTAGCCAGCGCGATCCCGACCTGCTCTACGCAGTCGGCCGTCAGATGGCCGAGCGGCTGCGCAACACCACTCGCAAGGTCGGTAACCTGGCCTTTCTCGATGTCACCGGCCGTGTGGCTGGCAGTCTGTTGGAACTGTGCAAACAGCCCGACGCGATGACGCACCCGGACGGCATGCAGATCAAGATCACCCGCCAGGAAATCGGCCGCATAGTAGGCTGCTCTCGCGAGATGGTCGGCCGCGTGCTGAAAAGCCTCGAGGAACAGGGGTTGATAGAGGTCAAGGGCAAGACCATGGTCATCTACGGCACCCGCTGAACTGCAGCCCTTCGACCGCTCATGTACAATCGTCCGGATGAATTCCGATGGCGAGGCGATTATGGGCTTGAACAACCAGTGGATGCAGCGCGACATTTCGGTTCTGTGGCATCCCTGCACCCAGATGAAAGATCACGAGCACATGCCCATCATTCCGGTGAAACGGGGTGAAGGCGTGTGGCTGCATGACTTCGAAGGCAATCGGTACCTTGATGCGGTCAGCTCCTGGTGGGTGAATGTCTTCGGCCACGCCAATCCCTACATCAACGACCGGATCAAGCAACAGCTCGACACGCTCGAACACGTTATTCTCGGCGGCTTCAGTCACCCGGCGGTGATCGAGCTGTCGGAGCGTCTGGTGGACATCACCCCTGCATCGCTCACCCGTTGCTTCTATGCCGACAACGGCTCGTCGTGCATCGAAGTGGCACTGAAGATGAGCTTTCACTACTGGCTCAACAAGGGTCAGCCGAAGAAGAAGCGCTTCATCAACCTGTCCAACAGTTATCACGGCGAAACGCTTGCCGCGCTGGCTGTCGGTGACGTAGGCCTGTACAAGGCGACCTACGAGCCGCTGCTGATGGGTGTGATCACCGTACCGTCACCCGACTGCTACGAACGTGAACCCGGGACCACCTGGGAAGAGCACAGCCGCACAATGTTCGAGCATATGGAACGCGCCCTCGCCGAGAATCATGAAGAGGTCGCAGCGGTGATCGTCGAGCCGCTGATCCAGTGTGCGGCTGGGATGCGCATGTACCATCCGGTGTATCTCAAGCTGCTGCGCGAAGCCTGTGACCGCTACGGGGTTCACCTGATTCACGACGAAATCGCGGTTGGATTCGGCCGCACCGGCACCCTGTTCGCCTGTGAGCAGGCCGGCATTACACCTGACTTCCTGTGTTTGTCCAAGGCACTGACCGGCGGCTATCTGCCCATGGCGGTGTGCATGACCAACGACGACGTGTATGACGCCTTCTACGATGATTACGAAAGCATGCGCGCGTTTTTGCACTCGCACAGCTACACCGGCAATCCGCTGGCCTGCGCGGCGGCCCTCGCCACGCTGGATCTGTTCGAACAGAACAACGTGATCGAAGCAAACAAGGTGCTGTCCGCGCGCATGGCCAGCGCAACGGCGCACTTCGTCGATCATCCGCACGTAGCCGAGGTTCGCCAGACCGGCATGGTGCTGGCTATCGAGATGGTCAAGGACAAGGCCAACCGTACGCCCTACCCCTGGCAGGAGCGGCGCGGCATCCGGGTCTATCAGCATGGCCTGAAGAACGAAGCCCTGCTGCGTCCGCTCGGCAGTGTGGTGTATTTCATGCCACCCTATGTCATCACACCGGACCAGATCGATCATCTGGCTGCCGTCGCCTGGGAAGGCATTCAGCTGGCGACGCGGGACTGAAGGGTGCGTGTCTCGCGCTTTCATCTCGATGCCGACCTCTGCGAAGGCGAACACCTGCTCGAAGGTGACCTGGCGCACTACGTGGGGCGCGTCCTCCGGTTGAGCCCGGGGGCCGCCATACAGGTATTCAACGGCAGCGGCCAGGAGTGGCCTGGACAGATCACCGAGGTGGGCAAACGCGAGGTCAGGGTTACGCTTGGGCCGTCCGTCGCCGGCCTCGCCGAGCCCGCCCTCACGGTACATCTGGGCCAGGCGCTCTCACGCGGAGAGCGGATGGACTGGGCCATCCAGAAGGCGGTGGAGCTCGGCGTCAGCGAGATCACGCCCCTGTTCACCGAGCGTTGTGAAGTGAAGCTGCAAGGCGAACGCGCCGACAAGCGTCAAGGTCACTGGCAGCAGATTGCAGTCAGCGCCTGTGAACAGTGTGGGCGCAGTGTCATCCCGATCATCCACCCTCCCCAGCAACTGGATGCCTGGCTGGAATCACTGCAGTGCGAGCTCAAGCTGGTTCTGCACCATCGCACCGAGCAGGATCTGTCCAGTCGGCCCCGCCCCGCATCGATCGGCCTGCTCATCGGCCCCGAGGGCGGGCTCTCGCCAGAGGAAATCAGCCGGGCGGTCGCCGCGGAGTTCGTTGCGGCGCGCTTCGGTCCCCGGGTGTTGCGCACGGAAACGGCGCCCGTGGTCGCGCTGAGTGTCGTTCAGCAGCTGTGGGGCGATTTCTAGCGCAGCGCTTGCCTTTCTTCCTCGATCAGGAACCAGCATGGATTTGATGCAGATTGCGCTGATCGCCCTGGGCGGTTTCGCCGCCGGAGCGATGAACGCGCTGGCGGGGGGCGGCACGTTCTTCTCCTTTCCCACGCTGCTTGCGGTTGGCATCGCTCCGGTTACCGCCAACGCCACCAATGCCGTGGCGCTGTGGCCGGCCAGCGTCTCCGCTGCGCTGGCGCTGCGCCCGGAACTGCGGCGTCTGTCGTTCCGCCGCTATCTGGTCCCGTTGATGATCGCGGCCGCCGCCGGCGGCCTGGCTGGCGGCCTCCTGCTGCTGCTCACCAGCAATCAGATGTTTTACACCCTGGTGCCCTGGCTGCTGCTGCTGGCTACGCTGCTGTTTACCTTCAGCGCCTGGCTGGGCAAACAGGTGGCACGGCTCGATACCGCTCAGCGTGGACGCGAACATCTGACGCCGGCCGGTTTCTGCTCGCAGCTGGTCGTCTCGCTGTACGGCGGGTTCTTCGGTGCCGGGATGGGCATCATGATGATCGCCAGTCTGGCGATCTCCGGGCATACGCAGATCGCCCGCATCAACGCGATCAAGAGCCTGATGTCGTCGGTCATCTACAGCGTCGCCGCACTGACTTTCATCATTGCCGGCGCAGTGCACTGGCCGGCACTGGGCATCATGCTCGTGGGCACCATCAGCGGTGGCTATTGTGGTGGACTGATCGCCCGCTGGCTGCCCAACATCTGGCTTCGCCGGGTCGTCACGGTGATCGCCTGGTCGTTGACGCTATATTATTTTCACGACGTGTATGCCTGATTGATTCCCCGGGTCGGCTTGGGTAATGTTCGCCGGGACCCGATCCAGTCCAGATAACCGAGGTAACCGCATGGCCCGGAAGAAACCGGTGGTTTTTGAACAGTCGCTTGGCGAACTGCAGGCACTGGTCGAGCGGCTGGAAAGCGGCGACCTGAGTCTGGAACAGTCGCTGACAGCCTTCGAGCAGGGTGTCGCCCTGACCCGGGAATGCCAGCAGGCGCTGACACTCGCCGAACAGAAGGTTCAACAGCTGATCGAGCAGAACGGTGCACTGACGACCACCCCCTTCGACGGCGAAGCCGAATGAGTCCCTTTGCCGATTACCTGCAGCATTGTCAGGAGCGCATCAATCGGCATCTGACCGCTCAGCTGGTTAATCAGCACCCCCTGCTCGACCGACTCTACGCCGCCATGCGCTACAGCGTGACCATCGGCGGTAAACGCGTCCGACCGCTGCTGGCCTACGCCAGCTGCGAAGCCTTGGGCGGAGAATTCGAGCAGGCCGACAGCGCCGCGGCGGCAGTGGAACTGATCCACGCCTACTCACTGATTCATGATGATCTTCCGGCGATGGACGATGATGACCTTCGCCGCGGTCAGCCGACCTGTCACCGCGCCTACGACGAAGCGACCGCCATTCTCGCCGGTGACGGACTGCAGGCATTGGCTTTCGACTGGCTGGCGAAGGAAGAGCACTACAGCCCGGCGACGCGGCTGGACATGATCCGCTTGCTCGCCACGGCCGCCGGCCCGCAGGGGATGGTTGGCGGTCAGGCGATCGACCTCGGCTCGGTTGGCCGGAAGCTCGATCTGGCCACGCTGGAAGACATGCATCTGCACAAGACCGGGGCGCTGATCAGTGCCGCAGTCCAGCTCGGCGCCCTGGCCAGCACTCGGGCCACGCCGGAGCACTTGCACAGCCTGCGCAGCTACGCCCGGGCGATCGGTCTGGCGTTTCAGGTGCAGGACGATATTCTCGACGTGCAGAGCGACACCGCCACGCTGGGCAAGCGTCAGGGTGCCGACATCGCCCGCGACAAACCGACTTATCCGGCCCTGCTGGGGCTCGCGCAGGCCCAGACCCTCGCCCTGCAGCTGCGTGACCAGGCGCTGGAATCGCTGGAAGGTCTTGGTGCGAATGCCTCGCGCCTGCGCCAGCTCGCCGATTACATCGTTCAGCGCCGGTTCTGAAGGCTTGCTCATCCGGCCTCGGACCGGTCTGCGGAACCGTGGCCAGCCGCAAACCGGCAGCGCAGTTGGGCAAGCCGAGTCAATCGGGTAAACTGCCGGTTTGATTTTTCGCCAGCGCGCTGGCACCCAGAGTGCAGTATCGATGCCGAGTACCTTTCACGAAATACCACGCGAGCGTCCTAGCACCCCGCTGCTGGACAGCATCGACGACACCGCGACACTGCGCCGGCTGGACGATGACAGCCTGCTCGTGCTCGCAGACGAGCTGCGTGCGTTTCTGTTGTGGAGCGTAGGTCAGACCGGCGGACACTTCGGTGCCGGTCTCGGCGTCATCGAGCTGACCATCGCGCTGCACTATGTCTATCAGACGCCGGTGGACCGGCTGGTATGGGATGTGGGCCACCAGGCCTATCCGCACAAGATCCTTACCGGCCGACGCGAACGGATGCAGACCCTGCGCCAGAAGGACGGCCTGGCCGCCTTCCCCCGCCGCAGCGAAAGCCCCTATGACACCTTCGGCGTGGGACACTCGAGCACCTCCATCAGCGCTGCCATGGGCATGGCGGTGGCCGCGCGTCTGCGCGGTCTGGAGCAGCGCACGGTCGCGGTCATCGGCGATGGCGCACTGACTGCCGGCATGGCGTTCGAAGCGCTCAATCATGCCTCCGACGTCGAGCCGGACATGCTGGTGGTCCTCAACGACAATGACATGTCCATCTCGCGCAACGTTGGTGGTCTGTCCAACTATCTGGCCAAGATTCTCTCCAGCCGCACCTACTCGCATGTTCGCGAGGGCAGCAAGAAGGTCCTGTCGAAGATTCCCCAGGCCTGGGAGCTGGTACGGCGCACCGAAGAACATGCCAAGGGCATGCTGGTGCCGGGGACCATGTTCGAGGAGCTGGGCTGGAACTACATCGGTCCTATCGATGGGCACGATCTGCCGACTCTGGTGACCACGCTGAAGAACATGCGCAAGCTCAAGGGGCCGCAGTTTCTACATGTGATCACCCAGAAGGGCCGGGGCTTTTCTCCGGCTGAAGCCGATCCTATCGGCTATCACGCGATTACCAAGCTGGAGCCCAAACCCGCTCCGGCGACACCGGCAAGCGCCAGCAAACCGAAATACTCCAACGTTTTCGGTCAATGGCTGTGCGACATGGCTGCACAGGACAAACGCCTGGTCGGGATCACCCCGGCGATGAAGGAAGGCTCCGACCTGATCGCCTTCAGCGAACGCTTTCCGGACCGCTACTTCGACGTTGCCATCGCCGAGCAGCATGCAGTGACCCTGGCGGCAGGCATGGCCTGCGAAGGCATGAAGCCGGTTGTGGCGATCTATTCGACCTTCCTGCAACGTGCCTACGATCAACTGGTGCATGACGTCGCAGTGCAGAATCTCGATGTCCTGTTCGCCATCGACCGTGCGGGCCTGGTCGGCGAAGATGGGCCGACCCATGCGGGCAGTTTCGATCTGTCGTACCTGCGGTGCCTGCCCAACATGGTCATCATGGCCCCGGCCGATGAAAACGAAACGCGGCAGATGCTCAGCACCGGCTTCCTGTTTTCCGGTCCGGCCGCTGTCCGCTATCCGCGCGGCATCGGCCCGGGCGCAGCAATCGACCCGTCGCTCGAACCGTTGCCAATCGGCAAGGGTGTGATTACCCGCCAGGGTAGCGCGGTCGCCATGCTCTGCTTCGGCACCTTGCACGCCAACGCACTGACCGCTGCCGCCTCGCTGGACGCCACCGTGGCCAACATGCGCTTTATCAAGCCGCTGGATACCGATCTACTTCGCCAGCTGGCAGAGGACCACGACCTGCTGGTTACCGTCGAGGAAAATGCCGTCATGGGTGGTGCCGGCAGCGCGGTGAACGAGTGGCTGCTTGCCGAAGGCATCAGCAAGCCCGTTCTCAACCTCGGACTTCCAGACATCTACGTCGAACACGCCAAGCCATCGGAAATGCTGGTTGAATGCGGTCTTGACGCCCCCGGTATCGAGAAGGCAGTACGCGCTCGGCTGGCACTGTCTGGTGAACCGACGATCAGGCAGGCTTGACCCCATCGCGCCGAACCAATAAAGTCCGTCGGCTTTTCAATCGCAGGGTGCCCGGTTATGCCGGGTGAAACGGGAAGTCGGTGCAACTCCGACGCTGCCCCCGCAACGGTAAACGACCGCAGGCCAGGCCTGCAGAGCGCGCCATCAGCCACTGTGCTTCAGCATGGGAAGGCGGCCCGCTCGATGTCGTGAGCCCGGAGACCGGCCCTGATGATTGCTGAGGTGACGCGGAGGGCGCCACCGGTCAGCGCAGGCGTGCGGCCGATTCCCTTCGAACCTCAAGCCTGGCCGACTTTCGCCCTCCTCAAAAGCTGCTTTTGAGGATATTCATGAACAAGTCGTTGTTTCTGCTACCTGCCCTGCTTCTGCCGACCGGCGCGCTCGCGGCCGGCCCCCTCGCCCTGAGCGACAGCATTATCACTGCCTCGCGGCAGCCCCAGCCAGCCGGCAGCACTGCCGCTGCCAGCAACGTGTTTACCCGCGCCGATATCGAACGACTGCAGCCCCGATCCGTGGCCGAGCTGCTACGGCGCATCCCTGGCGTATCAATCACCACCAACGGTGGATTGGGCAGCCTGACCACCCTGTCGATGCGCGGCACCAGCGCGACGCAAAGCCTGGTGCTGGTGGATGGCCAGCGCATCGGTAGTGCATCGGCCGGCCAGCCCAGCCTGGAGTTTTTGAATATCGAGAACATCGAGCGCATCGAGGTCATCCGCGGGCCGCGCTCGGCGATCTATGGTTCGGATGCGATCGGCGGTGTAATTCAGATATTCACCCGTCGGGGTACCCCGGGCCTGCAGCCCAGATTGAAGCTGGGTATCGGCAGCAATCAGACCTATGTGCGCAGCCTGGGGCTCTCCGGCGGCGACGCGCGCACGACATTCGACATCGGCGCAACCTTGAGCGAGACCGCCGGCTTCGACCGCACGCGCCACAATCAGGGCGGGGACCAGGATCGCGACGGCTACCGCAACGAGGCTTACAACCTGAGCGTCGATCATTGGGTGACCGACGCCGTTGAGCTGGGCGTCCGTTTAGCTGAACAATCGGGCAACACCGAGTACGACCTCTTTGGCAATCCAGAAGACGATTTCCGGCTGAGCACTGCGTCGACCCATCTGCAATGGCAGGCCAATCCGCTCTGGACGACACGCCTCGAGGCCGGTCATGCCGAAGACAAGCGCGACAGCCGCTATGATCTCGCGACATACACGTACAACACCTACCGCGATTCGGCCAGCTGGCTGAATACCTTGAAGCTGAGGGACGCGCACCAGCTGCAGGCTGGCCTGGATTGGTGCGAGGACCGCCTGCACAGCAACTCGAGCTTCACCCGGACCGAGCGTTACAATCAGGCTGCCTTCGTGCAATACCGGTTCGGCGGCGATCGCCTCGGCGTGGAGCTCGGTTGGAGGCACGATGACAACGAACAGTTCGGCCATGCCAACACACGCAATGCCGCACTGATCTTGCCGATTGCTGACGGCCAGAGCCTGGTGGCTTCCTATGGCGAAGGCTTCCGAGCTCCGACCTTCAACGACCTCTACACGGCCTTTGGCGCCAACCCACTACTGAACCCCGAGCGTTCCAAGAGCTACGAACTGCAATGGCGCGGCCAACTGGACCACGCCGACCTGCAGGTGGCTGCCTTTCGGACTGACATCGACGACATGATTCTCCTCGACCCGTTCTATGTGGCGCAGAACATCTCAGAGGCGAGAATTCACGGACTGGAACTGAGTGTGGGGATGGATGTGCTCGGCTGGGAAACCGCCGCCTCCGCGGCCTGGCTGGATCCCCGCGAGCGCGGAACCGGCAAGCAACTGCCGCGGCGGGCCAAGCGCACGCTGAGCATCGACGTCGATCGCCGGTTCGGCGATGTCGGCATCGGCTTCGGCGTGATCGCCAATAGTCAGCGCTATAACGACCGGGCCAACGCGCAAGCCCTGTCCGGCTTCGGCACGCTGGAGGCGCGGGCCAATTGGAATATGCTCCCTTCGCTGCGGTGGGATTTCAGCGTGAGCAACCTTCTTGAGCGTGACTATAGCCTGGCCAACTACTCGACGGCCGGACGTGTCTATTCTTACCAGGAGGAGCAGCTCAATGCGCGGCTGTCGATGACCTGGACGCCGGAGATGTGAAGTCGGCAGGCAGCACCCTGCTGACTGGGTGCTGCCTCCACGCCAGCCGGTCAGCGAACCTGGCCACCTTCGACAACGCTCTTGCTCGGATTCAACAGCCGGCAGAGCTCGGATACTCCCTCCGCGATGGCCGGAGTGGGTCTGACCAATGTGTCGCTGCGCAGCGCATATAGCCGCGCATGCCTGACGGCGGCAATGCCCTGATGGGCCCGCCAGCGGTTCAGCCATACCTGCGCCCGCTCCGATTGATCTGCCAGCGCGATGATGAATTCAGGATCTGCCGCCAGCACGGACTCGACGCTGACCTGCGGTGACAACCCGGCCTGGGAGTGAAAAATGTTTCTCGCTCCGCAATGACGCAGTGCATCACTAAGCAACTGTTCGCCGGCGATCGTGAAGATGGGGTCATCCCAGAGCTGCACGAACACCCTCGGCGGGCGCGTTCCGGCAGGTCGAGCCGTACGATCCAGTTGGGATCGGAAGGCGGCGCTCAGCTCAGCCGCTCGCTCCCTGCGCCCCAGCACACTGCCCAGCTCCACGGTCATCGCATCGATCTGCGCCAGCGTCTGTGGGTCGAAGCGACGCACGTCTATCCCCAGCGCCTCAAGACGCGTCAGCAGTTCGGCCGGATTGCCCGAGGTCCACGCCAGCACGAGGTCGGGACGGGCCACGACGATGCGTTCAAGCGACAGCGACTGGTAGGCGCCAACGCGTGGCACGGTCTCAAGCTTTTTGGGAAGCGACTGGTCATCGATCACGCCGACCAGCCGGTCTTGCGACTCGAACAGGACGACCATGTCGGTCAGAAAGGGCGCAAGACTGACGATACGCTCGGCAGACGACAGCGGAAGGCTGAGGCACAGCAGCGCGCCGGTCAGCCAGGCCCGCACTACTTCACCCAGGCAGACGGCGGGCGATAAAGCAGCATGATGCCCTGCGTGGCGAGTACCAGCAGAACCAGCGGCACCAGCTCGGCGGTGCATACATAGTGGAGCATGCCGACCCAGCCAGGCAGCTTGGCGTGCAGCAACCCCATCAGCTGCTGATGATGGAGCCGGCTCCAGGCGTCCTCGGCAGTCGTGGAGGTACTCTGTGCATCCGCCTCGATCAACGCGCGCTTGTAGGTGCGAAACCGCCATAGGGTCGGCGCCATGCTGAGCAGCCCGACGACGAACAGCAGCATTGCCCCTTCCGGCCAGGCCGGCTCCCAGTCACCGAGAAACCAGACCAGGGCGACTGGCAGTATGAGCGAGGCAGCACACTGCATCCGCCAGTTACGCTTCAATGCCTGCCAGTGAGTACGTGGCTCGACCATTATTCGACCTCGGCCTGATGCAGGTTGCCTAGCAGGTGGCCGAGCTTGCCCGCCTTGGTTGCCAGGTACTTGCTGTTATGCGGATTCTGTCCGAATTGCAGCGGCAGCCTGTCCGCCACGCCGATGCCGATATCTTCCAACGCCTTGACCTTGCGCGGGTTGTTGGTCAGCAGCTTGAGACTGGTGATCCCCAGATGCGCGAGCATCGGCTTGCAGATGGCGTAATCACGCTGATCGGCTCCGAAGCCCAGCTGTACGTTGGCCTCGACGGTGTCGGCACCATTGTCCTGCAGATGGTAGGCGCGGATCTTGTTCATGAGTCCGATACCGCGTCCTTCCTGACGCAGGTACAGAAGTGCGCCCCGACCTTCGGCAGCGATCGCCTTGAGCGCCGCCTCGAGCTGAAAGCCACAGTCGCAGCGCAGGCTGAACAGCGCATCACCGGTCAGACATTCCGAATGCAGCCTGCCGAGCACCGGCTGGCCGTCAGCGACGTCACCCATGGTCAGCACAACGTGCTCCTTGCCGGTACCCGGCTCGAGGAATCCATGCATGGTGAACGTGCCCCACTGGGTGGGAAGCTGGGATGACGCAACAAAGGTGACTGGCACTCCAATCTCCTGTCTGACCGCTTGAAAAGGGGGAGCTATAGTAGCAGGTGCTGCCCGTGGCGGCGACGCTCTCGCCCGGATGAATGTCGGCGCATGACGCGTTTGCCGCCGACTGTTTCAGTAACGCTGTTCGAGCACCATCACCGTGCCCTGGTCCTCCATCCGCACCCGACGCAGATAGCTCATGCCGAGCAGCACCTCGAGGGGAAAGGCACCTTCCAGAACCAGCCCGTCCACATTGCTCAGTTCGATGTTGCCGACCTTGACCCGCGCCAGACTGACCCGGTAACCGGAGACTTGCCCGCTGGCCGTGGTCGCCTTGATCGGCGTGCCGTCGAGCTTGTAGTCGACGCCAAGTCGCCTGGCCTGCTCGGAATTCATCGCCACGCTGGTCGCGCCGGTGTCCACCATGAACGCAACACCCTGACCGTTGATGGAGCCATTGGTGCGGTAGTGCCCGCCAGCGCCACGCGGGATGCTGACGCGGATCTTCTCGCGATCGGTATAGGCTTCGCTGTAGTCGGTCTCCAGACCGAACTCGCGCGCCTGCCCGTCGATACGCAGGGTCGCACTGCGGCTACTGGCGGCCAACAGCTCCACGCCCTGCGGGCCGGGCCGGCCGACGCGCAGCATGTGCCGCTGCCCATCGATGGTAACCACCGCTGCGTCATTGAACAGGCCCACCACCCTGACATCGGGCGCAGCAAGCACGCCTGCCGCAGGCAACATCAGTAAACACGCGAAGAGTGACAGTCGTATGGTCTTCATGCACAAGCGGTCCCTTGCCAGCTGATGACTCACGTTAGCGATGCGCAGAACGGCTGTCCAGCGCGTCTAGAGGCGCACGACGACCAGCTCGGCAAGCCACAGCACGCCGAGCGTCATGAAGCCGGCCAGAATATCGTCAAGCATGATGCCCAGCCCGCCACCAACCCGCCTGTCGACCCAGCCTATGGGCCAGGGCTTGGCGATGTCGAACAGACGAAACAGCACGAAGCCGGCTAGCAACCACGCCCAGCCTGGCGGCGCCAGCCAGAGCGCGATCCATACGCCGACAAACTCGTCCCAGACGATTCCGCCATGATCATGTACACCCAGATCATCGGCGGTGCGCTGACACAGCCAAATGCCGAGCAGCGTCGCCAGCACGATGACCAGCGCGTAACCCGCAACCGGCAGTTGCTGCCAGAGCAGGATGAACGGCATCGCCGCCAGCGTGCCCCAGGTACCGGGCGCGAACGGTGCGGCACCACTTCCGAAACCGAAGGCGAGGAAATGTACCGGGTTGCGCCATACCGAAGCCGGGACGGGCTCGCGGGATTCAGACACTCGTACCTCCGAAATGCTGATAGCCGGGGACTCCGGAATAGGTTTCCAGGCCGTCGCCACGGTCGAGCCAGACGCCCTCGCCGCCTACTACACGACCAATCACGGCAATCGGCCAGCCCGCGGCACGCCACACGGTGAGCTGCGCTTCGCTCGCGCGCGGCAGGGTGAACAGCAAGACGTAGTCGTCGCCCCCGCTGAGCATCCAGGCTTCACGCTGAGCGGCGGGCCAGTGTGCCAGTGCAGACGAGACGGGCACGTCGGCAAGGCGTATCTGCAGCCCCACCCCGCTCTCTTCGGCCAGATGGGCGGCGTCGGCCAGCAGGCCGTCGGACACGTCCAGCCCGGCGCTGGCCACCCGCGCCAGCTCCAGCCCGAACTCCCAATGCACCTGCGGTGCCCAGAACCGTCGACGCAAGTAATCGCGCTCGTCATCGTTGAGACTGGCCGGCAGCGCCTGGCCGGTTACTGCGGCCAGGCCGGCGGCACCATCTCCAAGCGGGCCGCTGACGCAGAGCAGGTCGCCCGGGTGCGCGCCGTCACGACGCATCTCCGCACCCCTGGCGACTTCACCAAAGACGGTCACGCCGATATTCAAGGGGCCGCGGGTAGTGTCGCCGCCGATCAGCGACATGCGAAGGTCGCCGGCCGCCGCAGCCAGCCCCTGCGAAAAACCCTCAAGCCAGGTTTCGTCGGTATCTGGAAGAGTAAGCGCCAGCGTGAACGCGACGGGCCGCGCGGCCATCGCTGCGAGATCACTGGCTGCCACGGCTAGCGCGCGATAGCCGAGATCGGCCGGGGCATACTGCGCGGGAAAATGAACGGACTCGACCAGCGAGTCCGTGGAGATGACACTGCGGAAGCCGGGGCGTACGTCGAGCAGAGCGGCATCATCGCCTATGCCCAACGCCACCCGCTGGCGATCACCGGCCTGTTCGAGGGCCTTGCTGCGAAAGAACCGGCGGACCAGCTCGAATTCACCCATTGGCATGCCGGCACTCCCCTGGCCTGTCAGCGTCCTCGGCGGGCGGCATTGACCTCGACGCTGCGCAGCGAAGGCGCGAGCTTGTCGAGGATACCGTTCACGTATTTGTGGCCATCGGTGGCGCCGAAGATCTTGGCCATCTCGATGCCTTCGTTGATCACCACCTTGTACGGTACATCGATACGCTTGAGCAACTCGTAGACGCCGATACGCAGGATCGCGAGCTCGACCGGATCGACTTCCTTCACCGGCCGGTCGAGTACCTTGCCCAGCTGTCCGTCGATTTCATCAAGCGAGCGCGGCACGCCGGTAAGCAGCTCATGGAAATAGGCGCCATCGACCTTGGCGAAGTCGTTATCGGTGCGAAACTGCGCTTCGATGTCGGACAGCGCCATGTCGGCGATCTGCCAGGAGTAAAGCGCCTGCACCGCGAAGCTGCGCGCCTTGCGGCGTGCGGATGCCTTGGGACGCCCGGCGTCGGCCGGGCGTTGATCGGAATCGGACACTTAAGCCCCCAGCTGCTTGATGACGCTGACCATCTCGATTGCCGACATGGCTGCTTCCGCGCCCTTGTTGCCGGCCTTGGTGCCGGAGCGTTCGATCGCCTGCTCGATGCTGTCGACGGTCAGCACGCCGAAGGCGACCGGAATACCGAACTCCAGCGACACGGCGCCGGTTCCCTTGACACATTCGCCCGCGACGTACTCGAAATGCGGCGTGCCCCCGCGAATGACCGCACCAAGCGTGATGATCGCATCGAACTGCGCGAGCTCGGCAACCTTCTTGACCATCAGCGGAATTTCGAAGGCGCCGGGGACCCGGACGATGGTGATGTCGGCTTCCTTGATGCCATGGCGCTTGAGGGTGTCGACAGCGCCGGCCACCAGGCTTTCCACCACAAAGCTGTTGAAACGGCCGACGATCAATGCGTAGCGGCCCTGGGCAGCGATGAAATCGCCTTCGATGGTACGGATAGCAGTCATGTTCACTCTCTCGTAAAGAACCGGCTGGACGCCTGGTCCAGCCGTGAATCGGGTACGTTTATTCGCAGGGGACGTATTCTACTACTTCCAGATCGAACCCGGATATGGCGTTGAACTTCATCGGCGCCGACATCAGGCGCATCTTGCGCACACCCAGGTCACGCAAGATCTGCGAACCGGCACCCACTGTATTGTAGGTCGCCGGGCGACGCACGGGCGGCTCCTCGCCGGCCAGCTGCTTGACGTGATGCAGCAGCTCGTCGCCTTCCATGTGTCCGCCGAGCAGCAGGACCACGCCGTGGCCTTCCTCGCTCAACCGTGCCATTGCAGCATGCAGCGTCCAGCGGCCCTCCTGGCGGACCATGAACAGGTCGCGCAACGGATCGGTATTGTGTACCCGAACCAGCGTGGGCTCTTCGGGCTGGATTTCGCCCAGCGTCAGCGCCATGTGCACGGTGCTGTCGAGCGTGTCGCGAAAGGTGACCAGATTGAAGCTGCCCAGCTCGGTATCGAGCGGCTGCTCGGACACGCGTTGCACGGTACGCTCGTTGAGCAGTCGGTAATGGATCATGTCGGCGATCGTGCCGATCTTCAGCCCGTGCTGCTCGGCGAAGGCTTCCAGCTCGGGACGACGCGACATGCTGCCGTCATCATTCATGATTTCACAGATGACGCCGGACTCGCCGAAGCCGGCCATGCGCGCCAGATCACACGCCGCTTCGGTATGCCCGGCGCGCGCCAGCACACCACCGGGCTGGGCCATCAACGGGAAAATGTGGCCCGGGCTGACGATATCCTCGGCCACAGCGTTGTGCGCAGCGGCAGCCTGCACGGTGCGGGCGCGGTCGGCAGCCGAGATGCCGGTGGTAACGCCTTCGGCAGCTTCAATGGAGACGGTGAACTTGGTGCCGAAGCCGGAACCGTTGCGCTGCACCATCAGAGGCAGACGCAGGCGCTCGCAACGTTCCAGGCTCATCGGCATGCAGATCAGGCCGCGACCGTGGCGCGCCATGAAGTTGATGTGCTCGGCGCGGCAGGCCTCGGCGGCCATGATCAGATCGCCCTCGTTCTCGCGGTCTTCGTCATCCATCAGGATGACCATCTTGCCGGCGTGGATGTCCTCGATCAGTTCTTCTACGGTATTGAGTTTCATCTGGCCCTCCCCGGGCACATGAATCAGGGCTTGAGGAAGCCATTCTCGGCGAGAAAGGCCAGATTGATACTGGATTTGCTGCCCGGATCGGCCGCCTTGTCACCCAGCAGCAGACGTTCCAGATACCGCGCGATGAGGTCGACTTCCAGGTTGACGGCGCGTCCGGTCTGATACTCGCCCATGATGGTTTCCTGCAGGGTATGCGGGACGATGTTCAGATCAAAGATTGCCCCGTCGACTGCATTCACCGTCAGACTCGTTCCATCCACGGTGATGGAACCCTTCTCGGCGATGTAGCGGGCCAGCGCAGCCGGCGCTTCGATACGGAAATGCCAGGAGCGCGCGTCTTCCTCCATCGAAACGACCGTGCCGACCCCGTCGACATGACCGCTGACCATATGCCCGCCCAGGCGTGACGAGGGCGTCAATGCCTTCTCCAGATTGACGCGGCTGCCGGCCTTCAGACCGGCCAACGCGCTGCGGCGCAAAGTTTCCTGGCTGACGTCGGCCCAGAACCCGTCTCCAGGTAACTCGACCGCGGTCAGGCAAACGCCGTTGACCGCGATGCTGTCACCCAGCTTCACATCGTTCAGGTCGAGCTTGCCGGTCTTCACGTACAGACGCACGTCGCCACCCTTGGGCTGCATGCTCTGAATCTGACCGACCGCTTCGATGATGCCCGTGAACATAGATTGCCTCTTCTCAGATGCGCGTCAGCCGACCAGCAGGCCGACGCCGTATACCGCTAGAAAGCCGAAGGCGAATGCCATCAGCAGCAGCCCGAAGCTGCGCAGGTATGTCATGAAGGTCAGGCCGGGCACCTTGCTCATCGCCACGATGCCCGCCGCGGAGCCGATTATAAGCAATGATCCGCCCACACCGACAGCATAAGTCAGGCCCATCCACTCGGCCGTGGTCATCTCCAGATCGGATTTGAGCAGCGCTGCAGTCAACGGTACGTTGTCGATCAGCGCCGACAGCAGTCCCATCAGGAAGTTAGCGCCCATCGGCGGCAACAGGTCGTAGAGCGCGGTGAGGCCCTGCAGCACCCCGATGAACTGCAGCATGCCGACCAGCAGCAACACACCAAGGAAGAACAGCAGGGTCTCGAATTCGATCGCGCGGATATATTCGAGGATCGGGTCGTTTTCGATGTCTTCGTTGAAAAAACGCGCGACCAGGAACATGACTGCCAGACCCGTGAGGAAGCTGAGCACCGGCGGGATGCTGAACAGCAGACTGCCGGCAATCGTGCCGAGGATGGTCAGCAGAAAGATTCCGGCGATGACCTTGTCGACGCCGCGTATCGGCTTGAGCGCGCTCTTCTGAATCATCACGTCGCCGCTCAGACCAACCGACAGCAGCGCGGCCAACAGCAAGACGGCCAGCAGAGCCGGGAAGGCCAGCAGCAGCAGATGGGTGATCTCCACCTTGTTCGCGAGGAAAATCATCAGTGTGGTGACGTCGCCGGTGATCATCGCCACCCCGCCGGAATTGACCGCGAACACCACCAGTGTGGCGAAGCGCAGCGTCTTGCGCAGCTCCAGATTGAGGCTGACCACCAGCGCGATGGATACCAGCGTCGCGGTGATGTTGTCGGCGATCGACGAGAACACGAAGCAGAACAGACCAGTCAGGAACAGCAGCTTGCGCTCGGTGATGTTCGCCGGAAGTATCGAGTAGATGATGTTCTCGATCAGCCCCTTCTTGTTCAGGTAGGCAACGAACGTCATGGTTGCCAGCAGGAACAGCCAGAGGCTGGCGATATCGGTAATGTTGTGGTTAAGCGCGGCCTGCACACGCTCGCGAAATGCCGGATCAGGCGCCGCTATGAACAGCACCATCCAGGCAAGCGCGCCGAAGAACAGCACCACCTTGGCCTTGTTTACATGTATGACTTCTTCGAACACGACACCCAGAAACGCTGCGATCGCCATGAGGATCAACAGGACCTGCACACCGCTTTGCATGATGGAACACTCTCAGGAAGGAAAAATCGGTCTCGCCGTGATGCGCCAGTCCCGGCCGACAACCCGCAGGTCGATCACATCGAGGTCCATGGCGTCAGCCATGCTGTCGATGGGCAGATCCAGTAGCGGTCGCGCCCGACTGCCGAGCAGCCGTGGCGCCATGTAAACAATCAATTCATCGACCAGGCCAGCCTGGAGGAACGCGCCGGCCAGCCCGGCACCGGATTCGACGAGCAGCTCGTTGCACTGGCGCTCGCCGAGTTCTTCGACCAGCACCTTGAGATCCACGTGTTCGCCAGCCGCATCCGGCAGCGTCAGCAGCTCGGCTCCGGCGAAGCCGTAGTCCTGCTCCCGTCCGCGCACGCCCCGGCAGACGACCAGCACAGGACCCGTCTGGTGAAACAGGCGGCTTTCGAGCGGCACGCGCATGCGACCATCAATCAGCACTCGCAGCGGTTGACGGGCAGCCGCCGCCTCGGCCTCGGCGGCAGGCAGGCCCAGCTCGGCGGCGCGCACGGTAAGCGCCGAATCATCCAGCAGTACGCTGTCGGCACCGCTGACGATCGCACTGCTGCGGGCGCGCAGACGCTGAACATCGGCGCGCGCGTCCGGCCCGGTAATCCACTGACTCTCGCCGTTCGCCATCGCCGTGCGTCCGTCCAGACTCATGGCCAGCTTCACCCGCACATAGGGCAGTCCGGTACGCATGCGCTTGATGAAGCCGGGATTGAGCGCCGCGGCCTCGGCCTCGAGCAGGCCGCATGCGACATCGATGCCTGCCTGGCGAAGCCGCTCCAGGCCACGCCCGGCGACCTGCGGGTTCGGATCCTGCATGGCAGCCACAACTCGCGCCACCCCTGCATCGATCAGGGCATTGGCACAAGGCGGCGTCTTGCCGAAGTGGCTGCAGGGCTCGAGGGTGACGTATGCGGTAGCGCCCCGGGCGCGATCACCGGCCTGGCGCAGCGCGTTGACTTCCGCATGCCCTTCGCCGGCCCGGACATGCCAGCCCTCTCCGACCACCTGGTCGCCCTTGACCAGTACGCAGCCGACCCGCGGATTCGGCTCGGTGGTGTACAGACCGCGCGCAGCCAGCTCCAGCGCCCGCGCCATGTGCGAACGGTCGAGACCGTCCTGTTCAGACGTTGTCATCGCGCTCGCGCCTGGACAGCCGTTCGATTTCTTCGCGGAACTGGTTGAGGTCCTGAAAGCGACGATAGACCGAAGCGAAGCGAATGTAGGCGACTTCGTCGAGCTGCTTGAGCTCGTTCATGACCATCTCGCCTACTACCATGGCTTTCACTTCCCGCTCCCCGGTGGCACGCAACCGATGCTTGATATGGCTGATCGCCGCCTCGATCTGCTCGACGCTCACGGGGCGCTTTTCCAGCGCCCGGAGCAGGCCGGCACGCAACTTGTCTTCGTCGAACGGCTGTCGGCGCCCGTCCTGCTTGATGACGCGAGGCAGAACCAGTTCGGCCGTTTCGAAGGTAGTGAAGCGCTCCTGGCAGGCAAGGCATTCCCGCCGACGCCGAACCTGGTCGCCATCGGCCACCAGGCGTGAGTCGATCACCTTGGTGTCATGGGCAGTACAGAACGGACAATGCATGGGAAGTGAATCCTGGCCGCGGGAAATGAGCGCTGCACATGTTACTCCCTTGTCAGCTGCGAATAAATCGGCCCGGCTGTAGAATACGCGCTTTTGCGGGGGTCAAGGCGATGCTGCGAGCGCAACTGGAAGCCGAGCTGCAAAGGGTGCTCAGCGAGGCACGGCTTTGTAAGTCGAACCTTCCCGGGCTGCCGGAGCTGAGTCTGTGGTTGCTCGATCCGGTCAATCTGGATCGCGCCTTCGCCGCCGAAGAAACCCGCCGGCTGCTCGAAGCGCCGCCTTACTGGGGCTTCTGCTGGGGCAGCGGCCTGGCCCTGGCGCGCTGGGTGCTCGACAACCCCGATCACGTTCGCGGCAAGCGGATTCTCGATTTCGGCGCCGGGTCAGGTATCGTCGCCCTCGCCTGTCGCCTCGCCGGCGCCAGCGAGAGCATCGCCTGTGATCTGGATGGCCCGGCGTTACAGGCCTGCGCGCTGAACGCAGAGCTCAACGGCATCGATCTGCAACTGGCTGAGGACTATTTTGCGGTAACCGGCGATATCGACCTGATCATTGCCGCCGATGTGCTATACGACAGCGGCAACCGGCCGTTTCTGGATCGGTTTCGCCAGCGCGCCAGCACGGTGCTGGTCGCCGACAGTCGGGTGCGTGATCTGCAGCACCCCGGTTTCAGCAGGCTGCAGATGCTTAGCGGGCAAACCCTGCCGGACCTGGGCGAGCCCGCTGAATTCCGGCAGGTGGCGCTGTACCAGGCAGTGTCTTGAATCACCGCCACCCAGCCACCATATACTGTCCCATCACTCAATACCGGGCCCCATCGCATGAGCCAACCGACCTACATCTTCGACGTGACTGCCGACGACTTCGAGCGCTACGTCCTCGACAATTCCTTCCACAAGCCGGTGCTGGTGGATTTCTGGGCCGACTGGTGCGCGCCGTGCAAGGCGCTGATGCCGGTCCTGGCGAAGATCGTCGAAGGCATGCAGGGCGAATTGTTGCTGGCGAAGGTCAACTGTGACGAGCAGGCAGCGCTGACCGAGCGCTTCGGCATACGCAGCCTGCCAACGGTGGTGCTGTTCAAGGACGGACAGCCGGTCGACGGATTTGCCGGTATCCAGCCGGAAAGTGCGATCCGGGCGATGATCGAACCTTATGTCAACGCAGCGGAGCCCGTCCCGGCGCCGGGTACCAACCTGATCGAACAGGCCACCGAACTGCTCGAGGCCGGCGAGGCCGAGCAGGCTGTCACTGTGCTGCAGACGGCTGATCAGGAGGCTCGCGACGAGCCATTTCTGCTGTTGCTGGCCCGCGCATTGATCGCGGCCAGGCGGCCCGATGAAGCGCAGCAGATCGTCGACTCGATTCCTGAAAGCGATGCCAGCAAACAGACTCTGGCAGGCCTGCGCGCGCAGTTGAACTTTGCCAGCGAAGCGTCGACGCTGCCGCCCCGGGACGATCTGCAGGCGCGCCTCGGTAACAGCGCCGATACCGAAGCGCTCTATCAACTGGCGTTGCTGGATCTGGCCGAAGGTCGTTATGAACCTGCTCTGGACGCTTTGATGCGCCTGTTCCAGACCGAACGCGGGTATGCCGACAACAGCCCGCAGCGCAGCCTGTTGCAAGTCTTCGACGCCCTGGGAGGGCAGCACCCCCTCACCATCCAGTATCGCCGCAAGATGTACCAGGCGCTCTACTGAGCAGGCAGCCGGTGAGGCGGCTGCTGTCGCCAACACTATAGTTATAAGATAACATCCGATATTTCAGCGGAGGTTAAACATGAAGCGGATTCGCCCTGCCCTGGCTGTATGCTGTGTCGCATTACCCCTTCTGGCCCATGCGCAGCACCATGACCACGATCACCATCACGAAGATGGCGCTCAACCTGGCGTGCACCAGCACGGTGTTGGCGCCCTCAACCTGGCGCTGGATGGGCATGTACTGGAGCTGGAACTGTCCGGGCCGGCCGACAATTTCCTCGGGTTCGAGCACATGCCGACCAACGAGTCCGAGCGCCAGCAGGCTCAGCGAGTGCTCAAGACTCTGCGCGAACCCGGCAGCCTGTACATTCTCCCCGCCGAGGCCGGCTGCGTCGCCGAGTCGGCGGACATACACAGCGCTCTGCTCGAGGCTGTCCAGACCCAGGCCAGCGGAAACGACTCCCCACCCGAGCACGAGCACGAGCACGAGCACGAGCAAAGTGAAACCCATCAGGACATTGCCGCACACTACCGCTTCCGCTGCGACAACCCCGACGCGCTCGACCGCATCGAACTGGCGCTGTTCAGCGTGTTTCCCAACACCGAGAAACTGCTGATCCAGAGCGTGGGTACCCGTGGTCAGCAGGGCGGCGAAGTCACCGCTACCCAGCCGGAAGTGAAGCTGTAAGATAGACGCCAGTCACTTCGCCACAGCCCAGGGAGTTGCCCACCACGCATGGTCGCCGAGATCATTCACATCGAATCGCTGCGCTATGCCTGGCCGGGCCAACCGCCCTTGCTGGCGATCGACGACCTGCGGCTGGGCCGCGGCGAACGGGTGTTTCTGAAAGGCCCCTCCGGCAGCGGCAAGACCACCTTGCTGGGATTGATCGGCGGGGTCCATCGTCCGGGAAGCGGCGTGGTACGGCTGCTGGGAAAGGACCTCGCGGCGCTGTCTTCGGCCGGCCGCGACCGCTTTCGGGCCGACCATACCGGTTACATTTTCCAGATGTTCAATCTGCTGCCGTATCTGTCGGTCATCGACAACGTCACCCTCGCCTGCCGTTTTTCCGCGCTCCGATGCAAACGTGCGCTGGCCGAGCACGACAATCTTGAAGCAGCCGCCAGAACGCTGCTGATCGGACTCGGGCTGCAGGAGGCGCAGCTGCGCAAACCGGTCAATGAGCTGTCTGTCGGGCAGCAGCAACGCGTCGCGGCGGCACGCGCGCTGATTGGCAAACCCGAACTGATCATTGCCGACGAGCCGACCTCTGCGCTGGACGCCGATACGCGCGAGGTGTTCATCCGGATCCTGTTCGACGAATGCGCTCGGGCCGGCACCAGCCTGTTGTTCGTCAGTCACGACGCCTCGCTGGAAAACCTGTTCGATCGCAGCCTCTCGCTCGAGCGGTTGAATCAGACCTCTACACGGGAGCGGCGCTGATGTATCTGCTGCGGCTGTCATTCAAGAGCCTGGCCAACCGGCGCTTCACTGCCTTGCTGACGGTTCTGGCGATTGCGCTGAGCGTGGCCCTGTTGCTAGGCGTGGAGCGTATCCGGACGGAGGCCCGGGCCAGTTTCGCCAATACCATCTCCGGCACCGATCTGATCGTCGGCGCACGCTCCGGCTCGGTGCAGCTGCTGCTGTATTCGGTTTTTCGCATCGGCAACGCGACCAATAACATCAGTTGGAACAGTTACCAGCACATGGCCAGCCACCCGCGCGTCGACTGGGCCATTCCCGTCTCGCTCGGCGATTCCCATCGCGGCTTCAAGGTCATGGGTACCGACACCGGCTATTTCGATCACTTCCGTCACGGAAAGCAGCAAGCGCTCGCGCTGTCGGAGGGGGTGGTCTTCGATGATCTCTACGACGCAGTGATCGGCGCCGACGTGGCGCGGGACCTCGGCTACGGCGTGGGCGACGAGATCGTTCTGGCACATGGCACCGGCTCGGTCAGTTTCATCGATCATGCGGACAAGCCGTTTCGCATCAGCGGCATTCTGGCGCGCACCGGGACCCCGGTCGACCGCACCGTACACATCAGCCTGGAGGGAATGCAGGCGATCCACCTAGGCTGGAATGGCGGCACACCGGCACGCGGCCCCAATCGGATCAGCGCTGACCAGGCACGTCAGGTCGATCTGACGCCCACCTCGATAACCGCCGTCCTGCTTGGCCTGGACAGTCGCATAGCCACCTTCGCCGTGCAGCGCGATGTCAATCAGTATCGTGGCGAGCCGCTCCAGGCAATCCTTCCGGGCGTCGCACTGCAGGAACTCTGGAGTCTGCTCGGCACTGCGGAAAAGGCTCTGCTGCTGGTATCGGGCTGCGTGGTGCTGACCGGCCTGATCGGCATGCTCACCGCAGTACTGGCCGGACTCAACGAGCGGCGTCGAGAGATGGCCATCTTGCGCTCGGTCGGCGCCCGCCCGCTGCACGTGTTCGGTCTGCTGCTAAGCGAAGCGCTGGCGCTGGCGCTGACCGGCATCGGGTGCGGGCTGATGATCCTGTACGCAGTGCTATGGCTTGCCAGGCCCTGGCTGCTGACCCACTATGGGCTCTTCATCGCGATTCAGCCGCCGGCGCCGACCGAGTGGCGGCTGTTGGGCGGGATCCTGCTTGCAAGCGTGCTGATCGGCTGCATCCCAGCCTGGCGCGCCTACCGGATGTCGCTGACCGACGGCTTATCGATACGGATCTGAACCATGCGCGCACCCTCCGCACTTCTTCTGGCACTGCTCTCCCTGTGGTCAGCCGCTGCGTTAGCTGTCGAAGAGCTGACCTGGGACGATCTCATTCCAGCGGGATATGAAGAGCCGATGCCCGCGCCGCAGACCATGCATGATCTGTCCAGCATGGGCGAGATGATCGATGAGACCGGTGATCCGGCCGAGCAACTGAACCCCGCTGCACCGGTGGTCTCGGAGTTGAACGGGCGCCAGGTGCGCCTGCCAGGTTACGTGGTGCCGCTGGACCTCAGCGAAGGTCGGGTGATCGAATTCCTGCTGGTCCCGTATTTCGGCGCTTGTATCCACGTACCGCCACCGCCGTCCAATCAGATCGTGCATGTCAGAACCAGCGAAGGGATAGAGCTCGACGCCCTGTACCAGCCGTTCTGGATCAGCGGGCCAATGCGGGTCGAACGAGTGGAGAGCGAATTGGCCGCGGCGGGTTACCAGATTAACGCCAGCACGATCGAGCCCTACGTCTACTGAGCCTCGTCGTCTTCAGCCTGAACTGCGTTCACGTAATCCTGCCATTGACCAATGGTGGCCAGCTGCGCTGCACTGGCACCTGAGCGCGCCCGCTCAAGGGTCGCCAGCAAATCCGCCCACTGCTGGTCTTCCAGTTGCAATCGCGCCACCTGCAACCAGTCGCCCGTCGCTCCAGTGCTGCCGGCCAGGGTCCTCCAGGCGGCGGTGGCACGTTCGCGATCCCTCGCTTGCAGCCATAGCTGGGCCAGCAGGCGCTGGCGCTGGGTGCTGCGCGACAGCAGGCCCTCGTCGAGAAGCGCCTGCAGCAACCGTGCAGCCTGCCAGGGGGCGCCAGCCTGTGTGTGCACCGCCACCAGATTGTGCAGATCCTGTTCACTTAGCGTCACGCCGCTCTCGTGGGCCAGCCTGAGCGTTGCCGCGGCGTCGATCTGCCGGCCATCGAGGCTTTGCATTCCGGCGAGTTGACGCCAGTGCTCGGCCTCTGCCGGCTGTCTGCGCAGCACCACGTGCAACCAGCGCTCGGCCTGACCATAACGCCCCAGCCGATGATTCATCCCTGCCAGCAGGCGGTACCACACTGCATCGACCTGCGGATCGGCCGTGACTACCTGTTCGGCCAGAGGGATCGCCTTGTCGTACTGTTCAAGCTCGTTGTAGGCCTGTACCAGCAGACGCTTGAGCGGGAGCGGCAACGGACCGCTGCGCTGCTGCGTCTCGAGCACGCGTACCGCCTCGCTGTAGCGCCCCTCGACCACCAGCAGTTGCGCAAGATTTCGCCGGTCCTGCGCCGCTGCCTGGTCATCCAGCACCTCATGCTCGAGTGCCCGCCTCAACCAGTCGATGGCGTCACCCGTACGATCCTGCGCAATCGCCAGATAGCCGAGGCGCTGCTGCACCAGCGCCAGTTCCAACGAGCCGTCCGGCAGGCTGCGGCGCACCGACTCCAACTGCTCACGCGCCTGCGCAGGACGGCCATCCTGCTGCAGGCGCTGGGCCTCTCTAAGTGCCTCGAATACGGCGGGCGACACCTGCTGCTGCGCCTGGACACCAGCGCTCACCAGCCATAGCGACAGTGCCCAGGCGATATGACGGGCGCCGTTCATCGACCTCGCCCCTGCAGCCGGAAGTACAATGTCTTGGTAGCCTCGCGCGGCACTGCCTGACCGTTCTCGCGTCGGGGAGTGAACCGCCAGCGGGCTGCCGCCCGCCGCGCTTCGCGATCGAACACTCCCGGCGGTTCGGCTTCGGTTACCTGCAGGTTGTCGACACGACCTTCTGCGGTGATGGTAAAACGGAGTATCACCTTGCCCTCGATTCCTGCCGCGCTGGCGCGCTGCGGGTAGTTGGGCGGAATGTCGACCAGCGGCGTCACGTCTTCTTCGACACCCGGCTCGCCCATGTCAGCCGGAGCGGGCGCTTCCGCCGGCGCTTCCGCCGGCGCTGGCGCGGCGCTGGAGGGCGCCGGCTCAGCAGGCGGCTGCGGCTCGCTCGGGGCAGCCACGAGGTTGTCGAGACTGGGCGCAGTGCTGATGCTGATGTCGGTTGGCACATCGGGAATCGCCAGATCAAGCGCGGCTTCCGGTTGCGCCGGCGCTGGCGGCGTTACCTCCGGCGGCGGTGGTTCAGGCGCGTCCGGTGGCTGCGGTCGCTCGGGTAGCGCGCGTCGCGGCTCACGCTCTTCGCTGCTGGTATCACTGACGCTGCGAACGAAACCGACCCGGGCCAGTTCTTCATCAGGTAGCTGGTCATCGCGCGGCGGCATGACCAGCAGGACCATCAGCCCGAACAGTGCCAGGGCGACCAGCATCGCAGCGCCGAGACTGACCAGCAGACGCATCAGCGCGTTCCGCCCGAACCTGAAGCCGTCGCCGCCAGTGCCACGTCGGCGACCCCGGCCAGTCGGACCTGATCCATGATACGGATGACCAGGCCGCTGCGGGCGTCACGGTCGGCCTGCACGACGACCGAGCTGTCCGGCTGATCGACCCGCATCCGCTCAACGGCAGCGCGGACCGAACGGATATCGACCTGCTGGCGATCGATCCATATCTCGCCGCTGGCATCCACGGCAATCAATATGTTGCCTCTGGGCTGGTTCTCGGCCGTGTCGGCAGACGGGGTCTGCACGGTGATACCGGCTTCCTTGATGAAGGAGCTGGTGACGATGAAGAAAATCAGCATGATGAAGACGATGTCCAGCATTGGCGTCAAATCGATGCCTGCCTCGTCTTCGCTGCTGGTGTGGTGCCTGCGCATGCGCATTGGCGGCTCCTAGTCGTGGTGCAACTTGTCGGTGAGCATCTGCAGCGCGCGACGCGCCTGCTGGTCAAGGCGTGCCAGGCAGAACAGACCGCTGATCGCGATGACCATGCCTGCCATGGTCGGTACCGTGGCACGGGAAACGCCGGCAGCCATCTCCCGTGGATTGCCGTTCCCGCTCAGCGCCATCACATCGAACACCTGCACCATGCCCGTCACGGTACCCAGCAGCCCCAGCAGCGGGCAGAGTGCGATCAGCACCCGCACCATCGGCAGATAGCGCGTGAGACGCTGCTGGGCCTGCGACAACCAGGCGTGGCGAATGCAGCGGGCCGGCAGGGAATGGCGATCGTCGCGTGCCAGCCAGTCTGCCTGCAGCCGACCGGCCTCGGCGGGAAAGATTCGCGACAGAAACCAGAGCCGCTCGAGCATCAACGTCCACAACAGGATGGTGGTGAACAGGATCGTCCACAGCACCCACCCGCCGCTGTCGAGGAAGTCTCGGAGCAGCCACAGCGCCTCAGTCACCTCGACGGTCCCCATTGCCGAGATGCAACGCGATCAACCCGGCGCTCTGCTGTTCCAGCAGCTGCACCAGGGCTTTGCTCCGGGCGGCCACCAGGCTGTGCAGAAACAGCAACGGAATTGCCACGACCAGACCCAGCACAGTGGTGACCAATGCCTGTGAAATGCCCCCGGCCATCATTTTCGGATCGCCGGTGCCGAACAGGGTGATGGCCTGGAAGGTGGCTATCATGCCAGTCACGGTTCCGAGCAGCCCCAGCAGCGGCGCCACGGCGGCGAGCAGCTTGATCAGACCCTGCCAGCGCTCCAGACGCGGTGTCTCGCGCAGGATTGCCTCATCCAGTTTCAGCTCAAGCGTATCGAGCTCTTCAAGACGCGGATGGTCCCCAATCACGCCCAGCACCCGGCCCAACGGGTTGTCCTGATGAAGATGATCAAGATCGTCGGCCTGATGATCGATCCGTCGCGAGACCCGGTGCAGCCAGGCCAGGCGTGCGATGGCCAGCAGCAGACCAAGGGCACCCAGGCAGATGATCACATAGCCGACCAGCCCGCCCTGATGGACACGCTCGAGCAGCGAGGGCGTCAGCTGCTGCTGCGCCAGCACGTTGCCGCGTGTCGGATCGACCCAGAGGTCGGCCAGGCCTTCGCGCGGCTCGACAAAATCTTCGGCCAGGTTGCCACCGCCGGGCTGGCGTGCGGCCACCTGGAAGCGATTGGCGTCAGGCTCGTACAACAGATAGTCCTCGCCCTGCAAGGCTACGAACGGACCTACCGCAACCACCGGCAACACCTGCTGATGGCCGTCCCTTCCCGCGACGTCGGCAGCAAAGCGGACGACTCGACCGCTCGCCGTCATGTCCTGCTGGAGCATGTACCAGAACTGTTCGAGTTCGTCTGCCGTGGGTATCCCCCGGCTCTGTTCGAGCTTGCCGAGCAACTGCAAGCGCTCAGGGAACCGCGCGTTGAGCAGGGAATCCTGCCACTGACCCCGCGTATCGGCGGCCATCTGTCTGACCACGCCGAACAGCTCGCCGAGATTGCCGCTACGCTCATCCAGTTGGGTCCGTACCTCGCCGATGTCGTCTTCGAGCTGCTCGAATTCCGCCTGCAGACGATCAGTCTGCTCCTGTGTTTCTGCCAGCGCCTGCTCAGCCTCACGCATACGCGCCTGGCGCTGATCACGCTCGGCAACGAAGCGCTGCTCACGCTCACGCATAGCCTGCTGTTCGGCGCCACGCACCTCACGGATGCTCTCCAGGAGCGCGTCAAGACTGGCCGGGCCGGTCTCGCTCTGGGCAAGGCACACGGGCGTCAGCAGGCCAAGCAGAATACTGCCGATGAATCGGCGCATCGCGACGGTCATTGCGCATCCTCCTGAGCCTGGACGGGCGGCAGCGGCATGCGCAACAAGGCCGGGGTCTGCTGTTGCCGGGCAATGTTCATTCCCTGTTCAAGCGTGCGTCGATAGTCGCCGGGCAGGGCTGACCAACTGCCCTGCTGGGGATCCCAGTATCCCTGTTCACTGCCATCGGGCGTCTGGTAGAAGAGCATCACGCGCCCGAGCCGAAGAAAATCGACAACGCGGGTATCGTCGCCGCTGTGCAGCGCCCCGCGCCAGGCCTCAAGCGTGCGGCCATAGTCGCTTTCGATCTGATAGGCCTCGAGCACGCGGCGATATTTCTCCGCAACGCTGACGCCGGGACTGGCCATCAGCGACTTGAGCTGAGCCACGCGCTCGCGACGCTCCTCCAGCTGAAATGGCAGGTCAAGTTCAACGAACTGCTCCAGCGAACCGAGCATGCGCTGCAGCAGGGGGAGTACCGCGTGCTGTGTATCCTCGATGCTCGCCAACTGGGTTTGCAGCTGCTCCAGTTCATCGCGCTGCGACGCCACGATCCGCTCGAGCTGCTGGTTATAGTCGACAAGCTGCTCCCGACGGGTGAGCGCCTGCCGGTAGCGCTCGAGCGCATCACGCGTGGCGTCATCGAGCGCATCGATGCGTTGTTGGGATTGCACCGCGTCCCGCGTCAACGCCTCGCTTTCGTCAAGAGCGCGCTGGGCAGCGTCCTGCGCCAGCACCGAGAACGATGCGACGGCGGCCGCCACCATAAATACCGATCTCATTGCGAATCTCCCCCGGGAGAAGCCGGCCCGAGCGGCCAGCCACAAAAGAGAAGCATTATCATCGGCCTCAGACAAGACTTCAACCGCTGTGGCAGCGCGTCGCAGGGGACGGGGGTGAAGCATTGCTTCAGATCAATATTCGGCGCTTCGCTAGCGCATACAGTGGCGCCTGACAACACATGCATCAGGAGTTACATCATGTCTCGCGTTCCACAGAAGCTGTCCGCCGCCATCCTCCTCGCCCCGGCCCTGCTGGCCGCCTCGGTTACCGCACAGGCCTATGAAACGGGCGATGTGATCCTGCGCGCCGGCGCGGTTGCAGTAGACCCTCAGGAAAATAGCGGCAAGGTCAAACTCGACGGTACGGCCACCGACCTAGAAGTGGGCGTTGACAGCAACGTACAGCTTGGACTCACCGGCACCTTCATGTTGAGCGACAAACTGGGCCTGGGGCTGCTCGCGGCTACGCCGTTCAAGCACACCATCAACCTCAATGGCGTCGGCGAGCTGGCCGAGATCAAGCACCTGCCACCGACCCTCACCCTGCAGTATTTTCCGCTGGGATCCGGCTCGGCGCTGCAGCCCTACGTCGGGGCGGGCCTGAACTACACCACGTTCTTCAGCGAGGATTTCAAGTCCGGGCCATCGGCCGGGGGATTCAACGATCTGTCGCTGGACGACTCATGGGGGCTGGCACTGGAAGCCGGCGTGGACTACATGCTGACCGACAATATCGTCGTCAATGCCGCCGTCTGGTACGCCGACATCGACACCGAAGCCAACTTCAAGGTCGGCGACATCCCGGGCAAGGTCAGCGTCGACATTGACCCGTACGTGTACATGGTCGGGCTGGGCTACAAATTCTGAGCCAGCGAGGATAGGCGCATGACGGCCGCGAACGCGGCCGTCATGCGTTATGCGGATCGATCAGAGTACCGAGCTGCGCCCGCCAGGCACGCGGCTTGATGCCGAACGCCATCAGCAAGCGGCGACTCGTCAGTGCGGCATTCTGCGGTTCACGCCCTGCCATCTGCTGACTGGCGAAGGACACCGGCTGCACCACCGGGTCGGCATCGAGCTGCTGACTCGCAAGCAGCTCCTGGGCCAGACTCTTGGCGAATGAGATCCAGCTGGATATTTCGTTGCTGCCATAGTGATACGTGCCGAACAGGGGCGCGTCACAGTCCAGCTGCTTCAGGATTGCCAGCATGACTCGCGCTGCATCGTCAATCGGAGTCGGATTACCGCGCCATTCCTCTGCCAGCTGCACTGGCTCTCCACTGTGCATCTGCTCGAGCAGTCGGCCAAGCAGACCCTCGGGCGAACAATCCAGCAACCAGCTGAAGCGCAGAATGAGATGACGATCCGTGGCGGCGCGCAGCTGCTTTTCCAGCTCGGCCTGCAGCCGTCCCAGCGGATCGGAGGGAGCCAGTTGATCCTTTTCGGTGTACGCGCCGGCCTTCAGACCATCGAACACACGCGCGCTGGAGAGCATGAACAGACCGATGTCGTGCCTGGAGCAACGCTCTATGAGCGCTGTATTGAAGCGCTGCTGAACGGCAAGCGCCGCGTCGTCGAGCAGACCAAGCTGAAACTGCTCATGATAAAAAGCCAGATTCACCACCAGATCAGGGCTCTGCTCGACAATCGAGTCCAGCGCCTGCTCGCTCCAGCCAGCGGCAGGCATATCCAGCGTCTGCAGCAGAATCGATTCCACAGTCGCCTGCGCCAGCAAGGCCTGACCCAGACGGGTCTCTTTCCCCAGCAGCAAAACCCGCATGCGCATCTGAATCAGCCTTGTCTCGTCAACGGAATCTGCGCCTATTGTGCAGTGTTACGCAGACGTCGTCACCACGCGCCTTATGCGTAGGTTATAAGCGCCTGGTGTTGCGGATGATCAAGGTGCGGCACGCTGTTGAACGTACTCAGGCGCATCGACCGGTGGTTGAACACGCACTGGATGAGCCCGGTATTGCGCGTCTGCAGATTCAGCTCGACCATCGTTTCACAGGGCGCACCGAGCAGTTGGCGAACCAGCATGGCGATGGCGCCGCCGGAACTGATCGCGAGCACCCGCTTGCCGGCGCAGCGCGCCATCAGGTCGCTCCGCATGAAGGCGACGCGCTCTTCGAATGCCGCCCAGGTCTCGGGCAACTCGCCCTCGAGTTCGGCTTTCGACCAGAGGATGATGCCCTTGCGCAGGCGCTTGAAGAAATCGGCGACCGATGGCTTCTCAGGCATCGGCTCTTCGGGAAACTGCGCGGTATAGGCCGACAGGATCGCGTGGAAATCGAATTCATTGAGCTGCGGGAACACCTCGAAGGCGGGATCGACCAGACCGAGACCGGCGCAGATGCCCTCGGCAGTCTCGCGATGACGAACCATGTCGCCTGTGAGGATGTGATCGAACTGCATATCCCGCTCTCGAAAGTAATCGCCGAGCAGGCGAGCCTGGCGATGCCCGGTCTCGGAAAGCTGGTCATAGTTGCTGGAGCCAAAGGACGCCTGGCCATGTCGCACAAAGTAGACTTCTGACATCGTGTGTTCGCTTTTATCTGGGCAAAACAAAGCCCGGTGGGCCGAAGAAATCATCCTCGGCCAAACCGGGCTGGTCGACCAGCTACATTCTAGAAAGGAATGTCGTCGTCAAAACTGTCGTAATCGGGCATCGCCTGCGGTTGCTGCTGAGCCGGCTGGGGCGACGGCTGCTGCTGCGGGCGTTGCTGCTGAGGACGCGACGGCGCGGCGCCCTGCTCTCCGCCCTGAGGACGACCATCGAGCAACTGCATCTGCCCACCCATGTCGACCACTATCTCGGTGGTATAGCGCTTGACACCGTCCTTCTCCCACTCGCGCGTCTGCAGCCGGCCTTCGATATACATCTTCGAACCCTTGCGCACATATTCGCCGACCACTTCGGCAATACGCCCGAAGAACACCACGCGGTGCCACTCGGTACGCTCCTGCTGCTGGCCGGTCTGCTTGTCCTTCCAGCTATCGGAGGTAGCAAGCGTGACGTTGGCAACGGCGTTGCCGTTGGGCAGATAGCGGACTTCCGGGTCGCCACCGACGTTGCCGATCAGAATTACCTTGTTGACGCCTCTGGCCATTTTCAAATCTCCTGACGTGCCTGAGCTCAGGCTGGTTGTAGCACTCGATCCAGCGCTTCGCGATCCAGCACCTGCGTATCGACTTTGATGTATGCGGCCGCTTCCTCGGCCACGATTACCGCCTCGGCCACGCCCGGCACCGCGAGAATTCGCCGGAGCAGCGCCTCATCCCGGGAGTGCGTGTCGGGCAACGGCAGGCGATAGCTTTTGACATAGGGCGGTTGACTCATGGTAACACCAATCGCCAACCAGGAAAGAGCGAGCACAGCGCACAGCAGGAAAACCCCTCCCAGTCCGAACTGCCCGTAAACGGCCCCGCCGAGCGCGCCCCCGAGCGCAGCGCCAATGAACTGGCTGGTGGAGTAGATTCCCATCGCAGTGCCCTTGGCACCCGGTGGGGCGACCTTGCTCAGCAGTGACGGGAGCGTGGCCTCGAGCAGGTTAAATGCGGTGAAGTACACGATAATGGAAACGACCAGACCGTCCAGCGAGTCGAGATTGAGCCAAAGCAGACCCTGGACCAGCGCCAGCAGTGCGACGGCACCAAGCAGCACCTGTTTCACCCGGCGCTTGCGTTCGGCGTAAAAGATGGCTGGCACCATCGCGACGAAGGATACCAGCAGCGCGGACAGGTACACCCACCAGTGCTGACTGGTCGGTAACCCGCCGCGATCCTGCAGCGCCAGCGGGATGACTACGAAACTCGCCATGAGGATCGCGTGCAGGACGCCGATGCCGTAGTTCAGCCGCAGCAGTTCCGGATTGCTCAACGCCGGCAGCAGCGCTGATCGCACCACGCCGGCTTCCCGATGCTGCAGCGCGAGGGTAGGCGTGGGCACCACCCATGCCACCAACCCCAGCCCGACCACCGCCAGCGCTACGGTGGTATAGAACACCCCCGCCAACCCGGCAGCCGCCGCGATCAACGGCCCGGCGATCATGGCCAGGCCAAAGGACACGCCGATGCTCATTCCGATCATGGCCATCGCCTTGGTGCGGTGTTGATCTCGTGTGAGATCCGCAACCAGCGCCATGATCGCAGCAGCAATCGCTCCTGCGCCCTGCAGAATGCGGCCGAGCACCACTCCCATCATGCTGTCGGCTTGCGCCGCCACCAGCCCGCCCAGGGCGAACAGGATAAGTCCGCCGATGATGACCGGCTTGCGGCCGATGCGGTCGGACAACATGCCGAACGGAATCTGCAACAGCGCCTGGGTGAAACCATAGGCTCCTATGGCCACTCCTATGAGCAACGGCGTCGCGCCTTCGAGATGCTGACCGTAGGTGGCCAGTACCGGCAGGACCATGAACAGGCCGAGCATGCGAAAGGCGAACACGGCCGCGAGCGACACCGCGGCGCGGCGCTCGACCGGCGACATCGAATCAGCCTGCTGCATGGAATCTCCGGGTTCGAAAAGGCGCGCATTTTAGCACGCATGACTACGCAGCGTAGCGCTTGCAACGCTGCGTCTGGACATCTCTGGTTGCAATGCGAACGGGAAATTACGGCTGCGAAGGCCGGGATTTTGCTGCCCTGCTCGCGGGCAACGTATACTAACCGGCTTTGCTGGCCGCTGGGTAAAAGTACTGTGGATACCATTCTCATCCGTGGGGCACGCACCCACAATCTGAAGAACGTCGATCTCGATCTGCCCCGTGACAAGCTCATCGTGATTACCGGCCTGTCCGGTTCCGGAAAATCGTCCCTCGCTTTCGACACGCTGTATGCCGAAGGGCAGCGACGTTATGTCGAATCGCTGTCGGCCTACGCCCGTCAGTTCCTGTCGATCATGGAGAAACCCGATGTCGACCACATCGAGGGACTGTCTCCGGCGATCTCCATCGAGCAGAAGTCGACCTCGCACAACCCACGCTCGACGGTCGGCACCATCACTGAAATCTACGATTACCTGCGCCTGCTGTTCGCGCGGGTCGGCACACCCCGCTGCCCCGATCATGACCTGCCGCTGACCGCGCAGACCGTCAGCCAGATGGTGGATCAGGTGCTTGCCCTACCGGAAGGCAGCAAGCTGATGCTGCTGGCGCCGGTCATGCGCGAACGCAAGGGTGAACACCTGGCGCTGTTCGAGGAGCTGCGCGCCCAGGGTTTCGTACGTGCCCGTATCAACGGCCGCATCCACGACCTGGACGAAGCGCCCGCGCTGGAGAAGAACAAGAAGCACACGATCGAAGTCGTCGTCGATCGCTTCAAGGTACGCGCCGATCTGCAGCTGCGCCTCGCCGAGTCCTTCGAGACGGCACTGAATCTTGCCGACGGACTGGCGATCATTGCGCCGATGGAGGGCGAGAAACTGGCGCCCGAGATCGTCTTCAGCGCACGCTTTGCGTGCCCCCAATGCGGCCATTCGATCAGCGAGCTCGAGCCGCGGCTGTTCTCGTTCAACAACCCCGCCGGCGCCTGCCCCACCTGCGATGGCCTCGGCGTGAAACAGTTCTTCGACAGCAAACGTCTGGTCAACGGCGAGCTGACACTCGCCGAGGGCGCCATTCGCGGCTGGGACCGACGCAACGTCTATTACTTCCAGATGCTCAGCTCCCTGGCCAACCACTACGGCATCAACCTCGATCAACCGTTCGGCGAGCTGCAGGACAAGCATCGCAAGTTGATCCTCAGCGGCACCGGTAGCGAGAAGGTCAGCTTTCGCTACCTGAACGATCGGGGTGACGTGGTGAAGCGCGAGCATCCGTTCGAAGGCATCCTGCCGAATCTTGAGCGGCGTTATCGGGAGACCGAATCGCAGAGCGTGCGTGAGGAGCTGTCGAAATACCTCAGCACCCAGCCCTGTCCGGAGTGCGCCGGCACGCGGCTGCGTCGCGAGGCACGTCATGTATTCATCGACGAGCGCAATCTGCCAGGGCTGACTACCCTTCCGGTCGGTGCGGCAGCGGAATACTTTGCCCAGCTGACCCTCCCTGGAAATCGCGGCGAAATCGCCGAAAAGATCCTCAAGGAAATCCGTGAGCGTCTCGCCTTCCTTGTCAATGTCGGACTGGACTACCTCACGCTCGACCGCAGTGCCGATACGCTGTCCGGCGGCGAAGCCCAGCGCATTCGCCTCGCCAGCCAGATCGGCGCCGGGCTGGTCGGGGTGATGTACATCCTGGATGAGCCTTCCATCGGTCTGCACCAGCGCGACAACGAGCGCCTGCTCGGCACGCTGGTGCACCTCCGCGACCTGGGTAATACGGTGATCGTCGTGGAACATGACGAGGACGCCATCCGGCTGGCTGATTACGTGGTGGACATCGGTCCGGGCGCGGGGATCCATGGCGGCCGGATCGTGTCCCAGGGTACCCCTGGCGAAGTCATGGCGGACCCGAATTCACTGACCGGACTGTACCTGTCCGGACGCATGAAGATTGCCGTACCGGCACAGCGCACGCCCCCGCGCAAGAACGAGTGGCTGCGCCTCAAGGGAGCCTGTGGCAACAACCTGCAGAACGTCAATCTGGAGATCCCTGTTGGGCTCATGACGTGCGTCACCGGCGTGTCCGGCTCCGGCAAGTCAACCTTGATCAACAACACACTGCACCCGATCACGGCGACCGCCCTGAATGGGGCGACGACGCTGGACGTCGCTCCGTACACCAGCTTTGACGGCCTGCAACACCTGGACAAGGTGGTCGACATCGACCAGAGCCCGATCGGGCGTACGCCACGCTCCAATCCTGCGACCTACACAGGCCTGTTCACGCCGATTCGCGAGCTGTTTGCCGGGACGCAGGAGGCTCGCTCGCGTGGCTACAAGGCTGGACGTTTCTCGTTCAACGTCAAGGGTGGGCGGTGCGAAGCGTGCCAGGGCGACGGGCTGATCAAGGTGGAGATGCACTTTTTGCCCGACATCTACGTCCCGTGCGACGTGTGCAAGAGCAAGCGTTACAACCGCGAAACACTGGAAATCAAATACAAGGGCAAGAACATCCATGAGGTCCTGGAGATGACCATCGAGGAAGCCCGAAGCTTCTTCGACGCCGTCCCGGCCCTGGCGCGCAAGCTCCAGACCTTGATGGAGGTCGGCCTCTCCTATATTCGTCTCGGGCAGTCGGCGACGACGCTCTCGGGTGGTGAGGCGCAGCGGGTGAAACTGGCGCGTGAGCTGTCGAAACGCGACACCGGCAAGACGCTGTACATCCTCGACGAGCCCACAACGGGTCTGCATTTTGCCGATATTCAGCAGCTGCTCGACGTCCTGCACCGACTGCGTGATCACGGCAACACCGTCGTGGTCATCGAGCACAATCTGGATGTGATCAAGACGGCAGACTGGATTGTCGATCTGGGGCCCGAGGGTGGGTCCAAGGGCGGACAGATCATTGCCAGCGGAACGCCAGAACAGGTTGCCGAGATGAAGCACTCGCATACCGGTCTGTTCCTCGGTCCCCTGCTGAAACGCGATCGGGCATAACCGCCATAGAAAAACCGGGCATCAGGCCCGGTTTTTTTTAACGGCTCCTATATCAACGCTTTCAAAGCTGCCCTGACACCGTTGCCGTAGTCGGGATGAATCCTGTCGAAATGACCAAGCTGACGCTCGATGATGAACCCGGGTACACCCTGCATCGCCGCAGCAATGTTGCTGAACAACCGCAGCTTCTGGCCTTCGTCGAACAACTCGAACAGCGCACGCGGCTGATCGTAGTCATCGTTGCCTGCCCGGTGATCGTATCGATCGGCGTCGCCTTCAAGCGGCAGTGGCGGCTCCCGATGTTCCGGGTTCTGCGTCGGCCCGCCAAACGAATTGGGCTCATAGTACGCATCGGCCACCGGCATATTCGGCATGAAGCGCATGGCTCCGTCCTTGTGATAGTGATGCACCGGACATTTAGGCGCGTTGACCGGCAGCGCCTCGTAATGCGTGCCCAGGCGGTAGCGATGCGCGTCCGCGTAGGAAAATACGCGCGCCTGCAGCATCTTGTCGGGAGAAAAGCCGACGCCAGGGATTACGTTGGATGGCGAATAGGCTGCCTGCTCGATCTCGGCAAAGTAGTTCTCAGCATTGCGGTTAAGCTCCAGGGTGCCCACCTCGATCAACGGAAACTCCCCGTGAGGCCAGACCTTGGTAAGATCGAATGGGTTGTAACGCGTGTGTTTGGCCTGCTCCTCGCTCATGATCTGCACACACATGCGCCAGCGCGGGAAATCGCCCCCTTCGATGGCACTGTACAGATCTTCCTGTGTGCTCTCGCGCGTTTTCCCGACGACCTTCTCCGCCTCTTCGTTGGTCCAGTGCCGATGTCCCTGCAGGGTCTTGAAGTGAAATTTGACCCAGAAACGTTCATTGGCTGAATTGATGAAGCTATAGGTATGCGAGCCGTAACCGTTGATGTGCCGCACGTCGGTAGGTAAACCACGGTCGGACATAAGCATGGTCACCTGGTGCAAGCTTTCCGGCGAAAGCGACCAGAAGTCCCACATGGCAGTCGGCGAGCGCAGATTTGTACGCGGATGGCGTTTCTGCGTATGAATGAAATCGGGAAACTTGAGAGGGTCGCGAACGAAGAACACCGGTGTGTTGTTGCCGACGATATCCCAATTGCCCTCTTCGGTATAAAACTTTACTGCGAAGCCGCGAACGTCGCGTTCGGCATCCGCTGCGCCAAGCTCCCCAGCGACGGTCGAAAAGCGCATCACCAGATCTGTCTGCTTGCCGATCTGGGAAAACAGCCGCGCGCGGGTGTACTGAGTGATGTCATGGGTGATGGTCAGCGTGCCAAAGGCGCCCCACCCTTTCGCATGAACCACGCGCTCGGGAATGCGCTCGCGGTTCTGGTGCGCAAGCTTTTCTATCAATTGATAGTCTTGCAGCAGCAGCGGCCCACGGGGGCCGGCGCTCAACGAGTTCTGATTGTCGGCAATGGGGTTGCCGGCACTGGTTGTCATGGTTTTTCTATCAAGCATGCGGAGTTCCTTGTGCGATTGGATCCGGGTGTTCGCCGGGCAAATGCAGTATCAGCCGCCTCGCTTAAAAGCTCTAATTTATAAACCAAAGCTCTTCGATAGATATCTACTAACATCAATTCACGCGCACAAAAAAGCCGAGCGATGCTCGGCTTTTTTTCGCAGCGGGCAGCTTACTCTTCAGAGGCAGCAGCCAGCTCCGGACGATCGACCAGCTCCACATAGGCCATGGGTGCAGCATCACCAGCGCGGAAGCCGCACTTGAGGATGCGCACGTAGCCACCGGGACGGTCGGCATAACGCTTGCCCAGGTCATTGAACAGCTTGCCCACAGCTTCTTTGCTGCGGGTGCGGTCGAATGCCAGGCGACGGTTGGCCACGGTGTCTTCCTTGGCCAGGGTGATCAGGGGCTCAGCCACACGGCGCAGTTCTTTTGCCTTGGGCAGAGTAGTCTTGATCAGTTCGTTTTCGAACAGCGACACTGCCATGTTCTGGAACATGGCCTTGCGGTGTGAGCTGGTCCGATTCAGGTGACGACCACTTTTACGATGACGCATCTTTCAAATCCTCGGTGTCGAGACGATCAGGCAGAAACCTTATCGTCCTTCTTCAAGCTTGCCGGCGGCCAGTTGTCCAGACGCATACCCAGTGACAGACCACGCGAGGCCAGAACGTCCTTGATTTCTGTCAGGGACTTCTTGCCAAGGTTCGGGGTCTTCAGCAGTTCCACTTCGGTACGCTGGATCAGATCGCCAATGTAATAGATATTTTCGGCTTTCAGGCAGTTGGCTGAACGCACTGTCAATTCCAGATCATCAACCGGGCGCAACAGGATCGGATCAATCTCGTCTTCCTGATGCTCTACAACCGGCTCATGATCGCCCTTCAGGTCGACGAATGCGGCCAGCTGCTGCTGCAGGATGGTCGCAGCGCGGCGAATGGCTTCTTCCGGATCCAGCGTGCCGTTGGTTTCCAGATCGATGATCAGCTTGTCCAGGTTGGTGCGCTGCTCTACACGAGCACTTTCGACGACGTACGCGACGCGGCGAACCGGTGTGTAGGTGGCGTCCAGCTGTAGACGGCCAATCGAACGGCTTTCGTCTTCGTCAGACTGACGGGCGTCGGCCGGCTCATAGCCACGACCGCGAGCGACCGTGAGCTTCATGTTGAGCGAACCGTTGGCAGACAGGTTGGCGATGACGTGATCGGGGTTGACGATCTCGACGTCGTGGTCCAACTGAATGTCTGCGCCAGTCACGGCACCCGGACCCTTCTTGGAAAGGTTCAGGGTAACGTGATCACGACCGTGCATCTTGATTGCCAGGCCTTTCAGGTTCAGCAGGATCTCGATGACGTCTTCCTGCACGCCTTCGATGGCGCTGTACTCATGCAACACGCCGTCGATTTCCGCCTCTACCACGGCGCAACCGGGCATGGAGGAGAGCAGAATGCGACGCAGCGCATTGCCCAGGGTGTGACCGAAACCACGCTCCAGCGGCTCCAAGGTAATCTTGGCGCGCGTGGGCGAGCTTTCCTGTACGTCGATATGACGCGGTGTTAGAAACTCGGTAACCGAACTTTGCATGGGAGGCACCTTTTGCTGTCTGTCGCTTACTTGGAGTACAGCTCGACGATCAGGTTTTCGTTGATGTCGGCGTACAGATCGCTGCGTGCAGGCAGGCTCTTGAACACGCCTTCCTTCTTCGCTGCGTCGACTTCCAGCCATTCGACCGAGCCACGCTGAGCAGCCAGATCCAGCGAGCCGCTGATGCGCAGCTGGTTCTTGGCTTTCTCGCGTACAGCAACCACGTCACCCGGAGATACCAGGAACGAAGCGACGTTGACGGTCTTGCCATTTACCATGATTGCCTTGTGCGAAACCAGCTGACGCGCTTCGGCACGGGTGGAGCCGAAGCCCATCCGGTAAACCACGTTATCCAGGCGACGCTCGAGCAACTGCAGCAGGTTTTCGCCGGTTGCGCCTTTCAGGCGAGCGGCTTCCTTGTAGTAGTTGCTGAACTGACGCTCGAGGATGCCGTAAATACGACGTACCTTTTGCTTTTCACGCAGCTGGGTGCCGTACTCGGACAGACGACCACGGCGCTGGCCGTGTACGCCCGGAGGGCTTTCCAGCTTGCACTTGGAGTCGAGGGCGCGGACGCCGCTCTTGAGGAACAGGTCAGTGCCTTCGCGACGAGACAGCTTGCACTTGGGACCAATATATCGAGCCATTTACCGTCTCCTGATTAAACGCGGCGCTTCTTGGGCGGCCGGCAGCCGTTATGTGGGATAGGGGTGACATCAGTGATGCCGCTGATCTTGTAACCACAAGCATTCAGGGCACGAACAGCTGATTCACGACCCGGGCCGGGGCCCTTCACATTAACGTCGAGATTCTTGAGACCATATTCCAGGGCCGCCTGACCAGCACGCTCGGCAGCTACCTGGGCAGCAAACGGGGTGCTTTTACGCGAACCACGGAAACCGGAGCCACCAGAGGTAGCCCAACTCAGAGCGTTGCCCTGGCGATCGGTAATGGTGATGATGGTGTTATTGAAAGACGCGTGGATGTGGGCGATCCCATCGACCACCGTCTTTTTTA
Organism: Halopseudomonas nanhaiensis; assembly: GCF_020025155.1. Lineage (NCBI taxonomy): Bacteria > Pseudomonadati > Pseudomonadota > Gammaproteobacteria > Pseudomonadales > Pseudomonadaceae > Pseudomonas > Pseudomonas nanhaiensis. The sequence continues at coordinate 3,342,549 of NZ_CP073751.1, forward strand.
CTTTCTTGCGAACACGAGCAGCAGGCTTAGCCATATCTGTATATTCCTTCGCGATTACTTACGGATCGGCTTGCGCGGACCCTTGCGGGTACGAGCATTGGTCTTGGTGCGCTGACCGCGGACCGGCAGGCCCTTACGGTGACGCAGACCACGGTAGCAACCCAGATCCATGAGACGCTTGACGTTCATGTTGATCACACGACGCAGGTCACCTTCAACGGTGCTCTTGGCTACCTCGTTGCGCAGCAGATCGACCTGCTCCTCGCTGAGATCCTTGATTTTTGCACTGGGGGCGATTCCAGTGGAGGCACAGATTTGCTGTGCCTTGGTCTGACCGATACCAAAGATATAGGTCAGTGAGATAACAGTGTGCTTGTTATCCGGGATGTTGACGCCTGCAATACGGGCCATCCAAATTACTCCGTCTGACAGCTACCTGACTCAACCTGCACGTCACGTATGGTTGCGTGAAAAAAGGTGCAGTAGGGTAGCGCTAACAAAAACAAAATTCAACCACCCGGCCAAATTGATTGGCCGGGTGGCGGTTATCCTGAGACGTAGTCTTCAACCAGAAGGCGGGGAATTAACCCTGACGCTGTTTGTGACGGGGCTCAGCGCTGCAGATGACCCGAACGCTACCGTTGCGACGGATGACCTTGCAGTTACGGCAAAGCTTTTTGACTGATGCAGCAACTTTCATAAAGTACTCCTGAAACCCGACGACTCAGCGCAGCATGCCGCTACCGTAGCCTTTCAGGTTCGATTTCTTCATAAGAGACTCGTACTGCTGAGAAACGAGGTGCGATTGTACTTGCGACATGAAGTCCATAACAACCACAACGACGATCAGCAGCGAGGTCCCACCCAGATAAAAGGGTACGTTCGCCGATACCACCAGGAACTGTGGCAACAGGCAGACCGCAGTGATGTACAGCGCACCGAACATGGTCAGGCGCGTGAGCACGCCATCGATGTAACGCGCGGACTGTTCACCCGGGCGAATACCCGGAATGAAGGCACCGGACTTCTTGAGGTTCTCGGCCACGTCCTTCGGATTGAACATCAGGGCCGTGTAGAAGAAACAGAAGAAGATGATCCCTGCGCTGAACAGGATGATGTTCAGCGGCTGTCCGGGCGCAATGGCCTGAGACACGGCCTGCAGCCAGCCCATGTTTTCACCCTGGCCGAACCAGGTTCCCAGCGAAGCAGGGAACAGCAGAATGCTGCTGGCAAAAATTGCCGGAATCACACCCGCCATATTGACCTTGAGGGGCAGATGACTGGTTTGCGCTGCAAAGACCTTCCGGCCCTGTTGACGCTTGGCGTAATTCACGGTGATGCGGCGCTGGCCACGCTCGACGAACACGACGAAGGCGATCAACGCTATCGCCAGAATCGCGATCGCGATCAGAGCGAAGATGTTGATGTCACCCTGACGGGCCGCTTCGAACGATTGGCCTACGGCGCTCGGGAGCCCGGCAACGATACCGGCGAAGATCAGCATGGAAATACCATTGCCGATGCCGCGCTCGGTGATCTGCTCACCCAGCCACATCATGAACATCGCGCCGGCGACGAAGGTGGTGACGGCTATGAAGTAGAAGCCGAAACCAGTCGAGAAAGCGACCCCCTGACTGGAGAGCCCAACCGACATACCTACCGCCTGGACCAGGGCCAGCACCAGCGTCAGATAACGCGTGTACTGGCTGATCTTGCGACGACCGGACTCCCCTTCCTTCTTCAACTGCTCGAGGGTCGGGCTGATCGCCGTCATCAGCTGCATGATGATCGATGCGGAGATGTACGGCATGATGCCCAGGGCGAAAATACTCATCCGCTCCAGTGCGCCGCCCGAGAACATGTTGAACAGGTTAAGGATGGTTCCCTCGTTCTGTCTGAACAGGTCGGCCAGGCGATCAGGGTTGATACCGGGTACCGGGATATGAGCCCCGATGCGGTATACGATGATCGCCAGGAACAGGAAGCGCAGGCGCCCCCAAAGCTCGGTCAGACCGCCTTGTTTCATGCCAGAGAGAGCGCCTTGCTTAGCCATTTATTCCTCGAACTTGCCGCCAGCTGCTTCAATCGCTGCACGCGCGCCCTTCGTGGCCATCAGACCCTTGACCTTTACTGCCTTGGTCAGGTCGCCCGACAGAACGATCTTGGCGCGGGTGTACTTGTTGCCGATGATGTTGGCATCTTTCAATGCCTGCAGGTCTACCACATCTGCATCCAGCTTGTTCAGCTCGCTGGTGCGGATTTCAGCAGTGACCATGGCGATCTTCGACACGAAGCCGAACTTCGGCAGACGACGGTGCAGCGGCTGCTGACCGCCTTCGAAACCCGGGGCTACCGTGCCGCCGGAGCGCGAAGTCAGACCCTTGTGGCCGCGGCCAGCGGTTTTACCCAGGCCGCTACCGATACCACGGCCGTGGCGGTGCTTTTCACGGCGCGCGCCCGGTGCGGAACGTAGATCATTCAGTTTCATGTTTTAGCCCTCAACCCGAACCATGTAGGCGACCTGATTGATCATCCCACGTACAGACGGGGTATCTTCGACCTCGACGGTGTGCCCAATACGGCGCAGACCGAGGCCCTTGACGCATGCCTTGTGGTTCGGCAGGCGGCCGGCAACGCTCTTGAACAGCGTCACTTTGATCATTTCTTTTGCCATGACCGATTACCCCACGATGTCTTCAACGGTCTTGCCGCGCTTGGCTGCAACAGACTCGGGAGCCTGCATAGCCTTCAGACCCTTGTAGGTAGCCTGAACGACGTTGACCGGATTGGTGGAACCGTAGCACTTGGCCAGGACGTTGTGCACGCCCGCGGCTTCCAGAACGGCACGCATCGCGCCACCGGCGATAACGCCGGTACCTTCCGATGCCGGCTGCATGAACACGCGGGAGGCGCCATGGGCAGCCTTGACCGGGTACTGCAGCGTGGAACCGTTGAGATCCACCTGGATCATGTTACGACGTGCGGCTTCCATGGCCTTCTGGATCGCTGCAGGCACTTCACGCGCCTTGCCACGACCGAAGCCCACGCGGCCCTTGCCATCACCCACAACAGTCAGTGCGGTGAAAGCGAAGATCCGGCCACCCTTTACTACCTTGGCAACGCGGTTAACCTGTACCAGCTTCTCGATATAACCTTCGTCGCGCTTCTGCTCGAAATTAGCCATAGATCTTACCCTTAGAATTCCAGCCCGCCTTCACGAGCGGCGTCGGCCAGCGCTTTAACGCGGCCATGGTACTTGAAGCCGGAACGGTCGAAGGAGACCTGTGTAACACCGGCGGCCTTGGCGCGCTCAGCAACGAGAAGACCGACTTTCTTGGCGGCTTCGATATTGCCGGTGCTGCCGCTGCGCAGACTCTCGTCAAGAGTCGATGCACTGGCCAGCACTTTGGAGCCGTCAGCTGAGATCACTTGCGCGTACATGTGCTGCGAAGAACGGTACACGCACAGACGTACGGCTTCCAGCTCGCGCTGCTTCAGACGCGAACGGCGAGCGCGACGGAGACGAATAACTTTTTTATCGCTCATTTGCTATGCCCTACTTCTTCTTGGCTTCTTTACGACGCACGACCTCATCGGCGTAGCGAACACCCTTGCCCTTGTAAGGCTCGGGACGACGGAAATCACGGATTTCCGCGGCTACTTGGCCGACCAGCTGCTTGTCGATGCCCTTGATGATGATGTCAGTCTGGCTCGGGGTTTCCGCAGAAACGCCTTCCGGCAGCTGATAGTCGATCGGGTGGGAAAAGCCCAGCGCCAGGGACAGAGTCTGACCCTTGGCCTGTGCCTTGTAACCTACACCAACCAGCTGCAGCTTGCGCTCGAAACCTTGAGTGACACCCAGGACCATGTTGTTGACCAGCGCACGAGTCGTGCCGGCCATCGCCATGTTCGGACTGCCAGGACGAGCAGCGAAACGCAGTTCACCATCTTCCTGGACCACTTCAACGGTCGGATGCAGGCTCAGTGCCAGGGCGCCCTTGGCACCCTTCACCGACAGTTCCTGGCCGTTGACCTTTACTTCTACACCCTGTGGCAATTTGACAGGGTTCTTCGCGACGCGAGACATCGGTAACCCCCTATCAGAATACGGTGCAGAGCACTTCGCCGCCGATACCGGCAGCGCGAGCAGCACGATCAGTCATCACACCCTTGTTGGTGGAAACGATCGACACGCCCAATCCACCCTTGACCTTGGGAATCTGGTCAACGGACTTGTACTGACGCAGGCCGGGACGGCTGATGCGCTTGAGTTCTTCAATTACCGGCTTGCCCTCGAAGTACTTCAGCTCGATCGACAGCACAGGCTTGGCATCGCCCTGCACTTCGTAACCGGCTACGTAACCTTCTTCTTTCAATACTTTGGCGACAGCCACCTTCAGCTTTGCCGAAGGCATGCTGACACTGGACTTTTCAGCCATCTGGGCATTACGGATACGGGTCAGCATGTCTGCCAACGGGTCCTGCATACTCATGGGCTTTCTGCTCCTGAAACTGAGTAATTAAGGTCTGGTTTACCAGCTGGCCTTGACCAGACCGGGTACATCACCGCGCATCGCCGCTTCACGCAACATGATGCGCGAAAGGCCGAATTTACGGTATACGCCGTGCGGACGGCCGGTCAGACGGCAGCGGTTACGCTGACGTACCGGGCTCGCATCACGCGGCAGTTTTTGCAGAGCTACCTGGGCATTCCAGCGATCTTCTACAGACGCGTTGGCGTTGCCGACAATAGCCTTGAGCTCGGCACGCTTGGCAGCGTACTTGGCAACCGTGCGAGCGCGTTTGGCCTCGCGGTTCTTCATGCTGACTTTAGCCATTACCTGACTCCTAGTTGCGGAACGGGAAGTTGAACGCGCGCAACAGCGCACGACCTTCGTCGTCGGTCCGCGCAGTGGTGGTCAACGTGATGTCCAGACCACGCAGGGCATCGATCTTGTCGTAATCGATTTCCGGGAAAATGATCTGTTCCTTGACGCCCATGCTGTAGTTACCGCGACCGTCGAACGACTTGGCGTTCAGGCCACGGAAGTCACGTACGCGCGGCAGGGAAATGGCCAGCAGACGGTCGAGAAACTCGTACATCTGCTCACGGCGCAGGGTCACCTTGACGCCAATCGGCCAGCCGTCGCGGATCTTGAAACCAGCGATCGACTTGCGTGCATAGGTCACGATGCCTTTGCGACCGGTGATCTTCTCGAGATCAGCCAGAGCGTTTTCGATGACCTTCTTGTCACCGACGGCTTCACCAAGACCCATGTTCAGGGTGATCTTGGTGATCTTGGGGACTTCCATCACGTTCTTCAGGCCCAGTTCTTCCTTGAGCTTGGGAACGATGTTCGTCCGATACTGTTCTTTCAATCTTGCCATGGTAAGCACCTAGATTCTCAAGCGTCGACGGCTTTTTGCGTCGACTTGAAAATACGAACCTTCTTACCGTCTTCGACCTTGAAGCCGACGCGATCGGCCTTGCTGGTCTCCGGGTTGAAGATAGCCACGTTGGAGACGTGGATTGGCGCCTCCTTTTCAACAATACCGCCCTGCGAACCAGCCATCGGATTCGGCTTGGTGTGGCGCTTGATAATGTTGACGCCGGAGACGACCAGGCGTGCGTCAGCCAGGACTTTTACGACCTTGCCGCGCTTGCCTTTGTCTTTACCGGCGATGACGATAACGTCGTCGTCACGTTTGATCTTTTGCATGACCGGGCTCCTTACAGCACTTCGGGCGCGAGGGAAACGATCTTCATGAACTGCTCATTGCGCAGCTCGCGAGTCACGGGCCCAAAGATGCGGGTACCGATCGGCTCATTCTTGTTGTTGAGCAGAACGGCAGCGTTGCCATCGAAACGGATCAGCGAACCGTCGGTACGGCGTACGCCGTGACGGGTACGCACGATGACCGCGTTGAGCACCTGGCCTTTCTTCACTTTGCCGCGCGGAATCGCTTCCTTCACGGTCACTTTGATGATGTCGCCAATGCCGGCGTAGCGGCGGTGAGAACCGCCCAGAACCTTGATACACATCACGCGACGTGCACCACTGTTGTCAGCCACATCCAGCATGGATTGAGTCTGAATCATAACTTTCTCCGACCCTTGAAAATTCCGCTATTGCGCGGGGCTTATACTTGCGCCGCGCGCTCGTCGATCTGCACCAGGGTCCAGTTCTTGGTTTTAGCCAAGGGACGGGTTTCCCGGATGGTGACCATATCGCCGATGCGGCAATCGTTGTTCTCGTCGTGTGCGTGCAGCTTGGTAGAGCGAGTGATGTACTTGCCGTACAACGGGTGCTTTACCTGGCGCTCGATGAGCACAGTAACGGTCTTGTCCATCTTGTCGCTGACCACGCGGCCAGTGACGGTACGTACTGCATTAGTCTCGGCCATGATCAGTTACCACCCTTCTGGTTGAGCACGGTCTTGACTCGGGCGATATCGCGCTTGACCTGCTTGAGCAGGTGGCTCTGGCCGAGCTGACCGGTTGCCTTCTGCATGCGCAGGTTGAACTGATCCCGCAGCAGAGTGAGCAGCTGCTCATTGAGCTGCTCGGCAGATTTTTCACGAAGTTCTGTCGCTTTCATTACATCACCGTCCGCTTAACAAAGGTGGTAGCGAGAGGCAGCTTGGCTGCGGCCAGGGCGAATGCCTCGCGCGCCAGCTCTTCGGAAACACCTTCAATCTCGTACAGGACCTTGCCCGGCTTGATCTGGGCAACCCAATACTCGACGTTACCCTTACCTTTACCCATCCGCACTTCCAAGGGCTTCTTGGAGATCGGCTTGTCCGGGAAAACTCGGATCCAGATTTTACCGCCACGCTTAACGTGACGAGTCAGGGCACGACGGGCTGCTTCGATCTGACGTGCAGTCAGACGACCGCGACCGACGGCCTTCAGTGCATATTCGCCAAAGCTCACTTTACTGCCGCGATGGGCCAGACCACGGTTGTGGCCGGTCATCTGCTTGCGGAACTTCGTACGCTTGGGTTGTAACATGTGCGTACCCCTTACTTAGCAGCTTTTTTCTTGGGTGCGGCAGCTTTGGTTTCTTCAGGCTGACCACCAATGATCTCGCCTTTGAAAATCCAAACCTTGACGCCAATCACACCGTATGTGGTGTGGGCTTCAGCTGTCGCGTAATCGATGTCGGCGCGCAGGGTGTGCAGCGGCACACGACCTTCGCGGTACCATTCGGTACGGGCGATCTCGGCGCCGCCAAGACGGCCGCTAACCTGGATCTTGATACCCTTGGCACCAATCCGCATCGCATTCTGTACGGCGCGCTTCATAGCGCGGCGGAACATCACGCGACGCTCGAGCTGCTGAGCAACGCTTTGTGCAACCAGGGCACCGTCGAGCTCCGGCTTGCGGATTTCTTCGATGTTGATGTGCACGGGCACGCCCATCTGCTTGGTCAGTTCCTGACGCAGCTTCTCGACGTCCTCGCCCTTCTTGCCAATCACGATACCCGGACGGGCAGTGTGAATGGTGATCCGAGCGGTCTGCGCCGGGCGCTGGATGTCAACACGGCTGACCGAAGCGCTTTTCAACTTGTTCTGGATGTACTTGCGTACATTCAGATCGGTGAGCAGGTAGTCCGCGTAGGTGCGACCATCTGCGTACCACACCGAAGTGTGCTGTTTAACAATACCGAGGCGAATGCCAATCGGATGTACTTTCTGACCCATGTGATCGACTCCTACTTGTCAGCAACCTTGACCGTGATATGGCAAGACCGCTTAACGATGCGATCAGCACGGCCTTTGGCACGCGGCATGATGCGCTTCAGAGAGCGACCTTCGTTGACAAACACGGTGGAGACCTTCAGGTCATCCACGTCCGCGCCATCATTGTGTTCGGCGTTGGCAATTGCCGACTCGAGCACTTTCTTGATGACGTCAGCGGCCTTCTTGTTGCTGAAAGTCAGCAGGTTCAGGGCCTCATCCACCTTCTTCCCGCGGATCTGGTCGGCGACCAAGCGAGCTTTCTGGGCAGAGAGTCGGGCGCCCTTGTACGTAGCGGCTACTTCCATCTTTCTAACCCCTTAGCGCTTGGCTTTCTTGTCTGCAGCGTGACCACGATAGGTACGCGTGGCAGAGAACTCGCCCAACTTGTGGCCGACCATGTCTTCAGAGACGATGACCGGAACATGCTGGCGACCGTTATGCACGGCGATGGTCAAACCAACCATCTGCGGCAGAATCATTGAACGGCGCGACCAGGTCTTGACCGGCTTGCGATCGTTCTTTTCAACTGCAACTTCGATCTTCTTTAACAGGTGAAGATCGATAAAAGGACCTTTCTTCAGAGAACGCGGCACTGTCGTATCCCCTCTAATTACTTGCTGCGACGACGGACAATCATCTTGTCAGTGCGCTTGTTGGACCGAGTCTTGGCACCCTTGGTCGGGAAGCCCCACGGCGACACCGGATGACGACCACCAGAAGTACGACCTTCACCACCACCATGTGGGTGGTCAACCGGGTTCATGGCAACACCACGAACGGTCGGACGTACACCGCGCCAACGCTTGGCACCGGCTTTACCCAGAGAGCGCAGGCTGTGCTCGCCGTTGGACACCTCACCCAACGTGGCACGACACTCGCCGAGCACCTTGCGCATTTCACCAGAACGCAGGCGAACGGTGACGTAGGCACCTTCACGCGCGACCAGCTGAACGGCGGCGCCGGCGCTACGTGCGATTTGCGCGCCCTTGCCCGGCTTGAGCTCGATGCCGTGGATAGTGCTACCCACCGGAATGTTGCGCAGCGGAAGGGTGTTGCCAGCCTTGATCGGCGCATCAGCACCGGAGATCAGCTGGTCGCCAGCATTCACGCCCTTGGGGGCGATGATGTAACGACGCTCGCCATCGGCGTACTTCAGCAGTGCAATATGAGCGGTACGGTTTGGATCGTATTCGACGCGTTCAACAACGGCAGGGATGCCGTCCTTGTTGCGACGAAAATCGACCAGACGGTAGTGCTGCTTGTGACCGCCCCCACGATGACGCGTGGTGATGCGACCATTATTGTTACGACCACCGGACTTGCCCTGCTTCTCGACCAGAGGCGCGTACGGTGCACCCTTGTGCAGGTTGTCATGGACAACCTTGACTACGAAGCGGCGGCCAGCGGAAGTAGGTTTACATTTAACAATTGCCATGATGTATCCCTCTCTTATTCAGCGCTGGCGAAGTCGATGTCTTGACCAGGCTGCAGGCTGACGTACGCCTTCTTCCAGTCACTACGCTTGCCCAGGCCGCGAACGGTACGCTTGGTCTTGCCTTTAACATTCAGGGTCGACACAGACTGGACCTTGACGTTGAACAGCTGCTCAACGGCCTTCTTGATCTCCAGCTTGGTCGCTGTGGTATCGACCTTGAAGACAAACTGGTTCTTGCTATCAGCCAGCATCGTAGCCTTCTCGGATACATGCGGGCCAAGCAGGACCTTGAAAATGCGCTCTTGGTTCATCCCAGCATCTCCTCGAACTTCTTAACAGCAGGTACGGTGATCAGTACCTTGTCGTAAGCGATCAGGCTGACCGGGTCCGAACCCTGAACATCACGTACGTCGACATGCGGCAGGTTGCGCGCAGCCAGGTACAGGTTTTCGTCGATGTTATCGGTAACGATCAGCACGTTATCCAGATTCAGATCCTTGAGCTTGCCGACCAGAGACTTGGTCTTCGGTGCGTCGACAGCGAAGCTCTCGACCACAACGAGACGATCCAGACGGATAAGCTCGGAGAGGATCGAACGCAGTGCACCGCGGTACATCTTGCGGTTCAGCTTCTGCTCGTGGTTCTGCGGACGGGCTGCGAACGTGGTACCGCCCCCGCGCCAGATAGGGCTGCGGATGGTACCGGCACGGGCGCGGCCTGTACCTTTCTGACGCCAGGGCTTCTTGCCGCCACCGGATACGTCGGAACGGTTCTTCTGCTGCTTGGTGCCCTGACGGCCGCCGGCCATGTAGGCGACAACAGCCTGGTGAACCAGCGTCTCGTTAAACTCGGTCGCAAAGGTCAGATCTGAAACTTCGATCGCGCTCGCGCCAGCTACATTCAAATTCATGGTAACTCCCCCTTAACCCTTGGCCTTCACTGCCGGGCGGACGACTACGTCACTTCCGGGTGCACCAGGCACCGAGCCCTTGATGAGCAGCAGGTTACGTTCGGCGTCAACGCGTACGACTTCGAGGGTCTGTACGGTCACTTGCTCGGCGCCCATGTGACCGGACATCTTCTTACCCTTGAATACGCGACCCGGAGTCTGGCACTGGCCAATGGAACCGGGGACACGGTGGGATACGGAGTTGCCGTGAGTTGCATCCTGGCCGCGGAAATTCCAGCGCTTGATGGTACCGGCGAAGCCCTTACCCTTGGACTGACCGGTGACATCGACCATCTGGCCCGCTTCAAAAATGCTGACTGTGAGTTCTGCGCCAGTTTCGTACTCGGCACCGTCTTCCAGTCGGAATTCGCGTACCTGACGACCTGCGGCAGTATTTGCCTTGGCAAAATGCCCAGCCATCGGCTTGCTGACGCGCTTAGCGCGGCGCTCGCCTACGGTGACCTGAATAGCCTGATAGCCATCCTTGTCGAGGGATTTAACCTGGGTGACACGGTTCGGCTCAACTTCAACAACCGTAACCGGGATAGAAACACCATCTTCAGTGAAAACGCGGGTCATACCGCATTTCCGGCCGACTAAACCAATAGTCATCTTGTAAACCTCATGAGTGCACGGGGCTATTACCCGCTATGGCCGCCCATTTCAGGGCGTTACACGACTTATAGCCCCCGTCGTGTGGGGCTATCAGCCGAGGCTGATCTGAACCTCAACGCCTGCTGCCAGATCCAGCTTCATCAACGCATCGACTGTTTTGTCGGTGGGCTGAACGATATCCAATACCCGCTTATGGGTACGGATCTCATACTGATCACGGGCATCTTTGTTGACGTGCGGCGAAATCAGCACGGTGAAACGCTCTTTGCGTGTCGGCAAAGGGATTGGACCACGCACCTGAGCCCCAGTACGTTTCGCGGTATCCACGATTTCCTGGGTTGATTGATCTATCAGGCGATGGTCAAAAGCCTTCAACCGAATACGAATCTGTTGGTTCTGCATTTGACCAGAAACTCCAAGCTTCAATTCTTCAGAGCCGCCGCAAATCGCGGGTAGGCCCGTCCAAGGGAGGCGCAATTCTACTGATGCGCCCAGACAGTGTCAACCTAAATACAAAAGCCCCCGTATGAACGGGGGCTTTTGTTTCAGCTCAGATTATCACTCGATAATCTTGGCAACCACGCCGGCACCAACGGTACGGCCGCCTTCGCGAATCGCGAAGCGCAGACCATCTTCCATGGCGATCGGAGCGATCAGGGTGACAACCAGCTTGACGTTGTCGCCCGGCATTACCATCTCGACGCCTTCCGGCAGTTCGCACGAACCGGTAACGTCAGTAGTACGGAAGTAGAACTGCGGACGGTAGCCCTTGAAGAACGGAGTGTGACGACCGCCTTCATCCTTGCCCAGCACGTACACTTCAGCTTCGAACTTGGTGTGCGGCTTGATGGTGCCCGGCTTGGCCAGTACCTGGCCACGCTCAACGTCTTCACGCTTGGTACCACGCAGCAGAACACCAACGTTCTCACCGGCACGGCCTTCGTCCAGCAGCTTGCGGAACATTTCGACGCCAGTACAGGTAGTCTTGGTAGTCGCCTTGATACCGACGATTTCCACTTCTTCCTGGACCTTGACGATACCGCGCTCGACACGACCGGTTACAACGGTACCGCGACCGGAGATCGAGAACACGTCTTCGATCGGCATCAGGAACGGCTTGTCGATCGCGCGCTCGGGCTCGGGGATGTAGCTGTCCAGAGTCTCGACCAGCTTCTGTACCGCGGAAACGCCGATACCGTTGTCGTCCTTGCCTTCCAGCGCCATCAGCGCGGAGCCGATGATGATCGGGGTGTCGTCGCCCGGGAAGTCGTACGTGCTCAGCAGGTCACGAACTTCCATTTCGACCAGTTCCAGCAGCTCTTCGTCATCGACCATGTCGGCCTTGTTCAGGAACACGACGATGTAAGGAACGCCTACCTGGCGGGACAGCAGGATGTGCTCGCGAGTCTGCGGCATCGGGCCGTCAGCAGCCGAACAAACCAGGATCGCGCCGTCCATCTGCGCAGCACCGGTGATCATGTTCTTGACGTAGTCAGCGTGGCCGGGGCAGTCAACGTGCGCGTAGTGACGAGTCGGAGAATCGTACTCAACGTGCGAGGTGTTGATGGTGATACCACGGGCCTTCTCTTCCGGCGCGTTGTCGATCTGGTCGAAAGCGCGGGCAGAACCGCCGTAGGATTCTGCACAGACCTTGGTCAGAGCAGCGGTCAGAGTGGTCTTGCCATGGTCAACGTGACCGATGGTGCCCACGTTCAGGTGCGGTTTGCTGCGTTCAAATTTTTCTTTAGCCACGGTTGATAACCTCTTTAATTAGCGTAGGTTCGGTTAGCTTTGCTTCTTGATAATCGCTTCGGCAATGTTCGATGGCGCTTCGGCGTACTTCGCGAACTCCATGGAGTAGCTCGCACGCCCTTGGGACATGGAGCGCACGTCCGTGGCATAGCCGAACATCTCACCAAGCGGAACCTCAGCGCGGATCACCTTACCGGAAACAGAATCTTCCATACCCTGGATCAGACCGCGACGACGGTTCAGGTCGCCCATCACGTCACCCATGTAGTCTTCCGGGGTAACGACCTCGACCTTCATGACCGGCTCCAGCAACACGGCACCGCCCTTCTGGGCCAATTGCTTGGTGGCCATGGAAGCGGCGATCTTGAACGCCATTTCGTTGGAGTCGACGTCATGGTAGGAGCCGTCGAATACGGTAGCTTTCAGACCGATCAGCGGGCAGCCGGCCAGAACACCGTTCTTCATCTGCTCCTCGATTCCCTTCTGGATGGCCGGAATGTATTCCTTCGGAATCACGCCGCCAACCACTTCGTTCTTGAACTCCAGACCTTCCTGACCTTCGTCGGACGGCTCGAAGCGAATCCAGCAATGACCGAACTGGCCACGACCACCGGACTGGCGAACGAACTTGCCTTCAATCTCGCACTTGTTGCGGATCATTTCACGGTAGGCCACCTGCGGCTTACCGATGTTGGCCTCAACGTTGAACTCACGACGCATGCGGTCAACGATGATGTCCAGGTGAAGCTCGCCCATACCGGAGATGATGGTCTGGCCGGACTCTTCATCGGTGCGGACACGGAACGAAGGATCTTCCTGAGCCAGCTTGCCCAGCGCGATGCCCATCTTTTCCTGGTCAGCCTTGGTCTTCGGCTCTACCGCAACCGAAATAACCGGCTCCGGGAATTCCATGCGCTCGAGAATGATCGGCTTCTCGTGCGAGCACAGGGTGTCACCGGTGGTGACATCCTTCATGCCGATGAGAGCAGCGATATCGCCAGCGCGACATTCCTTGATCTCTTCACGGGTGTTGGCATGCATCTGAACCATTCGGCCCACGCGCTCTTTCTTGCCCTTGACCGAGTTAAGAACCGAATCACCGGAAGACAGGACGCCGGAGTACACACGGGCGAAGGTCAGCGTGCCGACGAAAGGATCGCTGGCAATCTTGAACGCCAGTGCAGAGAAGGGCTCTTCGTCAGAAGCGTGACGCTCGTCGACCTGCTCTTCGTTGTCCGGATGAACACCCTTGATGGCCTCAACCTGATCAGGAGCGGGCAGGAAGTCGATCACTGCGTCAAGTACCAGCGGCACGCCCTTGTTCTTGAACGAAGAGCCACAGACAGCAGGAACGATTTCGTTGGCCAGGGTGCGCTGACGCAGACCTGCCTTGATCTCGTCATTGCTCAGCTCACCGCCTTCCAGGTACTTGTTCATCAGCTCTTCGTTGGCTTCGGCGGCAGCCTCGACCATCTTCTCGCGGTACTCGGCAGCCAGGTCCGCCAGCTCAGCCGGAATCTCTTCCTCACGGAAGGTCATGCCGCTGTCGTCTTCGTTCCAGTAGATGGCCTTCATGCGCAGCAGGTCGACCTGACCGGCGAAGTTCTCTTCCGAACCGATAGCGATCTGAATCGGCACCGGGGTGTGACCCAGACGCTTCTTGATCTGCTCGACGACGCGCAGGAAGTTGGCACCCTGACGGTCCATCTTGTTCACGTAGACGATACGCGGCACGCCGTACTTGTTGGCTTGACGCCATACGGTCTCGGATTGCGGCTCAACACCGGAAGTACCACAGAACACAACAACCGCACCGTCGAGCACGCGCAACGAACGCTCAACTTCGATGGTGAAGTCAACGTGACCGGGGGTATCGATGATGTTGACCCGATGCTTTTCATACTGCTTCTCGGCACCCTGCCAGAACGCAGTGGTAGCAGCGGAGGTAATGGTGATGCCCCGCTCCTGCTCCTGCGCCATCCAGTCCATGGTGGCCGCGCCGTCATGAACTTCGCCCATCTTGTGGTTCACGCCGGTGTAAAACAGAATCCGTTCCGTGGTGGTGGTCTTGCCCGCATCGACGTGCGCGCAGATACCGATGTTACGGTACAGATTGATAGGGATTGTACGAGCCACGGTGTTCTCCTGAGTCGTTTAGAAGCGGTAGTGCGAGAAGGCCTTGTTGGCTTCGGCCATACGGTGTACGTCTTCACGCTTCTTGACCGCTGCACCCTTGCCTTCTGAGGCATCGACCAGTTCGCCGGCCAGGCGCAGAGCCATGGATTTCTCGCCACGCTTACGGGCAGCATCAACCAGCCAGCGCATCGCCAGAGCGTTGCGACGGGAAGGACGCACTTCAACCGGAACCTGATAGGTGGCGCCGCCGACACGGCGGGATTTAACTTCAACCAACGGAGCAATGGCGTCGAGCGCCTTTTCGAACAGCTCGACGGGATCTTCGGTCTTGGTGCGTTCCTTGACCTTGTCCAGCGCGCCGTAAACGATGCGCTCAGCGACAGCTTTCTTGCCGCTTTCCATTACGTGGTTCATGAATTTGGCGAGAATCTGGCTGCCGTACTTAGGTTCTGGCAGGATCTCACGTTTTGCCGCTACACGACGTCTTGGCATGATAAGCCCTCAAACGGTCTTCAGGTTAGCCCAGGACTGTAACGCTTCGGTTACGCCCGACCTTACTCTTATCGACTCAGGTAAATTAAATTCAAAATTACTTAGGACGCTTCGCGCCATACTTCGAACGACCCTGCTTACGATCCTTGACACCGGAGGTATCGAGCGAACCGCGAACAGTGTGGTAACGCACACCCGGCAAATCCTTCACACGACCGCCACGAATCAGGACGACGCTGTGCTCTTGCAGGTTGTGACCTTCACCACCAATGTAGGAAGAAACTTCGTAGCCGTTGGTCAGACGGACACGGCAGACCTTACGCAGAGCCGAGTTCGGCTTCTTCGGCGTGGTGGTGTACACGCGAGTGCACACACCGCGACGCTGCGGGCAGTTCTGCAGCGCCGGCACGTCGCTCTTTTCAGCGACGCGCTTACGCGGCTTGCGAACCAGCTGGTTGATTGTTGCCATCTAGCAAAACTCCACTGATGTCTCTGGGACACGTTAAATAAAAAATGGCGAGGCAAAGAGCCCCGCCAAATTTAGGGGTACGGAATTCTAAAGAAGCGTCCCCTGATCGTCAAGGCGCCCGACATCCGCAGGATGTCGGGCGTCCTATCAGTTGCCGCTCGAGTTCAGCGCGTCGGACAGTGCCTGTTCGACTTCGCTTGCACTCACCTTGACCGGCTTGTCGGCCATCTTCTGCCGCTTGCGCTCGGCATGGTAGGCAAGACCGGTACCCGCCGGGATCAGACGACCGACCACAACGTTTTCCTTCAGGCCGCGCAGATGATCGCGCTTGCCGGTAACGGCAGCCTCTGTCAGCACGCGCGTAGTCTCCTGGAACGATGCGGCGGAGATGAACGACTCGGTCGACAGCGACGCCTTGGTGATACCCAACAGAATGCGCTCGTACCGGGCCGGGAACTTGTCCTGAGCAATCAGTTGCTCATTTTCTTCCAGCACATGAGTCAGCTCGACCTGGTCACCCTTGATGAAGCTGGAGTCCCCGGAATCACTGATCTCGACCTTGCGCAGCATCTGGCGAATGGTCACCTCGATGTGTTTGTCGTTGATCTTCACACCCTGCAGGCGGTAAACGTCCTGAATCTCGTTGACGATGTACTTGGCCAACGCGCTGACGCCCAGCAGACGCAGAATGTCGTGCGGGTTGCTCGGGCCGTCGGAGATGACTTCACCCTTGGTCACCTGTTCGCCTTCGAACACGTTCAGGTGACGCCACTTCGGAATCAGCTCCTCGTACGGATCGCTGCCGTCGGTGGGCGTGATGACCAGGCGACGCTTGCCCTTGGTTTCCTTGCCGAACGAGATGGTACCGCTGATCTCGGCGAGGATTGCAGGCTCCTTCGGACGACGCGCCTCGAACAGGTCGGCAACACGCGGCAAACCACCGGTGATGTCGCGAGTCTTGGACGTCTCCTGCGGGATACGCGCAACGATGTCACCCACGTTGACCTTGGCGCCGTCGGTCAGGTTGACCAGTGCGTTTGCTGGCAGGAAATACTGTGCCGGCACGTCGGTGCCCGGCAGCATCAGTTCCTTGCCGTTGTCGTCGACCAGCTTCACAGCCGGACGGATGTCCTTGCCCGAGGCAGGACGGTCCTTGGCATCGAGAACTTCGATGTTGGTCAAACCGGTCAGTTCGTCAGCCTGACGCTTGATGGTAATGCCTTCGTCCATGCCGAAGAACGCTACCGTACCGGAGATTTCCGTCACGATCGGGTGGGTGTGCGGATCCCACTTGGCGACGACCTTTCCAGCTTCGACCTTGTCACCCTCGTGGATCGAGATGACCGCACCGTAGGGCAGCTTGTAACGCTCGCGCTCGCGACCGAACTCGTCCGCCACAGCCAGCTCACCGGAACGCGATACCGCGATCAGCGCGCCGTCGGCACGTTCGACGTACTTCAGGTTATGCAGACGGATCACACCGCCGTTCTTCACCTGAACGCTATCGGCAGCCGATGTCCGGCTCGCCGCGCCACCGATGTGGAACGTACGCATGGTCAGCTGGGTACCGGGCTCACCGATGGACTGCGCCGCGATAACACCGACGGCCTCGCCGATGTTGATCTTGTGACCACGCGCCAGATCGCGACCGTAACAGGTGGAGCACACGCCATAGCGGGTTTCGCAGGCAATCGGCGAACGCACGATCACTTCGTCGACGCTGTTGATCTCGAGGAACTCAACCCACTGCTCATCGATCAGCGTGCCGGCGGGCACGATGGTTTCTTCAGTGCCAGGCTTGACGACGTCACGCGCGATCACACGACCCAGCACACGCTCACCCAGCGGCTCGACGATGTCGCCACCTTCGATGTGCGGGGACATCACCAGACCCTTGTCGGTACCGCAATCGGGCTCGGTGATGACCAGATCCTGTGCCACGTCTACCAGACGACGCGTCAGGTAACCCGAGTTGGCTGTCTTCAGAGCCGTGTCAGCCAGACCCTTACGGGCACCGTGAGTGGAGATGAAGTACTGGAGTACGTTCAGGCCTTCACGGAAGTTGGCGGTGATCGGCGTTTCGATGATCGAGCCATCCGGCTTGGCCATCAGACCACGCATACCGGCCAGCTGGCGGATCTGGGCGGCGGAGCCACGGGCACCGGAGTCGGCCATCATGTACATCGAGTTGAACGATTCCTGATCCACCTCGTTGCCGTCGCGATCCTGCACGCGGGTCGACTTGAGGTTGTCCATCATCGCCTTGGAAATCTCGTCGTTGGCCTTGGACCAAAGGTCGATGACCTTGTTGTACTTCTCGCCCTGGGTAACCAGACCGGAAGCATACTGGTCTTCGATTTCCTTCACTTCGTCGGTGGCCTCGTCGATGATCCGGGCCTTCTCGTCCGGAATGACGAAGTCGTTCACGCCGATCGACGCACCGGAGATGGTCGAATAGGCAAAGCCGGTATACATCAACTGGTCGGCGAAAATCACCGTATCCTTGAGGCCGACGATCCGGTAGCTGGTGTTGATCAGCTTGGAAATCGCCTTCTTCTTCAGCGGCTGGTCGACCAGTTCGAACGGGAGACCCTTGGGCAGGATCTGGAACAGCAGAGCACGGCCAACCGTGGTATCAACGATACGGGTCTCGGTGGTCCAGCTCTCGTCCTTGTGCTTGACGGTTTCGGTGATCCGCACCTTGACCAGCGCATGCAGCTCGGCCTGGCCGCTACGGTAGGCCATCTCGACTTCATTGACGTCGGTAAAGCGCATACCCTCGCCCTTCGCATTGATGCGAGTACGCGTCATGTAGTACAGACCGAGAACCACGTCCTGCGACGGCACGATGATCGGCTCACCGGACGCGGGCGACAGGATATTGTTGGTCGACATCATCAGGGCGCGGGCTTCCAGCTGGGCCTCGAGGGTCAGCGGAACGTGCACTGCCATCTGGTCGCCGTCGAAGTCGGCGTTGTACGCCGCACACACCAGCGGGTGCAGCTGGATCGCCTTGCCTTCGATCAGGACCGGCTCGAACGCCTGAATACCCAGACGGTGCAGTGTCGGCGCGCGGTTCAGCAGTACGGGGTGCTCGCGGATGACCTCGGCGAGGATGTCCCACACTTCCGGCAGCTCGCGCTCGACCATCTTCTTGGCGGCCTTGATAGTGGTCGCCAGTCCACGGTGCTCGAGCTTGCCGAAGATGAACGGCTTGAACAGCTCAAGCGCCATCTTCTTCGGCAGACCACACTGGTGCAGACGCAGCGTCGGGCCTACCACGATCACCGAACGACCGGAATAGTCAACGCGCTTGCCCAGCAGGTTCTGACGGAAACGACCCTGCTTGCCCTTGATCATGTCGGCGAGCGACTTGAGCGGACGCTTGTTGGTGCCGGTGATCGCGCGACCGCGACGACCGTTGTCCAGGAGCGCATCGACCGACTCCTGCAGCATGCGCTTTTCGTTGCGCACGATGATGTCAGGTGCGGACAGATCGAGCAGGCGCTTGAGGCGGTTGTTCCGGTTGATCACCCGGCGGTACAGATCGTTCAGGTCGGACGTAGCGAAACGGCCACCATCCAGCGGTACCAGCGGACGCAGGTCCGGCGGCAGCACGGGCAGAACGGTCATGACCATCCACTCCGGCTTGTTGCCCGAACCATCGAAGGCTTCCATCAGCTTCAGCCGCTTGGACAGCTTCTTGATCTTGGTCTCGGACGTGGTCTGCGGAATCTCCTCACGCAGCTTGCCGATTTCGTGCGCCAGATCCATAGCAGTCAACAGCTGGTAAACCGCTTCGGCGCCCATGCGGGCATCGAAGTCGTCACCAAACTCTTCCAGCGCTTCGAAGTACTGTTCGTCGTTGAGCAGCTGACCTTTTTCCAGCGTGGTCATGCCCGGCTCGATAACCACATAGCTTTCGAAGTAGAGCACACGCTCGATGTCGCGCAGGGTCATGTCCAGCAGCAGACCGATACGGGACGGCAGCGACTTCAGGAACCAGATGTGGGCGACCGGCGAGGCCAGCTCGATGTGACCCATGCGCTCGCGACGCACCTTGGCCAGCGCGACTTCCACGCCGCACTTCTCGCAGATCACGCCGCGATGCTTGAGGCGTTTGTACTTGCCGCACAGGCACTCGTAATCCTTGACCGGACCAAAGATCTTGGCGCAGAACAGGCCGTCACGCTCGGGCTTGAACGTACGGTAGTTGATGGTTTCCGGCTTTTTCACTTCGCCATAGGACCAGGACCGGATCATCTCCGGTGAAGCCAGGCCGATTCGAATGGAATCGAACTCTTCAATCTGTCCCTGGGACTTGAGCAGGTTCAATAAGTCTTTCAAGGCCTATACTCCTCGAGGTGTCTCAAGGGCGGACCGATGTCCGCCCGAGACGTGGGCAGTCGATGGTTATTCGGATTCCAGCTCGATGTCGATACCGAGCGAACGGATTTCCTTGACCAACACGTTGAAGGATTCCGGCATGCCGGCCTCCATGCGGTGGTCGCCATCCACGATGTTCTTGTACATCTTGGTACGGCCGTTCACGTCGTCCGACTTCACGGTGAGCATTTCCTGCAGGGTGTAGGCGGCACCATAGGCTTCCAGAGCCCAGACCTCCATCTCCCCGAAGCGCTGACCACCGAACTGCGCCTTACCGCCCAACGGCTGCTGGGTAACCAGGCTGTAGGAACCGGTGGAACGCGCGTGCATCTTGTCGTCGACCAGGTGGTTCAGCTTGAGCATGTACATGTAGCCAACGGTGACCGGGCGATCGAACGTGTTGCCGGTACGGCCGTCGTACAGCTTCATCTGACCGCTCTCCGGCAGATCCGCCAGGCGCAGCATGTGCTTGATCTCATGCTCCTGGGCACCGTCGAATACCGCGGTTGCCATCGGTACACCACCGCGCAGGTTACCCGCCAGCTCGATGATCTCATCATCGGTGAGCGAATCGAGATCCTCGATCCGACCGCCCATGTTGTAGACCTCGCCAAGGAACTTGCGCAGGTCAGCGATCTTGCGCTGCTCTTCGAGCATGCGGTTGATCTTCTCGCCAAGACCCTTGGCCGCCAGGCCCAGGTGAGTCTCGAGAATCTGACCGACGTTCATACGCGACGGTACGCCCAACGGGTTCAGTACGATGTCGACCGGCGTGCCGTTCTCGTCGTGCGGCATGTCTTCGATCGGCATGATCACGGAGATCACACCCTTGTTACCGTGGCGGCCGGCCATCTTGTCGCCGGGCTGAATGCGACGCTTGATTGCCAGATACACCTTGACGATCTTGAGTACGCCCGGCGCCAGGTCATCGCCCTGCTGCAGCTTGCGCTTCTTGTCTTCGAACTTGTCATCGAGCAGCTTGCGACGATCGGTCAAGTAAGCCTGCGCCATCTCCAGCTGTTCATTGAGGTTGTCTTCGCTCATGCGAAGCTTGAACCACTGACCACGCTCGATCTCGCCCAGGATCTCCTGTGTGAGCACGGTGCCCTTTTTCAAGCCTGCGCCGCCTTCTACGCTATGACCAACCAGGGCGCTGCTCAGTCGCTCGAAGGTTGCGGTTTCGACGATGCGGAATTCTTCCTGCAGATCCTTGCGGATCTCGTCGAGCTGCTCCTTCTCGATTGCCAGTGCACGCGAATCGCGCTCGACACCGTCGCGGATGAACACCTGCACGTCGATGACCGTGCCCTTGGTGCCGGTCGGCACGCGAAGAGAGGTGTCCTTAACATCGGATGCCTTCTCACCGAAGATCGCGCGCAACAGCTTCTCTTCCGGCGTCAGCTGGGTTTCGCCCTTGGGCGTCACCTTGCCTACCAGGATGTCGCCAGGACCAACTTCGGCGCCGACGTAGACGATACCCGCCTCATCCAGCTTACCCAGTGCTGCTTCGCCAACGTTCGGGATGTCAGAGGTGATTTCCTCTGGCCCAAGCTTGGTGTCACGCGACACACAGGTCAGTTCCTGGATGTGAATGGTGGTGAAGCGATCTTCCTGCACCACGCGCTCGGAGACCAGGATCGAGTCTTCGAAGTTGTAACCGTTCCAGGGCATGAAAGCGACGCGCATGTTCTGACCCAGGGCCAGCTCGCCCATATCGACGGACGAACCGTCAGCGAGGATGTCCTTGCGCGCAACCACATCGCCTTTCTTGACCAGCGGACGCTGGTTGATGCAGGTATTCTGGTTGGAGCGGGTGTATTTGGTCAGGGCGTAGATATCCACACCCGCCTCACCGGCTTCAACTTCGTCATCGGCAACACGCACAACGATACGGCTGGCATCGACCGAGTCGATCACCCCGCCCCGACGGGCGATCACGCACACACCGGAGTCGCGGGCCACGTTGCGCTCCATACCGGTACCCACCAGCGGCTTTTCAGCACGCAGTGTCGGTACAGCCTGGCGCTGCATGTTCGAACCCATCAAGGCACGGTTGGCGTCATCGTGCTCAAGGAACGGAATCAGCGACGCAGCGACCGATACAACCTGGCGCGGCGATACGTCCATCAACGTCACTTCCTGTGGCGCCTTGACGGTGAATTCGTTCATGTGACGCACAGCAACCAGATCGTCAGTCAGACGGCCGTTTTCAACCTTGGCGCTAGCCTGGGCGATCACGTGGTCGGCCTCTTCGATCGCAGACAGGAACACGATGTCGTCAGTAACGACAGCATCCTTCACGCGACGATAGGGGCTTTCCAGGAAGCCATACTGGTTGGTGCGCGCATAGGTTGCCAACGAGTTGATCAGACCGATGTTCGGACCTTCCGGGGTCTCGATCGGACATACGCGACCATAATGGGTCGGGTGTACGTCACGGACTTCGAAGCCGGCACGCTCACGGGTCAGACCGCCCGGGCCAAGCGCCGATACACGGCGCTTGTGGGTGATTTCCGACAGCGGATTGTTCTGGTCCATGAACTGGGAGAGCTGGCTGGAACCGAAGAATTCCTTCACCGCCGCCGCAACCGGCTTGGCGTTGATCAGATCCTGCGGCATCAGGCCTTCGCTTTCAGCCATGGAGAGGCGTTCCTTGACCGCACGCTCCACGCGCACCAGACCTACGCGGAACTGGTTCTCGGCCATCTCGCCGACCGAGCGAACGCGACGGTTACCCAGGTGGTCGATGTCATCGACGACGCCCTTGCCGTTGCGGATGTCGACGAGGGTCTTGAGCACCTCGATGATATCTTCCTTGCTCAGGACGCCAGGGCCTTCGATCTCGTCGCGGCCAATCCGGCGATTGAACTTCATGCGACCCACGGCAGACAGGTCGTAGCGATCGCTGCTGAAGAACAGGTTCCCGAAAAGGGTTTCGGCGGCATCCTTGGTCGGCGGCTCGCCGGGACGCATCATCCGATAGATCTCCACCAGAGCGTCGAGCTGGCTGCTGGTGTTGTCGATACGCAGGGTATCGGAGATGAAAGGGCCACAGTCGATGTCGTTGGTGTACAACGTTTCGAGACTGGACACCTCGGCCTTGATCAGCTTGCCGACCACATCGGGAGTGATTTCCGCGTTGCACTCAACCAGAATCTCTCCGGTCGACGGATGCACGACAGGCTTGGCGATGGTGCGTCCGATGACGTATTCGAAGGGTACTTCCAGGCTGCTGATGCCAGCTTTCTCGAGCTGATTGATATGGCGCGCGGTAACCCGGCGGCCTTTCTCGACGATGACCTTGCCCTTGTCATCCTTGATGTCAAAGGTGGCGATCTCGCCACGCAGACGCTGGGGAACGAGTTCCAGCTCAAGCATTTCGCCTTTGACGGCAAACTTGTTGGTGTCGTAGAAAATATCCAGGACTTCTTCGGTCTGGTAACCGAGCGCGCGCAGCAGTACGGTCGCCGGCAGCTTGCGGCGACGGTCGATACGGACGAAGACGCTATCCTTGGGATCGAATTCGAAGTCCAGCCAGGAGCCGCGGTAAGGAATCACGCGAGCTGAGTACAGAAGCTTGCCGGAGCTGTGGGTCTTGCCACGGTCGTGGTCAAAGAACACGCCCGGGCTGCGGTGCAACTGGGAAACGATGACGCGCTCGGTACCATTGATAACGAAGGTACCGTTCTCGGTCATGAGGGGGATTTCCCCCATGTAGACTTCCTGTTCCTTGATGTCCTTGATCGCCTTGTTGGACGACTCACGATCAAAGATGATCAGGCGTACTTTCACGCGCAGCGGAACGGCGAAGGTCACCCCGCGCAGGACACATTCCTTGACATCGAAAGCCGGCTCACCCAACCGGTAACCGACGTATTCAAGCGCCGCATTACCGGAATAGCTGATAATGGGGAAAACAGATTTGAAGGCCGCGTGCAGACCGATATCACGAACATGATCCTTGTCCACGCCGGCTTGCAGGAATTCCCGATAGGAATCCAGCTGAATCGCCAGCAGGTAGGGCACATCCATGACATGCGGCAGTTTGCCAAAGTCCTTGCGGATACGTTTTTTCTCAGTGTATGAGTAAGCCATCAGCGTTCCCCAGCTTGGTCACCTGCTTGAGTGGCTCACCCTGACGGGTAAGCCCGAAAATGCGTGCAAGCCCTAAGTCTTGCTCACTCTTGTGGAGCGGTTCCGGAAACCAGTCAAAGCCGGTCTACAACGGAAAAAGGCCGGTGGCACACGGGCCACCAGCCATCAATCTGACCGTTACAATCAGATTGTCGACGCAAGGTCGCGCGAGCTTACTTGAGCTCGACCTTGGCGCCTGCTTCTTCCAGCGACTTCTTGGCTGCTTCTGCTTCGTCCTTGGAAACGCCTTCCTTGACGGTGCCAGGAGCGCCGTCAACAACAGCCTTGGCTTCTTTCAGACCCAGACCGGTCAGCTCGCGAACAGCCTTGATCACGTTGACTTTCTTCTCGCCAGCTTCAACCAGGATGACGTTGAATTCGGTCTGTTCTTCTACAGCAGCAGCGGCAGCAGCCGGGCCAGCAGCGGCAGCAGCAGCGGCCGATACGCCGAACTTCTCTTCCATTGCCTTGATCAGCTCGACAACCTGCATGACAGACATTTCGGATACTGCGTTGATGATATCTTCGTTGGTAAGAGCCATGACTCTAAATTCCTGTATTGGGGGACGACCTCAGGCCGTCGAAAAAGTGATAGCGAAGCAAGCGAACCAGCCTTAGGCGGCTTCGGCTTCCTTCTGGTCGCGAACAGCGGCCAAGGTACGAACGAACTTGCTGGTTGCGCCCTGGATGACACTCATCAGCTGGCTGATGGCCTCGTCGTAGGTTGGCAGCGATGCCAGCATGTCGATCTGTTCGGCTGCGATGAAGTTGCCTTCAAAGGCTGCGGCCTTGATCTGGAACTTGTCCTGACCTTTCGAGAAGTCCTTGAACAGTCGAGCAGCAGCGCCCGGGTGTTCCTTGGAAAACGCGATAAGAGTCGGACCGACAAAGACGTCGTTCAGGCACTCGTACTGAGTACCTTCAACGGCGCGACGCATCAGCGTGTTACGTACGACACGTACGTAAACGCCAGCTTCACGCGCTTCTCTGCGCAGACCAGTCATGGCAGCAACGCTCACACCGCGGGCATCAGCCACAACGGCAGACAGCGCACCTTGAGCAGCTTCGTTGACTTCAGCGACGATGGCCTTCTTGTCTTCGAGCTTAATTGCCACGGGTTACACTCCTGGATTTACCATAAGTCACCCTTGCGGATGACGTGTTTTGGTGTCTGATCCAGCCTGCGCCGAATCGGGAGCACCATCTGCGTAGGCTGGGAGACTGGCTCCTGTTTGAGGCTTTCGCCGCCTACGGTCTTGGATAGCCCCCACATCGCAGGGACCCCAATAAGTCGGCGCGCTCGTCAGGAGCGCGCCTGCATCTGTTACGCGTTCAACGAGGCCTGATCGACCTGTACACCCGGACCCATGGTGGTGCTGAGGGTCACGCGCTTCAGGTAGACGCCCTTGGAGGTAGACGGCTTGGCCTTTTTCAGGTCAGCCAGCAGAGCCTCGACGTTTTCCTTGAGCTTGACCGCATCAAAGCCGACCTTGCCGACGGAGCAATGAATGATGCCGTTCTTGTCGGTGCGGTAGCGAACCTGACCAGCCTTGGCGTTCTTGACTGCGGTGCCGACGTCAGCGGATACGGTGCCAACCTTCGGGTTCGGCATCAGACCGCGGGGGCCGAGCAGCTGACCCAGCTGACCAACGACGCGCATTGCATCCGGGGAAGCGATAACCACGTCATAGTTCAGGTCGCCGCCTTTCATTTCTGCAGCCAGATCGTCCATGCCGACCTTGTCCGCACCAGCAGCCAATGCTGCTTCAGCGTTGGCGCCCTGAGTGAACACGGCAACACGAACGGTCTTGCCCGTGCCGTGCGGGAGCAGCGTAGCGCCACGCACCACCTGGTCGGATTTACGCGGATCAACACCCAGATTCACGGAAACGTCGAACGACTCGGTGAACTTGACGTTGGAGACTTCAGCGAGCAGCGCTGCTGCTTCTTCGAAGCCGTAAACCTTGTTGGCCTGCACTTTTTCAGCGATAGCCTTCTGACGCTTGGTCAACTTAGCCATTTACACACCCTCCACGTTGAGGCCCATGCTGCGCGCGGAGCCAGCGATGGTGCGTACAGCTGCATCCATATCAGCAGCAGTCAGATCGGCCTGTTTGGTCTTGGCGATCTCTTCCAGCTGCGCACGGGTGACAGTCCCGACCTTCTGACTGTTGGGACGCGCCGAGCCACCTTTCAGGCCAGCAGCTTTCATCAGCAGTACGGAAGCGGGTGTGCTCTTGGTTTCAAAGGTAAAGCTACGGTCGCTATAGACAGTGATGATCACGGGCGTCGGCAGACCAGGTTCCATGCCCTGGGTCTTGGCATTGAATGCCTTGCAGAATTCCATGATGTTCACGCCGTGCTGACCCAGCGCAGGACCAACCGGCGGACTTGGGTTAGCCTGACCGGCCTTGACCTGCAGCTTGATATAAGCCTGAATCTTCTTTGCCATGTTTTTTCTCCAGTGGGTGCTAGCGCCTCTCGGCTCCCCGGTTTAGCGAATTTCCCCAGTGACAACAAAACCCCGCACTGCCCGAGGCATTGCAGGGTTCAGGGGACAACGAAACTCAGCCTTTTTCGACCTGGCTGAATTCCAGCTCCACAGGCGTGGGGCGACCAAAAATGAGAACAGCCACCTGAACTCGGCTCTTCTCATAATTAACTTCTTCAACGACACCGTTGAAATCAGCAAACGGACCATCGGTGACACGAACAACCTCACCCGGCTCGAACAGAGTCTTGGGCTTGGGCTTGTCAGTCCCCTCAGATACGCGACGCAGGATGGCCTCGGCTTCACGATCGGTGATCGGAGCAGGCTTGTCTGCAGTACCACCAATGAACCCGAGCACGCGAGTGGTATCTTTGACCAGGTGCCAGGTTCCTTCATTCATTTCCATCTGGACCAGAACATAGCCAGGGAAAAACTTACGCTCGCTCTTGCGCTTCTGACCGTTGCGCATCTCCACCACTTCTTCGGTGGGCACAAGGATTTCGCCGAATTGATCTTCCATTCCGGCCAGCTTGACACGCTCCTGCAAGGAGCGCATGACATGCTTTTCAAAGCCTGAATAAGCATGCACGACGTACCAACGCTTAGACACGGATCACCCTTAACTAATGAATTGAGATATGATCCAACCCAGTAGCGTGTCGAGACCCCAGAGTATCAGGGCCATGATCAGCACCACTGCGACAACGATCAGCGTCGTCTGGGTAGTTTCTTGACGGGTCGGCCAAACAACCTTGCGGATTTCAATGCGCGCTTCTTTGGTCAGCGTCCAGAAGGCCTTGCCTTTTTCGGTTTGCAGGGCAACAAAGCCTGCCACCAGGCCAAGCACAACCAGCGCAACCGCGCGGTACAAAACAGGCTCTGCGGCAAAGTAGTGATTACCATACACGCCAGCAGCGACGATTATGGCCACAATAACCCACTTGATCACATCGAAGCGGCTATCGTGCAGCTCTGCCTTAGTACTCATGAATCATCAAATCCTGTTTCGGTAGCCAGATAAATCTGGCAGGCCAGGAGGGAATCGAACCCCCAACCTGCGGTTTTGGAGACCGCCGCTCTGCCAATTGAGCTACTGGCCTGTAATCGCAGTCGAGCCGGCAATCTTACCGACTCGACCAGTCAAGATCAAACGCTATTTACTCGATGATCTTGGCAACCACGCCGGCACCAACGGTACGGCCGCCTTCGCGAATCGCGAAGCGCAGACCATCTTCCATGGCGATCGGAGCGATCAGGGTGACAACCAGCTTGACGTTGTCGCCCGGCATTACCATCTCGACGCCTTCCGGCAGTTCGCACGAACCGGTAACGTCAGTAGTACGGAAGTAGAACTGCGGACGGTAGCCCTTGAAGAACGGAGTGTGACGACCGCCTTCATCCTTGCCCAGCACGTACACTTCAGCTTCGAACTTGGTGTGCGGCTTGATGGTGCCCGGCTTGGCCAGCACCTGGCCACGCTCAACGTCTTCACGCTTGGTACCACGCAGCAGAACACCAACGTTCTCACCGGCACGGCCTTCGTCCAGCAGCTTGCGGAACATTTCGACGCCAGTACAGGTAGTCTTGGTAGTCGCCTTGATACCGACGATTTCCACTTCTTCCTGGACCTTGACGATACCGCGCTCGACACGACCGGTTACAACGGTACCGCGACCGGAGATCGAGAACACGTCTTCGATCGGCATCAGGAACGGCTTGTCGATCGCGCGCTCGGGCTCGGGGATGTAGCTGTCCAGAGTCTCGACCAGCTTCTGTACCGCGGAAACGCCGATACCGTTGTCGTCCTTGCCTTCCAGCGCCATCAGCGCGGAGCCGATGATGATCGGGGTGTCGTCGCCCGGGAAGTCGTACGTGCTCAGCAGGTCACGAACTTCCATTTCGACCAGTTCCAGCAGCTCTTCGTCATCGACCATGTCGGCCTTGTTCAGGAACACGACGATGTAAGGAACGCCTACCTGGCGGGACAGCAGGATGTGCTCGCGAGTCTGCGGCATCGGGCCGTCAGCAGCCGAACAAACCAGGATCGCGCCGTCCATCTGCGCAGCACCGGTGATCATGTTCTTGACGTAGTCAGCGTGGCCGGGGCAGTCAACGTGCGCGTAGTGACGAGTCGGAGAATCGTACTCAACGTGCGAGGTGTTGATGGTGATACCACGGGCCTTCTCTTCCGGCGCGTTGTCGATCTGGTCGAAAGCGCGGGCAGAACCGCCGTAGGATTCTGCACAGACCTTGGTCAGAGCAGCGGTCAGAGTGGTCTTGCCATGGTCAACGTGACCGATGGTGCCCACGTTCAGGTGCGGTTTGCTACGTTCGAACTTCTCTTTGGCCATCGAGAGATCCCCTATTCCTGAGTGCAATGCGCGAGTCACGCGACCATTAAATAAAAGGCAGATATTCGCATATCTGCCTTCATACTGGAGCTCATGAGCGGATTTGAACCGCTGACCTCACCCTTACCAAGGGTGTGCTCTACCAACTGAGCTACATGAGCTTACACCGTTTGCAGAACCGAACTGGAGCGGGTAGCGGGAATCGAACCCGCACCATCAGCTTGGAAGGCTGAGGTTCTACCGTTGAACTATACCCGCCAAGTGCTCGGCTTTTATTGCGAAATCTGGTGGAGGGGGAAGGATTCGAACCTTCGAAGGCTATGCCGTCAGATTTACAGTCTGATCCCTTTGACCGCTCGGGAACCCCTCCGTAAAAGAGGCGCCATTTTCATCACTTGGAGACGCCCTGTCAACACTTTTATCAGCAAAAACCGCTACTTGAGCAGAAACCCGCAGCGGGCCCTCGAGAACTCGGCACAGGGGTGCAATTTAAGGGGC
This sequence comes from Halopseudomonas nanhaiensis, assembly GCF_020025155.1. NCBI lineage: Bacteria > Pseudomonadati > Pseudomonadota > Gammaproteobacteria > Pseudomonadales > Pseudomonadaceae > Pseudomonas > Pseudomonas nanhaiensis. Next base: position 3,372,000 of record NZ_CP073751.1, read on the forward strand.
CGATCCCCCCTCCGCAACCGCCCGACATGGAAGGTACTGGTGCTGAAGCTGAGGAAATGTCTCGCGCAGGCGAGTGAGTAGCGACTGATCAACAAGCCTTCGATCTTCACTATGTACCTGGACCAGGTGCTCGCGTCCGAGCTTTTCCACCGGCTCGAGGCGAACCTGATAACCCATGTCCCGCAGCTGGACAAGTCGCGCCTGGGCGTAGTCTTCTCGGCCGAAGACGCCGAGTGATAAATTGTTCGCCAGCGCTCCCTGAGTAATGAGAAAACTGTCGACGCCCTGCTCCTGAAGATCCGCTAGTTTCGCCAGGGCGACAGACCGGCCGCCGGTGACCGACAACACCAGCCAGAAATCAACAGTACCTGCCACTTCCCGGACCACAAGATCCGAACCGATACCCAGCGCCATCATTCGCTGACGCAGCTGTTCGGCGCGCGCTCGCTCTGGGAAACTGCCAAGACTCACACACAATACCGTGCCCGGCTCTGGGACTTGTGCCACGGAAGAGAGACCCTTCTCAGGGTTTTCCGGGTTCGACTGCATGCCGAGCTGCCGAGGCTCCAGTGGCTTGTCAGCCTGGGCGAGCCAGGCGCGATCCGCAATGCCATCCTGCAGCTGCCAGAGCGCGTAGAGGATGTTTAAAAGTAGTAGTAGAAGAAATAACGAGCGCATCAGTTGAACTCCATCGGACAGGCGAGCGCCAGACCCTGGAAAACGAGGTCAGTGATTATATGGCACCCATCCGGCAGCAGTTCGGCCATGCGCTCCGCATCGCCGCCCGTCAGTATGACCACCAGGCTACTGCCCAGGACCTGATGGGCAATCCTCAATTGCTCCCGTACAAAGCCCGACAGCATCAGGTCGCAGCCAAACTCAACCGCCTCTGCGGTGCTGCGCCCCGGCTGAGGAATCTCCAGATTGCTTTTCGGCTGGTCGTCATAACGAATCAGCCGGGTATGCCTTTTGAGGCCGCCGCGCAGTAACTTGCTTCCGGGCGCGATATATCCACCGAGGTGCTGTCCATCGACATCGACGAAGTCAACAGTGACAGCGGTACCCAAATCTATAATCACGCAGGCTTTACGACACAGGTGATAGCCTGCGACGAGGGCAAGCCAACGATCCATCCCCAGGCGCTGAGGGTCTAGATATCCGTTGGTAACGCCAGCGAGATGAGTGCCGGACCGTGCGACCTCGGGGTGCAGCTTCAGCCAGCTGGTCAGTTGATCAACCACCACCTGCGTTTCGTCTGGCGAACGAACGCTGACAAGCCGGCAACCGGTAATTTCCCGTTCCTGCCCGCCGAGCAAACGCTGCAGCTCGACGAGATCTGGTGCCATGTCGCGATCGCGCACCCTGTTCTCCCGATCAAGCAAGCGCCACTTGATCAGTGTATTTCCACAATCCAGTTCAAGAAGCATCCGCTAGCCTCAGGCTCACTTCGCCACCATGCATGACTACCTCGCCAGCGCCGGTCGACAACCTTAGCGCGCCGGAACCGGTTATGCCTAGATACGTACCTTCAGTCGCGTTGCTTCCCGAGACAACCCGCACCGTGCGCCCTATCCAGGCATCGCGCTCGGACCACCGGGCTACAAAAGGCAGGAACCCGTCCTGTCGGAAGAGCGCAAGTGCCACTTCCAGCCTGGACATGAAGCGCGCTATCAACCAATTGCGGTCAAGCTCCCCGGCCTGTGAGGCGAGATAAAGTGACGTCCACTGCTGGTCTATCTGCTCCGAACGGGACATCAGGACATTGATGCCAACACCAATGACGGCTATACACTCGGAACTCAAATCCCCAGCGACCTCGATCAACACCCCGGCCAACTTCCGACCATCCATCAGGACATCGTTCGGCCACTTCAGCTGGCAGCGCTGATAGCCTGCCTCTTCGAGCGTCTCCACCAGCACCAGGCCTACCAACAGGCTCAGGCCTTCGAGCGCCTGGGCACCTGTTTCGAACGGCTCAACTACCGAGAGGTATATGTTTTGTGCGAAAGGGCTGGCCCAGGAGCGACCTCTACGGCCGCGGCCACTGATCTGCTGCTCGCTGGAACATGCCAGTGGGCGAGGTCCGAAGCGAGAGATGAGCCGGTGCGCCTGGGCATTGGTCGAATCAATTTCGCTGGTGAGGTGCCATTGCCATTTAGCGTGGCACTCCTCCGCAAGAAGCCGGGTGATTCGTTCGACATTCAACAAGGAGGCACCTTTCGGAGCACGATAGCCTTTGCCGCGGACGCTGTGCAAAGGATACCCATCGTCTTCGAGCTTTTTCAGAGTCTTCCAGATGGCAGCCCGGCTCACACCGAGTTGCTGACCAAGCCATTCGCCTGAATGAAACTCTCCGTCGGACATTAGATCGAGCAGCTTGCCTAACATTGCGTATCCCGCTTGCACAAACACGCATGATAACGCTGCGCCACCGCAGATTGAATGGAAATATACTGGCTTTACGCCCGCTGCAAGCAGCCTGAGCCCGCGCTGGCGTGTATTTTTGCCCCACAAAGAAGAACGCCCCGATCTTGTTCAGATCGGGGCGTTCGGTATAGGCGCTTGACGATGACCTACTCTCACATGGGGAAACCCCACACTACCATCGGCGATGCATCGTTTCACTTCTGAGTTCGGGATGGGATCAGGTGGTTCCAATGCTCTATGGTCGTCAAGCAATTTGTCGCTGACCGGTTTTGAGTCCGAGCAGCTAAAAGCTTGGGTTGGTGATAGAAGTCAGACGGTGCCTGTAATCTCGTACAGTTCCAGCTTGTCGTTTGTCTGTCTTGATCGTTAACACCAGATTGCTTGGGTGTTATATGGTCAAGCCACACGGGCAATTAGTACTGGTTAGCTCAACGCCTTGCAACGCTTACACACCCAGCCTATCAACGTCGTAGTCTTCGACGGCCCTTTAGGGGAGTCAAGCTCCCGGTGAGATCTCATCTTGAGGCAAGTTTCCCGCTTAGATGCTTTCAGCGGTTATCTTTTCCGAACGTAGCTACCCGGCAATGCCACTGGCGTGACAACCGGAACACCAGGGGTTCGTCCACTCCGGTCCTCTCGTACTAGGAGCAGCCCCTCTCAAATCTCAAACGTCCACGGCAGATAGGGACCGAACTGTCTCACGACGTTCTAAACCCAGCTCGCGTACCACTTTAAATGGCGAACAGCCATACCCTTGGGACCGGCTTCAGCCCCAGGATGTGATGAGCCGACATCGAGGTGCCAAACACCGCCGTCGATATGAACTCTTGGGCGGTATCAGCCTGTTATCCCCGGAGTACCTTTTATCCGTTGAGCGATGGCCCTTCCATACAGAACCACCGGATCACTAAGACCTACTTTCGTACCTGCTCGTCGTGTTGGACTCGCAGTCAAGCGCGCTTTTGCCTTTATACTCTACGCACGATTTCCGACCGTGCTGAGCGCACCTTCGTACTCCTCCGTTACTCTTTGGGAGGAGACCGCCCCAGTCAAACTACCCACCATACACTGTCCTCGATCCGGATAACGGACCAGAGTTAGAACCTCAAAGTTGCCAGGGTGGTATTTCAAGGTTGGCTCCACGCGAACTGGCGTCCACGCTTCAAAGCCTCCCACCTATCCTACACAAGCAAATTCAAAGTCCAGTGCAAAGCTATAGTAAAGGTTCACGGGGTCTTTCCGTCTAGCCGCGGATACACTGCATCTTCACAGCGATTTCAATTTCACTGAGTCTCGGGTGGAGACAGCGCCGCCATCATTACGCCATTCGTGCAGGTCGGAACTTACCCGACAAGGAATTTCGCTACCTTAGGACCGTTATAGTTACGGCCGCCGTTTACCGGGGCTTCGATCAAGAGCTTCGCCGAAGCTAACCCCATCAATTAACCTTCCGGCACCGGGCAGGCGTCACACCCTATACGTCCACTTTCGTGTTTGCAGAGTGCTGTGTTTTTAATAAACAGTTGCAGCGGCCTGGTATCTTCGACCGGCATGAGCTTACGGAGCAAGTCCTTCACCCTCACCGGCGCACCTTCTCCCGAAGTTACGGTGCCATTTTGCCTAGTTCCTTCACCCGAGTTCTCTCAAGCGCCTTGGTATTCTCTACCTGACCACCTGTGTCGGTTTGGGGTACGATTCCTAGTTACCTGAAGCTTAGAGGCTTTTCCTGGAAGCATGGCATCAACCACTTCGCTTTCTAAAAGAAAGCTCGTCATCGGTTCTCGGCCTTAAGATCCCGGATTTACCTAAGATCTCAGCCTACCGCCTTAAACAAGGACAACCAACGCCTTGCTGGCCTAGCCTTCTCCGTCCCCCCATCGCAGTAACTAGAAGTACGGGAATATTAACCCGTTTCCCATCGACTACGCCTGTCGGCCTCGCCTTAGGGATCGACTCACCCTGCGTCGATTAACGTTGCGCAGGAACCCTTGGTCTTCCGGCGTGGGAGTTTTTCACTCCCATTGTCGTTACTCATGTCAGCATTCGCACTTCTGATACCTCCAGCCAACTTCTCAATTGACCTTCACAGGCTTACAGAACGCTCCTCTACCGCTCATCCTAAGATGAACCCGTAGCTTCGGTGTATGGTTTGAGCCCCGTTACATCTTCCGCGCAGGCCGACTCGACTAGTGAGCTATTACGCTTTCTTTAAAGGATGGCTGCTTCTAAGCCAACCTCCTAGCTGTCTAAGCCTTCCCACATCGTTTCCCACTTAACCATAACTTTGGGACCTTAGCTGACGGTCTGGGTTGTTTCCCTTTTCACGACGGACGTTAGCACCCGCCGTGTGTCTCCCGTGCTGACACTCACTGGTATTCGGAGTTTGCATCGGTTTGGTAAGTCGGGATGACCCCCTAGCCGAAACAGTGCTCTACCCCCAGTGGTGATACACGAGGCGCTACCTAAATAGCTTTCGAGGAGAACCAGCTATCTCCGAGCTTGATTAGCCTTTCACTCCTATCCACAAGTCATCCGCTAACTTTTCAACGGTAGTCGGTTCGGTCCTCCAGTGCCTGTTACGGCACCTTCAACCTGCCCATGGATAGATCGCCCGGTTTCGGGTCTATACCCAGCGACTAAACGCCCTATTAAGACTCGGTTTCCCTACGCCTCCCCTAGACGGTTAAGCTCGCCACTGAATATAAGTCGCTGACCCATTATACAAAAGGTACGCAGTCACAGAACAAGTCTGCTCCCACTGCTTGTACGCATACGGTTTCAGGTTCTATTTCACTCCCCTCACAGGGGTTCTTTTCGCCTTTCCCTCACGGTACTGGTTCACTATCGGTCAGTCAGGAGTATTTAGCCTTGGAGGATGGTCCCCCCATGTTCAGACAACGTTTCACGTGCGCCGTCCTACTCGATTTCACAGTTAAGAGCCTTTCGCGTACGGGGCTATCACCCACTATGGCCGCACTTTCCAGAGCGCTCCGCTAAACTCAAAACTGCTTAAGGGCTGGTCCCCGTTCGCTCGCCACTACTTGGGGAATCTCGGTTGATTTCTTTTCCTCAGGGTACTTAGATGTTTCAGTTCCCCTGGTTCGCTTCACACACCTATGTATTCAGTGTGTGATACCTGGCTTATGCCAAGTGGGTTTCCCCATTCAGAGATCTCCGGGTCACAGGTCGTTTGCCACCTCACCGAAGCTTTTCGCAGGCTACCACGTCTTTCATCGCCTCTGACTGCCAAGGCATCCACCGTATGCGCTTATTCACTTGACCATATAACCCCAAACAATCTGCCTGTCGCCAGGTGACTGATCGGTGTCTGATCGTTGACATGATAAACGACAATCCGGAACTTGCACTTGAGATTACAAGTTACCTTAGCCATAACGTGTGCAGTGAAACACCCGTTATGTCTTGTCTTACTTCTATCACTTTCCCAAATTTTTAAAGAGCGACTGGTTCAGAGACCAGACATCAATGATCGACTTTGCCTACCACTCAAAGTGAATCATTCATGTATGAACTCTAGCCAGTTACAAGGCGTCGATGTCGGTTGCGCGGTCTGTCTTGGTGGAGCCAAGCGGGATCGAACCGCTGACCTCCTGCGTGCAAGGCAGGCGCTCTCCCAGCTGAGCTATGGCCCCGTGATAAGACCGTCACACCTCGACAATTGGTGGGTCTGGGCAGATTCGAACTGCCGACCTCACCCTTATCAGGGGTGCGCTCTAACCAACTGAGCTACAGACCCAATCGTCTCGGGCAACCCAGCAGCTATAACGCTACAACCCAATCGCCTTTCTTTCAGAATCAAGTAATTCGTGTGAGTGCTTGAAGGACCGTTGTGATCTGTCGATTAAGGAGGTGATCCAGCCGCAGGTTCCCCTACGGCTACCTTGTTACGACTTCACCCCAGTCATGAATCACACCGTGGTAACCGTCCTCCCGAAGGTTAGACTAGCTACTTCTGGTGCAACCCACTCCCATGGTGTGACGGGCGGTGTGTACAAGGCCCGGGAACGTATTCACCGCGACGTTCTGATTCGCGATTACTAGCGATTCCGACTTCATGGAGTCGAGTTGCAGACTCCAATCCGGACTACGATCGGTTTTAAGGGATTAGCTCCACCTCGCGGCTTGGCAACCCTCTGTACCGACCATTGTAGCACGTGTGTAGCCCTGGCCGTAAGGGCCATGATGACTTGACGTCATCCCCACCTTCCTCCGGTTTGTCACCGGCAGTCTCCTTAGAGTGCCCACCATAACGTGCTGGTAACTAAGGACAAGGGTTGCGCTCGTTACGGGACTTAACCCAACATCTCACGACACGAGCTGACGACAGCCATGCAGCACCTGTGTCTGAGTTCCCGAAGGCACCAATCCATCTCTGGAAAGTTCTCAGCATGTCAAGGCCAGGTAAGGTTCTTCGCGTTGCTTCGAATTAAACCACATGCTCCACCGCTTGTGCGGGCCCCCGTCAATTCATTTGAGTTTTAATCTTGCGACCGTACTCCCCAGGCGGTCAACTTATTGCGTTAGCTGCGCCACTAAAATCTCAAGGATTCCAACGGCTAGTTGACATCGTTTACGGCGTGGACTACCAGGGTATCTAATCCTGTTTGCTCCCCACGCTTTCGCACCTCAGTGTCAGTATCAGTCCAGGTAGTCGCCTTCGCCACTGGTGTTCCTTCCTATATCTACGCATTTCACCGCTACACAGGAAATTCCACTACCCTCTACCGTACTCTAGCCAAGCAGTTATGGATGCAGTTCCCAGGTTGAGCCCGGGGATTTCACACCCATCTTACTTAGCCACCTACGCGCGCTTTACGCCCAGTAATTCCGATTAACGCTTGCACCCTCTGTATTACCGCGGCTGCTGGCACAGAGTTAGCCGGTGCTTATTCTGTCGGTAACGTCAAAGTTGCAGAGTATTAATCTACAACCCTTCCTCCCAACTTAAAGTGCTTTACAATCCGAAGACCTTCTTCACACACGCGGCATGGCTGGATCAGGCTTGCGCCCATTGTCCAATATTCCCCACTGCTGCCTCCCGTAGGAGTCTGGACCGTGTCTCAGTTCCAGTGTGACTGATCATCCTCTCAGACCAGTTACGGATCGTCGCCTAGGTGAGCCTTTACCTCACCTACTAGCTAATCCGACCTGGGCTCATCTGATAGCGCAAGGTCCGAAGATCCCCTGCTTTCTCCCGTAGGACGTATGCGGTATTAGCGTTCCTTTCGGAACGTTATCCCCCACTACCAGGCAGATTCCCAGGTATTACTCACCCGTCCGCCGCTCTCAAGGGAAGCAAGCTCCCCTCTACCGCTCGACTTGCATGTGTTAGGCCTGCCGCCAGCGTTCAATCTGAGCCATGATCAAACTCTTCAGTTTTAATACTGATCGGGTTTTGAGAAAACCCTAAACCTGGCTCAGCCTTAGCTAAAAACTCATGAATTCACAAGAGTTACTTGCTTGGCTGATAATCTTGCGATCATCAAGCGTGCCCAGCAAGCACCCACACGAATTACTTGATTCATCTTGTTAAAGAGCGATTCGGTTCGCGTTTCCGCTTAACCAAGGCCGCGCATTCTACGCTAACCTTCTATTCCGTCAAGCTTTTTCGTGAAGTTTTTTACCGCCTCACTACTCGCTTGGTCGACCCGGCAAGCTCTCGCTTCTCCGTGTCAGGGAGGCGCATTCTACAGCAGCTCTCACCGCTGTCAACACCTTCCGACAACCTTCGATGAGTCGCCCCATCAACCCGCAAAGTCCGTTACCGCCAGCCTTCACAGAGCGGCGCATTCTACGCCTTCTCCCCAGCCTGTCAACCTCTAAATTATCGCTAACTTATTGATTGTAAAGCGCTTTATGCAAATAACCCCGACCAGGGAGACGCGCATTATAGGCCCCAGAGAAATGCCGTCAAGGGTTTTTTGTCCACCCGCTACCTGACACGAAAAAGCCCTCCCGGTTGCCCGGGAGGGCTTTGCCACACACGCGCTCTACACCGACAGGTAGCGGCTTATATACGCCTTGTCGATCTGGTCGCCCGCGGCCTCATGGACGATCTTGCCCTTGTCCATCACCAGCATGCGATCAGCCACGTTAAGCGCGAAGCTCAGTACCTGTTCGGATACCACGATGCTGATCTTGCGCTTGGCCTTGATCTCATTGAGCGTCGTCGCGAGCTGCTTGATGATGGACGGCTGGATACCCTCGGTCGGTTCGTCCAGCAACAATACCTTTGGATCGGCTGCCAGGGCACGCCCAATTGCCAATTGCTGCTGCTGCCCGCCCGAAAGGTTTCCCGCCTTGCGGTGGCGCATTTCCAGCAGAACCGGAAACAGCTCGTAGATATCCTCGGGCACCGTCTTGCGTCCGGACGCTTCCAGGCCGGCCTTGATGTTCTCTTCCACCGTCAGTGTCGGAAACACCATGCGGCCCTGCGGGACGTAGGCGATGCCACTGGCCACCCGCTGGTAGGACTGGGCCCTGGTGAGATCCTTCCCCTGAAAGGAAATGTCTCCACCGTTGCAGGGCAGCATCCCGATCAACGACTTGAACAGTGTCGTCTTGCCCATTCCGTTGCGGCCCATGATCGCCACTGTTTCGTTGGCGCCTACATCCAGGGACACGCCGTGGATGACTTCGCTCATACCATAGCTGACGCGCAGGTCACGTACATTCAACATGTCAGGCTCTCCCTTCAATGACCCAGATAGACTTCGATGACCTTCTCGTTCTTCTGCACATCGTCCATCTTGCCCTCGGCCAGCAACTTGCCCTGATGCAGAACGGTCACGCGGTGAGCGATATCCTTGACGAAGTCCATGTCGTGCTCGATGACGATCACCGAGCGATTCTTGCTGATCCGACGCAAGAGGTCGGCGGTCGCCTCACGCTCTGAAACGCTCATGCCCGCCACCGGTTCATCCAGCATCAACAACTCCGGATCCTGGATCAGCAGCATGCCGATTTCCAGCCACTGTTTCTGCCCATGGCTGAGCAGACCGGCGCTGGTTTCGAGTCGGTCAGCAAGAAATATTTCTTCGGCGATCTCCTGAACCCGAGCCTGCACCGCGTCGGTGACCTTGAAAAACAGACTGCCGAAAACAGTCCGCCCTCCCGGGTAGGACAGCTGCAGGTTCTCGCGCACCGTCAGGTTTTCGTAGATGGAGGGCGTCTGAAACTTCCGGCCAACGCCTGCCTTGACGATGTGGTTTTCCGCCAGCTTCGTCAGCTCCGTATCCTTGAACCTGATTGATCCCGATGTCGCGCGGGTCTTCCCGCATATCAGGTCGAGCAGCGTCGTTTTGCCTGCACCGTTCGGGCCGATCACCACGCGTACTTCGTTGCGTTCAACGTACAGATTCAGCCCGTCAACCGCCTTGAAGCCGTCAAACGAAACGGTCAAATCCTCGATCGCCAGCAGAATTGGCGCGCTCATGATGTCATCTCCTGTGCCCGGTTAGCTGTAGCCGGTTTCGACTGTGCATCGAGCCTGGCCTGCCGCTCCGCCGACCTGCGCTGCAGGACGCGATCAACGTGTGGCTGGACGAAGTCGGCGTACAGACCAGCCAGGCCTCGGGGAAACAGCAGCACCACGCCAATGAACAGCGCACCCATGAAGATGATCCACAACTGCGGAAAGCTTTCCGAGAGCAATGTTTTCGCCAGGCTCACCAGAAGGGCGCCGTACACCGCGCCGACCAGAGAGAGTCGCCCGCCCACGGCACAGAAGATCACCATCTCGATCGAGGCGACGGTCCCGACAAACGAGGGCGACATGAAACCGACCTGCAGGGCGAACATCGCACCGCCGATGGCCGAAAAGATGCCGGCCAGGGCGAACACGAAGATCTTGATGTTGGCAACGTCATAGCCCGAAAAGCGAACCCGGTCCTCCTGGTCACGCATGGCGATCAACAGCTTGCCGTAGCGACTGCTGAGGACGAACTGGCCGATTAGCAGGCAGATGATCAGCAGCGTGCAGCAGGCAAAGTACAGCAGATACTTGGCGCTATCGGGGCGGATGTCCCAACCGAGCATTGTCCTGAGATCGGTTATCCCGTTGATACCCCCGGTGTAGCCCTGCTGGCCGACGATCAGGATGGTGGCAATGGAAGCGATTGCTTGCGTGATGATGGCGAAGTACACGCCGCCCACCCGCCGCTTGAACATCGCCACGCCGATCACGAACGCGAACAGTGCCGGTACCGTCAGGATCAGCAGCACTGTCAGCGTCAGGCTATGGAAGGGCATCCAGAACATCGGCAACTCGGTGATCTGGTTCCAGTCCATGAAATCCGGAATACCCGGGGTGCTCTGGATCGAGGTGTTCTCCGGGCTGGAGGCTTCCAGCTTGAGGAACATCGCCATGCAGTAGCCACCGAGCCCAAAGAAGATCCCCTGCCCCAGGCTCAGCACGCCGCCGTAGCCCCAGCAGAGCACCAGTCCCACTGCGACGAAGGCGTAGGTGAGGTATTTGCCCACCAGGTTCAGACGAAAAATGTCTACCGTCAGCGGCAGCACCACCATGAGCAGCAGCGCCAGCGCCAGAATGTGCAGCAGCCGCTGCCGTCCCCCGAAAGCGCTTATCCAGTTTTGCATATCAGTAACCTCCAGCCGGTACGCCGCTCAGCGGCGCACCTTGCTTGCAAAGAGTCCCTGGGGACGGAACATCAGGATTCCAACGACGACCAGGAGCGTGATGACCTTCGCCATGGAGCCGCTGAGGAAGAATTCGAGAATCGACTGCGATTGGGCAATACCGAACGCGGAGACAACGGTGCCGAGCAGACTGGCTGCGCCACCGAACACCACGATCAGGAAGGTATCGACGATGTACAGCGAACCCGTGGTCGGCCCCGTCGAGGCGATCGTGGTGAACGCCGCACCGGCAACGCCGGCGATGCCGCAACCAAGAGCGAATGTCAGTCGGTCGACGCGCTGAGTGTTGATACCCGCAGCGTTGGCCATGGCACGGTTCTGCGTCGTCGCGCGGACCTTGATACCCCACCGGGAGCGGTAGAGCAGAAATACGACACCCAGGGTCATCATCAGCGTGACGACCATGACGAACAGCCCGTTGAGCGGTATATCGATGATGTCGGTGGGTGCCCAGGAGCCCATCAGCCAGTCCGGCATGGAGACACTCACTTCACGCGGGCCGAAGGTCGAACGGAAAATCTGCTGAAGGATCAGCCCCAGACCCCAGGTCGCCAGCAGGGTATCCAGCGGCCGGTGATACAGCCGGCTGATCATCACTCGCTCGACCAGATAGCCAAGTAGAAATGCACCGGCAAATGCCGCGCCGATGGCGAAGGGAAAGTAGACCTGTTGCAACCACGGTGAGCTGGAAGCCACCTCGGAAACCATCCAGGTGATGTACGCACCCAGGGTGAGAAACTCCCCGTGTGCCATGTTGATAACGCCCATCTGCCCGAAAATGATGGCCAATCCGAGGGCCATCAGCAGAAAGACGCAGAACAGACTCAGGCCACTGAATCCCTGCATGATGAAAATGGCCGTGAGCTCTTGCGCTGAATAACCGCCCATAGTCGCTCTCCTAATCTTCGGACGATGCGGCCCTGGCGGGCCGCATCCTTGTTGCTACTTACCGCTAGGCTTACTGGTAGCCCTTGGGGAAGGGATTCGGCTCGATCAGGTCGGACTCGTACACCACTTCCGCCTGGCCATCAGCCTTCCACTGCCCGACGCGCAGCTTGCTCCACAGGTGATGATTCTCGTGCACCTTCACATAGCCTTCCGGCGCGGTTTCGAGCTCGATACCGGCGGAGGCTTCAGCAATGGCGTCAACGTCGAAGCTGCCGGCTTTCTCCACCGCAGCCTTCCACAGCCATGGGCCAAGATAGGCAGCCTGGGTTACGTCGCCGATCACGCTGTCTTCACCCCAGCGGGCCTTGAACGCCTTGACGAACTCCTGGTTGTTTTCGTTATCCAGCGACTGGAAGTACTTCATTGCCGAGTAGTAGCCGGCCATGTTCTCGCCACCGATGCCCAGCACTTCGTCTTCAGTTACCGAAATGGTCATGATGGTCTGGCGCTCGGGCGTGATACCCGCGGCCTTGAGCTGCTTCCACCAGGCGACGTTGGAGCCGCCGACAATGCTGGCGTACACCACGTCAGGCTTCTTCAGGCGGATCTTGTTGATCAGCGAGCCGAAGTTGGTGTTGCCCAGTGGGTAGTACTCTTCGCCGATGACTTCGCCGCCGAGCACGTTTTCGATGTGCTTGCGGGCGATCTTGTTGGAGGTACGCGGCCAGATGTAGTCCGAGCCGACCAGGTAGAAGCTCTTCGCGCCCTTCTCCTTGGCGATCCAGTCGAGGCCCGCGATGATCTGCTGGGTGGCCTCCTGACCGGTGTAGATAACGTTCTTGGACTGCTCCAACCCTTCATAGAAGGTCGGGTAGTAGAGCATGCCGTTTTCCTTCTCGAAGACCGGCAATACCGCCTTGCGCGAAGCGGATGTCCAGCAGCCGAACACCGCCGCCACCTTGTCCTGAGTCAGCAGCTTGCGTGACTTCTCGGCGAACGTCGGCCAGTCACTGGCGCCGTCTTCCTGCACGATCTCGATCTTGCGGCCAAGTACGCCACCCATCTCGTTGATCTGCTCGATAGCCAGCATTTCCGCTTCCACCGAACCGGTTTCGCTGATCGCCATGGTGCCGGTGATCGAGTGCAGGATGCCTACCTTGACCGTGTCATCGGTGACAGCCAAACCAGTGGTGTTGACCTTGTCGGTAGGATAATCCGCGGCGCCAGCCACGCCGGCGAAGCCCAGGCCCGTGCCCAGGGCTACCGCCATGAGGTGGCGCTTCCACGCCGGCGTCTTGCTACTTGAGTCATGCATAAGGTGCTTCTCCTTAGTGTGGATGTAACTGGTGAGCGAGTTCCTGTCCCCCTCTCCGTTCACCTGTCGATCCAACCCTGAGCAACCCTTGTGCCATGTCCCGACACGCCCGTGAAAATTCCACGCAAAGGCCTGTCAAGCGCTTGTAACTTAATCATTTTTCAGCTGGCCCAGACCTGGCGTCTCTCAACCGTCCGGTCGCCGGCCCGCACCAGCACGGCGCACGCCTTCACATTGTCATGACAATGTCATCGCCATCGCCTGGACATTGTTAAACAGGCTGTCGCCATGAGCCTGCCAATACTTGGCATTGGCAATCCAACTCATTGATTCAAAAGGTTTATGTCTGTCCATGACAAAGCTGGCACGACATCTGCTCTGTGTCCTGCACCGGCCAATCTGCAAGGCCTGATATGCCACCTACACCTAGAGGATGCTCCCGTCATGGCTGAAACACTGATCAAGATCGATCTGAACAAGAGTCCCAAGGAACACGACACCATTCATAACCGCTGGCACCCGGACGTACCGATGGTGGCGACGGTCAAGCCGGGCGCCGATTTCATCATCGAATGCATGGACTGGACCGGCGGACAGATCGGCAACAACGACAGCGCCGAAGACGTACGCGATGTCGACCTGACCAAGGTTCACTATCTGAGCGGCCCGGTTGCCGTGGAAGGAGCCGAGCCCGGTGACCTGATGGTCGTGGACATTCTGGACATCGGCGCCTTCGCCGATCAGATGTGGGGCTTCAACGGCGTGTTCGCCAAGGAGAACGGCGGTGGCTTCCTCACCGAGCATTACCCTGAAGCACGCAAGACGATCTGGGACTTCAACGGCATCTATACCAAGAGTCGGCACATTCCCGGCGTGGAATTCATCGGTCTGATGCACCCTGGCCTGATCGGCTGTCTGCCGTCGCAGGAGTTGCTGGATGAGTGGAATAAACGCGAACAGGCGCTGATCGACACCGACCCGGACCGCGTTCCCGGCCTGGCCAATCCGCCGTATGCCCCGACCGCCCATGTCGGTCGCGCCACCGGCGATGTGGCCAACAAGATCGCCGCCGAGGGTGCTCGCACCGTGCCCCCGCGGGAACACGGCGGCAACTGCGATATCAAGGACCTGACCAAGGGCTCGCGGGTGTTCTTTCCGGTCTACGTGAAGGGCGGCGGCCTGTCGATGGGCGATCTGCACTTCTCCCAGGGCGACGGTGAGATCACCTTCTGTGGCGCCATCGAGATGGCCGGCTGGATCCACATCAGGGTCAACCTGATCAAGGACGGAGTGAAGAAATACGGCGTGAAGAATCCGATCTTCCAGCCCAGCGACCTGTCACCCGGCTACAAGAAACATCTGATTTTCGAAGGCATATCTGTCGACGAAAACGGCAAGCAGCATTATCTGGACGCCCACGTCGCCTACCGCCAGGCGTGTCTGAACGCGATCGAGTATCTGAAGAAGTTCGGCTACAGCGGCGCACAGGCCTACTCGATCCTCGGCACCGCTCCGGTGCAGGGCCACATCAGCGGCATCGTCGATGTGCCCAACGTCTGCGCAACCGTGTGGATTCCCACCGAGATATTCGACTTCGACATTCAGCCGAACGCCGATGGCCCGAAGATCATGGTCAGCGGTGACGAAGTCCCGACGGCCATGTGGAACAAGTAAGCGCCGCGAATGCCGTCCGCTCCAATTGGGAGCGGACGGCTTCCCTTGAATGCACCACCAGGGAGCACATTGATGCCTGTTTACGATTTCGACTGTCCTGATTGCGGCGCCTTCGAAGCGCTTTTGCCGAGTGCCGAGCGCAACCTTCCACGTCAGTGCCCGGTCTGCGAGCAACCCATGCAGCGGCTGGTCTCCGCACCGCGTTTGCGAGTGCTCAGCAGCCAGCAGCGCAACGCTCACGAGACCAATGAGCGCAGCGCCAACGCGCCCAAGGTTACCCACGGGCATAGTTGTTGCAGCTCATCACGTTGCAGCCACAAGCCTCGCGCGGAGGGGCAGCCACCCGCGCTCAAACAACAAACCGGCCCACGCCGTCCCTGGATGATCAGCCACTAAGTGCTGTGCGGGCGGTGCCGGGTCTCGCACCCAGGTATCGGAGCCTGCACAGATGACGATTTCCCTCCCGGAACGGATGTCCCAGCAGATGAAGCGCGAACTGGTCGTGATTCTGGAAATGGCCAAGCTGATGGAAAAGCCCCTCGATGCGCCTCGCACGATTCAGGGCCTGCTGCGCCTGCTGTCCCAGCTGTACGGCCTGAACTGCGGGCGGGTAAGCCTGCCTGATGCAGCGACCAGCACGCTTCAGGTGCGCTACTCCTACGGCCTGTCTCCGGAAGACCTCAAGGCCGGGCGTTTCAACCTGAACTTCAACGAAGGGGTGACCGGCTACGTCATGCGCACTGGCTCGATAGGCCTGGTACCGGATGTGGAAAAGGAGCCGCTGTTCATTCATCGGATCACCGAGCTGTCTCACCACAGCGGCGGGCGCATGGCATTCATCGCCGTACCCATCCTGGAGACCGGCACGCCGATTGGCGTGTTGTCGGTGCAGCGCGAAGGACTGCACGAGCGTCCGTTCGATAGCGACATCAGCCTGCTGCGCGTCGCTGCCGCGATGATCGGTCAGCTACTGCGCATTCACAAGTTCGTGGTCGAGCAGACAGCGCATCTGGTCAAGGAAAACCAGAACCTGCGCCACAGCATTGCTGTGGAAGGCATGCTCAAGCAGAGCCTTGCCCATGGGATTCTGGGTACCAGCCAGGCGTTGATGGACGCGGTGCGCTCGGCCATCCAGGTCGCGCGCAGCGACGCACCAGTGATGCTGTTGGGCGAGTCGGGGACCGGCAAGGAAAAGTTTGCACGCATGACCCACCAGCAGAGCGACCGCCGGGAAAAGCCGTTCATCTGCATCAACTGCGCCGCCATCCCGGCCGAATTGCTGGAGTCCGAGCTGTTCGGGCATGTGAAAGGCGCCTTTACCGGGGCCTCGCAGAGCAAACAGGGCAAGATCCTTCAGGCCGACGGTGGCACGCTGTTTCTCGACGAGATAGGTGATATGCCCCTGGCGCTGCAGTCCAAGCTGCTGCGCGTCTTACAGGAAAAGAAGGTCGACCCGATCGGCAGCATGCAATCGGTGTCGGTCGACTTCCGGGTCATCACCGCCACGCACGTGAATCTGCAGGAATCGGTCAACCAGGGCAGCTTTCGTCTGGACCTGTTCTACCGGCTGCATGTGGTCCCGGTTCACCTGCCACCGCTGCGCGAGCGGCAAGGCGACATCAAACAGCTCGCGCTGCATTTTCTCAACGAGCTCAACCATCACTATGAGCGGAACTGGAGTCTGGCCGGGGACGCGTTTGCCGTGCTCGAGAACTTCGACTGGCCGGGGAACATCCGCCAGTTGCAGAACGTGATGGAACGCACCGCGCTGACCAACGACGAGGATCTGATCAGCGCAGACAAGTTGCGCCAGAGCCTGGCCTCCGAAAGTGCGATTCACATACCCCAGCGTCATGCGCCCGCCGCCGCAGCGCCGCCTGCAATGGTCGACGTCACCGTGAACGGCCAGGACAACCGCACCTACGGCCGCTCGTACAACTGGGTACACCAGGATGAAGCGGAAACCATTCGCGCCATGCTGGCCCTGACCAACAACAACCAGTCGGAGGCCGCACGACGGCTGAAGATCAGCCTCCGGCAACTTCGCTATCGGGTCGACAAGCTGGGCATCGAGCGCCCGGGACCCTGACAACCCCCCACACTCATACGGAGCGAAAGCCATGCGTCATGGTGATATTTCAAGCAGTCCCGATACCGTCGGCGTCGCCGTCGTCAACTACAAGATGCCACGCCTGCATACCCGAGATGAAGTGCTCGACAATGCACGCAAGATTGCAGACATGCTTATTGGCATGAAGAAAGGTCTGCCGGGCATGGACCTGGTGGTGTTCCCCGAGTACAGCACCATGGGGATCATGTACGACAACGATGAAATGATGGCCACTGCGACCACCATCCCCGGGGACGAAACCCGCATCTTCAGCGAGGCCTGCAAGCAAGCGAAGACCTGGGGCATCTTCTCACTGACCGGCGAGCAGCACGAAGAGCATCCGCACAAGGCCCCCTACAACACGCTGATTCTGATCAACGACAAGGGCGACATCGTCCAGAAGTATCGCAAGTGCATTCCCTGGTGTCCGATCGAAGGCTGGTACCCGGGCGACCGGACCTATGTCACCGAAGGCCCCAAGGGCATGAAGATCAGTCTGATCATCTGCGACGATGGCAACTACCCGGAAATCTGGCGGGACTGCGCCATGAAGGGCGCCGAGCTCATCGTGCGCTGCCAGGGCTACATGTACCCGGCCAAGGAACAGCAGGTACTTATGTCCAAGACCATGGCCTGGGCCAACAACTGCTATGTTGCCGTGGCCAACGCCTCGGGTTTCGATGGTGTGTATTCCTACTTCGGCCATTCGGCGATCATCGGCTTCGACGGGCGAACGCTTGGCGAATGCGGGGAGGAAGACATGGGCATTCAGTATGCGCAGTTATCGGTATCGCAGATTCGCGATGCGCGGGCCAACGATCAGTCGCAGAACCACTTGTTCAAGCTGCTGCACCGCGGTTACACCGGCATGTACAACTCCGGTGATGGCGACCGCGGCGTCGCCGATTGTCCCTTCGACTTCTACCGCACCTGGGTGCTGGATGCCGAGAAGGCGCGGGACGATGTCGAGAAAATGACCCGCAGCACCATCGGCGTGGCTGACTGTCCCGTAGGCGAGCTGCCGCATCCCGGCCGCGATCGCGAAGCGGGTGCCTGATCGGCGACAGGCGGCCCGCTCGGGCCGCCTTCGACGCACGCTAACCGGCTGACAGGACAGATACCATGCCCTTCATCAATGAGGTGCTGGAGCACAACCAGCGCACCAGTGGCGCTGCACCGCCCCGGCGTACCTCGCGCTTTCGCTTCGATCCGGATCAGGTCATGACCCTGCTCCGCTCGCGGATCGTTGGTCAGGAGGCGGCACTGGATGCCATCGCAGCCAGTTTGAGCGTGATCAAGGCCGAGCTCGGCGATCCACGCAAGCCGCTCGCGGTTGTCCTGCTGATGGGGCCAACGGGTGTCGGCAAGACCGAGACCGTTCGCCTGCTCGCCGAGGCCATTCATGGCAAGGCCGATGCCCTGTGCCGGATCGATATGAACACCCTGGCACAGGAGCATTACGCCGCCTCGCTGACCGGTGCGCCGCCCGGTTACGTCGGCAGCAAGGAAGGCACTACGCTGTTCGACAAGGCTGCCATCGAAGGCAGTTTCGGAACCCCCGGCATCGTGCTGTTCGACGAGCTGGAAAAGGCCAGTGAACCGGTGATTCGGGCGCTGATGAATATCTTCGACAACGGTCAGCTACGGCTGAGCTCCGGCACCGCTACGCTGGATTTCCGCAACAGCCTGATCTTCATGACCAGCAATATCGGTGCCCAGGCACTGTGGGACTATCAGCAGCGTCAGAGCCGCGGTTGGCGTAGATGGTTGCCGCTTGGCTGGCAGGCCGATACGGAAGCGAGACTGGTCGACGAAGCACTGGAGAAGCAGTTTTCGCCGGAGTTTCTCAACCGTATCGACCACCGGGTGACCTTCCAGCGGCTCGGCGGTGATCAGGTCGGGCAATTGGTTGATCTGGCGCTGGAGCGACTGAACCAGCGCCTGGCGCGCCAGCAACTGCAACTGATACTGGATCCGCCCTTGAAATCGTGGCTCGGCGAACAGGGATTTGATCGTCGATATGGCGCTCGCTCGATGGCACGTGCCTTCCGCCATCACATTGAGCCGGCGGTGGCTAGACGGCTGCTGGATCACCCCGATGCAGCGGGAGAGGTGCTCCACGCCAGGTTGCAGAGCGGTCGCATCGTCATCGAACCGCTTTCCGCGGCGCAGCGCCGCTAGCATCGACAGCGCCGCGCACAACAACGATCGGCCGTAAACAAAAAACCCCGCACCAAGCGGGGTTTTTATGCTGCAGAGAGTCGCTTACTTGACGTCTTCGACCGACTTCAGCGGGTAATGCGCCGGGTACGGCTGGGTAGCCACGCCCGAGTCGATGGCAGCCTGGGCCACAGCGGCCGGCACGCGCTCGATCAGACGCACGTCCATGGGCTTGGGAATGATGTACTCTCGACCGAATTCCAGCTTGATGCCGCCATAGGCTTCGGATACGTACTCCGGCACCGGCTCCTTGGCCAGCTCACGGATGGCGTGGACCGCGGCGATCTTCATCTCTTCATTGATACGCGTGGCACGAACGTCCAGCGCACCGCGGAAAATGAAGGGGAAACCCAGTACGTTGTTCACCTGGTTCGGGTAATCCGAACGACCGGTGGCCATGATCACGTCAGGACGCGATGCGCGCGCCAGCTCGGGCTTGATTTCCGGATCAGGATTCGAGCAGGCGAACACGATCGGGTTTTCCGCCATCAGCTTCAGGTCTGCCGGCGGCAGCAGGTCCGGACCGGACAGGCCAACGAACACGTCAGCGCCCTTCAGGGCATCGGTCAGGGTGCGCTTGTCGGTCTCGGTGGCAAAGATTGCCTTGTATTCGTTGAGGTCATCGCGGCCGGCGTGAATCACGCCCTTGCGGTCGAGCATATAGATGTTCTCGACCTTGCAACCCATGCTGACCAGCAGCTTCATGCAGGCGATGGCGGCAGCGCCCGCGCCAAGGCAGACGATCTTGGCGTCTTCCAGTTGCTTGTCGGCCAGTTCCAGCGCGTTGATCATGGCGGCGGCGGTAACGATTGCGGTGCCGTGCTGGTCGTCATGGAACACTGGAATGTCGCACTGCTCGATCAGTGCACGTTCGATTTCGAAGCACTCGGGGGCCTTGATGTCTTCAAGGTTGATGCCACCGAAGGTGCAGGAGATCCGGCGCACGGTATCGATAAAGGCTTGCGGGCTTTCGGATTCGACTTCGATGTCGAACACGTCGATGCCGGCGAAACGCTTGAACAGTACACCCTTGCCTTCCATGACCGGCTTGCTGGCGAGCGGGCCGAGATTGCCCAGGCCGAGAATCGCGGTACCGTCGGAAATGACCGCAACGAGGTTGCCTTTTCCGGTGTATTTGTAGGCGTTTTCCAGATCCTTGGCGATTTCGCGAACAGGTTCTGCAACACCCGGGCTATAGGCCAGTGCCAGATCGCGGGCAGTGGCTGTCGGTTTGGTCAGCTCTACGCTCAGCTTGCCCGGACGCGGGTTGGCATGATACGCGAGTGCATCGGTTCTCAAATCGGACATTGTCTATTTTTCCGGTCAGGTTGCTCATGCGGGCGGTCGAGAATACCGAAAAGCACCAGTCGTAACAAGGTTATTCACGGAGCGGATGTCAAGGACATATTCGTATAATGGTGCGTCATCGACGAAGAATGCAGCATGAAGCGCGGTGTTCAACGCATCTGCCGCAGCATGCTCTCGTGCCTGATGGGCAACATGAATCGCTGGTGTCCGGCCTTGACACTGCGTTGACCGCGGCGATCGATCACCCATCCACGGGCCTCTACCGTCTGACCCGCCATTTTCTCGGGCGGTCTGGGCAACGCTGTACGCTCGTCCTGATGAACCCGCAAAACCGTCTGCCCCCCCAGTGCCAGCCACCAGAACTTTCCGCCTCGCTGCACCGAATGCACCCGGCCCTTGACCAGCTGGAATCCTCCTTCGCTGAGGTCAGCTGCGTCGACTACTGGCTGGCTTCCCCACAGGCCGCGACGCGCATCGCGGGCCCGATGCTCCGCCTCGGCATGGCAGCGAACCAATGCCAGATTGGGCGGAACGCCGATGGCAAAACCGAGGCCCTCGCGGAGAAGTTGCGCTTCGAGGTTGTCGCCGGTGGCGTTGAACAGATGCCCCAGGGTGCGGCCGTAGCGATCCCGGGGCTCCTGCCCCTGGGCCAGATACAGCGGCCCGTCGGCGACAAGTGCCTGCAGCCGATTCGCCGCAGCACGAGCGAAGGGCTGGGACGCTCTGCCCTTGCGGCCGATTTCCGGTGCATTGATACCGATCAGCCGTACGCGGCGGCCATCGGTCAACTCGAGCGTGTCACCATCGAACACGGAGCGGCTCTGCACGCGCGTGGCGTCGGCCGGCATCCGACAGGCGTCGGCATGCGCCTGCCCCGCGAAAAGCCAGACAATAAAAAAGGCGCTCCAACGGAGCGCCTTTCTCGTCTCGAACCCTGCCATGAAGGCCGGCGAGTCTTACTTCTTGGTGCTGACGGCACCGAAACGCTGCTTGAAGCGCTCGATACGGCCGCCGGTGTCCAGTACCTTCTGCTTGCCGGTATAGAACGGGTGGCACTCGGAGCACACGTCCAGGTGGATCGGCTTGCCCAGAGTGGAACGTGTGGTGATCACGTTGCCGCAGCTGCAGGTAGCCTGGAGTTCTTCGTACTTGGGATGCAGATCAGCTTTCATGGGTATTCCTCGATTGGTGTGCCGCCACCGGACCTACTTGATCTGGCACCGCACTGGATAATTCAAAGCCGATACCAGAAAGGCACCCGGGTACCGGAAAATCAGGCCGGCGATGATAACAGAAACCCGCGCTTACGCAAGCACCACCGGCTGGCGTCCGGAATGCTACCATCTGCGCACTGTCAGCTGGAGTCATTCACGTCCGTGCCCATTCTTCAGGTTGCCCTGCCCTCCCCCCTGCGCCGGCTGTTCGATTATCGCAGCCCGGTTGGCGTGCGTGACGAGGATTGCCGCGTCGGTCTGCGGGTGCGGGTGCCATTCGGCAATCGGCAAATGGTCGGGATCATCGCGGGGCTCAGCGATACCTCCGACCTGCCCGCCAACAAGCTCAAGCGCGCCCTCGAGCTGATCGATCTCGAGCCACTGCTGCCCGAGACGCTCTGGCAACTGTGCCTCTGGACTGCCAGCTATTATCAGCACGGACTCGGCGATACGCTGAGCAGCGCGCTGCCTGTACTGCTGCGTCAGGGCGAACCGGCGCTGGCCCGCCAGGACCGGCTCTGGAAGCTGACCACCGGCACCTACCCCGAGCATCCGGCCATCGCCCGCGCGCCGAAGCAGAAGGAAGCCGTGCAGATCCTGGCCCGCCACCCGCACGGCCTCTCGCATGCCTTGATCGGCCAGTGGGGTCTGACGCGCGATTGCCTGGAAGCGCTCGAACGCAAGGGGTTGGTCGAGCGCATCAGCCAGTCGCAGCATCATGTCAACGAACCGCTTCCTTTATTACGCGAGGCGCCGCTGACAGCCAATCCCGAGCAATCCGCAGCGCTGACGCAGATCCTCGACAATGACGGGTTTGCCACCTGGCTGCTCGAAGGTGTCACCGGCAGCGGCAAGACCGAAGTCTACCTGCAGGCCATTGAGCATGCGCTGCGCCAGCAGAAACAGGCGCTGGTGCTTATTCCGGAGATCGGGCTCACGCCGCAGACGCTGGAGCGATTTCGTAAGCGCTTCAGCGTACCGGTGGTCATCCTGCACTCCGGACTCAACGACCGTGAGCGGCTTGACGCCTGGATTGCCGCGCGCGATGGCGAAGCCGGTGTGATCATCGGCACCCGTTCGGCGATATTCACACCGCTGGCTCGCCCAGGCCTGATCATCGTTGATGAAGAACACGACTTGTCCTACAAACAGCAGGAAGGCCTGCGCTACAACGCGCGCGACCTGGCGGTATACCGCGGCCACCTGGAGCAGGCCGGCGTGCTGCTCGGCTCTGCCACGCCATCGCTGGAAAGCCTTCACAATGTCAAACGGGGCCGTTATCAGCGGCTGCGCCTGACCCAGCGGGCAGGCAATGCCAGCCCGCCACGCTTCGAATGCCTGGATATACGCAGCCGTCCACTGGAGGGGGGGCTATCGCGGCCATTGACGGGGCTCATCGGCGAGCACCTGCGCGCCGGCAATCAGGTGCTGGTGTTCATCAACCGGCGTGGTTTCGCACCGACCCTGATGTGCCACGACTGTGGCTGGATCGCCGAGTGCAAGCGTTGCGACGCGCGCATGACGGTACACCAGGCGCCTGCGCATCTGCACTGCCATCACTGCGGCAGCCAGCGCGCCGTGGACCGTCACTGCCCCAAGTGCAACGGCGAGGACCTGAGGCCGATCGGCGCCGGGACCGAGCGCACCGAGGAGCAACTGGTACAGAGTTTCCCCGACGTTCCGGTAATGCGCATCGATCGGGACAGCATGTCACGCAAGCAGGCGATGGCAGACATGCTGCGGCGCATTCACAGCGGCGAGCGCTGCATCCTGGTCGGCACGCAGATGCTTGCCAAGGGACATCACTTCCCTGACGTGACGCTGGTGGCGATCCTTGATGCTGACGGCGGCCTGTTTTCCGCTGATTTTCGCGGACCGGAACGCATGGCCCAGCAGATCACCCAGGTCGCCGGGCGTGCCGGCCGCGCCGACAAGCCCGGGCAGGTACTGATCCAGACCCACATGGCTGAGCATCCATTGCTGATCGACCTGACCGAGCACGGCTATCCCGCGATCGCCGAGCGAGAACTGGCCGCGCGCCAGTCGGCCAACCTGCCGCCGTACAGTTTTATCGCGCTGCTGCGTGCCGAAGCCAATGTCGCGGCCCTGGCCAACCAGTTTCTCGAGGAGGGCTGCGCCTGGGCCGAACAGCTCTGCGCCGACAACAGGCTGGAGGGCGTCGACCTGCTGGGCCCGGTCCCGTCGCCCATGGAGCGCCGCGCCGGGCGCTTCCGCGCACAGTTGCTGATTCAGGCCGGGCAGCGATCGGTGCTGCATCAGTTACTGCACATATGGCTGCCGCAACTCGAAGTCCATCCGCTCGCTCGCAAGGTCCGCTGGTCGCTCGATGTCGATCCGCTGGACATGTTCTGAGCTGAGCGCCCTATCGGATTTGGCAAGTGGACACTTAAGCCGGATAATGCCGGGTTTTCCAACAGGCCTTGCCCGGACATTCGACTACCCATGAAGAACCTGATCAGCCAGCTGCTCGCCGAAGCCGTGGAGACCCTGAAAAGCCAGGGTGTACTCCCGGCCGACCTGTCCCCGTCGATCCAGGTGGAGAATGCCCGCGACAAGGCGCATGGTGATTTCGCCAGCAACCTGGCGATGATGCTGGCCAAGCCTGCCGGCATGAAGCCGCGTGATCTTGCCGAGAAACTGGTTGCCGCGATGCCTGCGCATGAAGCGGTTGCTCAGGTGAACATTGCCGGGCCCGGTTTCATCAACATCTTTCAGGACAGCGGCTGGCTGGCTGGACAACTTGAATCCGCGCTGGCCGACGCGCACTTGGGCGTTGCCCGGGCCAACCCGCCGCAGCGGGTGGTGATCGACTACTCCTCGCCGAACCTGGCCAAGGAAATGCACGTCGGCCATCTGCGTTCGACCATTATCGGCGATGCCGTGGCGCGCATTCTGGAGTTCCTTGGCCACGAGGTGATCCGGCAGAACCACGTAGGCGACTGGGGCACCCAGTTCGGCATGTTGTTGGCGTATCTCGAAGAGAATCCGGTCGCCGCCGAGTCCGAACTGGGCGATCTGGAAAATTTCTACCGGCAGGCCAAGAAGCGCTTCGACGACGATGCCGCCTTCGCCGATCGGGCTCGGGAGCGCGTGGTGCAACTGCAAGCCGGCGACGCCACGTGCCTGGCGCTGTGGCACACATTCAACGACATCTCGCTGGGCCACTGCCAGGCCGTGTACGACCGGCTTGGCGTATCCCTGAGCCGCGATGACGTCCGCGGTGAGAGCGCTTACAACGAGGAGCTTGCGGACATCGTTCGCCAGCTGGAGGTCAGCGGCCTGCTGACCGAGAGTGACGGCGCACGCTGCGTGTTCCTCGATCAGTTCACCAACAGCGAAGGCAAGCCGCTGCCGGTCATTGTGCAGAAGGCCGGCGGTGGCTATCTGTACGCCACGACCGATCTTGCAGCCATGCGCTATCGACACGAACAGCTCAACGCTGACCGCGTGTTGTACTTCGTCGATCAGCGCCAGGCACTGCACTTCCAGCAGGTCTTCGCCGTGGCGCGCAGGGCCGGTTTCGTGCCGGAGAGCATGGAGCTCGAACACATGGGCTTCGGTACCATGAATGGCGCTGACGGCAAGCCGTTCAAGACCCGCGACGGTGGCACGGTAAAGCTGGTGGATCTGCTCGAGGAAGCCGAGCAGCGCGCCTATCGACTGGTCGAAGGCAAGAATCCCGAGCTGCCGTCCGATGAGTTGCGCAGCATTGCCAAAGCGGTGGGTATCGGCGCCGTCAAATATGCAGATCTGTCCAAGCATCGCAGCAGCGATTACAGCTTCAACTTCGAGCAGATGCTCAGCTTCGAGGGTAATACCGCGCCGTATCTGATGTATGCATATACCCGGGTAGCGAGCATCTTCCGCAAGCTAGAGCAGCCCATGGATGCTCTGGCCGAGCTGTTACCCATGAAACTTGAGGCCGAAGCGGAGGCCGATCTCGCGGCGCACCTGGCGCAGTTTGGCGATACGTTGAATTATGTCGCCCGGGAAGGTACTCCGCATGTGCTGTGCACCTACCTGTACGAGCTGGCCGGGCGCTTCTCCAGCTTCTACGAGCAGTGCCCGGTGCTGGCCGCCGAGCGACCGGAACAGCGCGACAGTCGCCTGCGCCTGTCCGCCCTGACTGGACGAACCTTGCGCCAAGGCCTTAACCTGCTCGGCATCGAAACACTGGAGCGCATGTAAGCAGCATGGCCAAAGGACGCAAAGCCCCTACCCGCGGAGCCAGCCGGCGCCAGGCTTCCAGCCGACCGCGGATTCCCGGCTGGCTATGGATGGTCAGCGGACTGGTCATCGGCCTGTTCGTGGCATTTCTGTTTCAGCTCGAACCCGGTCGTGAAACGGTAAAACGTGAAGCGGTTCCGCCGAAGCCGGCCCAGCAGGCGCCTCGTCAACCCAAGCCAGCCGAACAGCAGCCGCGGTATGACTTCTACACGCTACTGCCCGAGTCCGAGGTGATCGTTCCGGAGACTGCCGTGCCTGAACAGGCCCCGGAAGCACCCGCGCCGAGTGATCCGGCTGCGACCGAACCTGCCACGCGCTACTTCCTCCAGGCTGGATCGTTCCGCCAGCGCGCCGACGCCGACCGGGTCCGCGCTCAGATCATCATGCTCGGCCTGGATGTGCAGCTCGAGAACGCGAAGCTGGGCAATGGCGAGACCTGGTACCGCGTCCAGGTCGGCCCGTTCCAGGACCGCAACAGTCTCGGAGACGCGCAGAAAACACTGGCCGGCAATGGCTTTGACAATCTTCTGTTACAACAACGCACCAGCAAGCAGTAACAGCCCGGCCGCGCCCAGTGCGGCCTTGCCTGCCACCTCGGCACCAGACGTTCGAATCGCCTGCCCGCACGGTTGAAATCCCCCCGCATGCCCCAAACTATCCCGGATGGCAGCCTGCTGCCGCCGTTTCCCCCGTCAGCCATTTGGGAGCTGCTTGTGACTACAATCGTATCCGTCCGCCGCCAGGGCAAGGTCGTCATCGGCGGCGATGGCCAGGTTTCGCTGGGCAACACCGTAATGAAGGGCAACGCGCGCAAGGTGCGCCGCCTGTACCGCGACCAGGTCATTGCCGGATTTGCCGGCGGTACCGCCGATGCCTTCACTCTGTTCGAGCGCTTCGAAGCGCAGCTGGAAAAGCATCAGGGCAATCTGGTGCGCGCAGCCGTCGAACTGGCCAAGGACTGGCGTACCGACCGCGCCCTGCGCCGCCTGGAAGCACTGCTCGCCGTGGCCAACAAGGACGCTTCGCTGATCATCACCGGCAACGGTGATGTCATCGAACCCGAAGAAGGTCTGATCGCCATTGGCTCCGGCGGCCCCTTCGCCCAGGCCTCCGCTCGTGCCCTGCTGATGCATACGGATCTGTCCGCACGCGAGATCGTCGAGACCAGCCTGAACATTGCCGGCGACATCTGCATCTATACCAACCGTAACCTGACGATCGAGGAGCTGGACGCCAATCCCTGAGGCGCCCGGATAACCAGCATGTCCATGACACCCCGTGAAATTGTCCATGAGCTCGACCGTCACATCATCGGTCAACAGGACGCCAAGCGAGCCGTCGCCATTGCCCTGCGCAATCGCTGGCGGCGCCAGCAGTTGCCTGACGCAATGCGCCAGGAGGTCACCCCGAAGAACATCCTGATGATCGGCCCTACCGGTGTCGGCAAGACCGAAATCGCCCGCCGCCTGGCGAAGCTGGCGCAGGCACCGTTCATCAAGGTGGAAGCCACCAAGTTCACCGAGGTCGGTTATGTCGGTCGCGACGTGGAATCGATCATCCGTGACCTGATCGATGCGGCATTGAAAATGTTGCGCGAGAAGGAAATGGAGAAGGTGCGTCATCGCGCCGAAGACGCCGCCGAGGACCGGATCCTCGACGCGCTGCTGCCTCCTGCCCGTGGCTCGAACGACGAGCCGGCGCGCCAGGACAACAGCACCCGCCAGCTCTTTCGCAAGCGTCTGAGAGAGGGCGAGCTGGATGACAAGGACATCGACATCGAGGTGACCGAAGCGCCGGTCGGCGTCGACATCATGGCACCGCCGGGCATGGAAGAAATGACCAGCCAGCTGCAGAACATGTTCTCCAGCTTCGGCAAGGGTAAACGCAAGACCCGCACGCTGAAGGTCAGGGACGCAATGCGGCTGATTCGTGATGAGGAGGCCGCCCGGCTGGTCAACGAAGACGAGCTGAAGACGCGCGCCATCGACGTTGTCGAGCAGAGCGGCATCGTGTTCATCGACGAGATCGACAAGGTCAGCAAGCGTGCCGACAGTGGCGGCGGTGCCGACGTGTCCCGCGAGGGCGTACAGCGTGACCTGTTGCCCTTGATCGAAGGGTCGACGGTCAACACCAAGTTCGGCATGGTCAAGACCGACCACATCCTGTTCATCGCATCAGGTGCCTTCCACCTGACCAAGCCCTCGGATCTGATCCCTGAATTGCAGGGGCGCTTGCCCATCAGGGTGGAGCTGCAGTCGCTGTCGCCCCAGGATTTCGAGCGCATTCTGACCGAGCCGGACGCCTCGCT
Organism: Halopseudomonas nanhaiensis; assembly: GCF_020025155.1. Lineage (NCBI taxonomy): Bacteria > Pseudomonadati > Pseudomonadota > Gammaproteobacteria > Pseudomonadales > Pseudomonadaceae > Pseudomonas > Pseudomonas nanhaiensis. The sequence continues at coordinate 3,400,391 of NZ_CP073751.1, forward strand.
GACCGAACAGTATCGGGCACTGATGCAGACCGAAGGCCTGGAAATCCAGTTTGCCCCGGACGCCATCTCGCGCCTGGCCGAGATCGCCTGGCAGGTCAACGAGAAGACCGAGAACATTGGCGCGCGCCGGTTGCATACGGTGCTCGAACGGCTGCTTGAAGAAGTGTCGTTCAGCGCCGGCGACCTGGCGTCCTCCCAGGAAGGCAAGGCGCTGGTGATCGATGCCGCATACGTCAATGAGCACCTGGGCGAGCTGGCGGTCAACGAGGATCTTTCGCGCTACATTCTGTAAAGAGAGGCTGGAGGCTGGAGGCTGGAGGCTGGAGGCTGGAGGCTGGAGGCTGGAGGCTGGAGGTGGTCAGCGTGATGCGATTATTACGGACCGCAACACCGAAATGCTCGGCTCTGGCACAATTCTTCAGAGTCGGCGCAAGGTGTATCGCTTACAGCCTCAAGCCTCCAGCTGCCCCGAAGTACAACTGCCAGCGCTATCCAGGAGACTCCATGCCCGCCCCCATCCCTACCGACATCAAGCTGCAGAAAGCCTCGCGCACACTCAGCCTGACGTACGCCGACGGCCACACCTATGTGCTCCCGGCCGAGTACCTGCGCGTGCACTCACCCTCGGCGGAGGTCCGCGGCCATGGCAGTCCGGTTCTGCAGACGGGCAAACAGCATGTCGGCCTGACCGGTCTCGCACCGGTGGGCAATTACGCGCTGAAGCTGGTATTCGACGATGGGCACGATACCGGTCTGTTCAGTTGGGATTATCTGTATGAACTGGCAACCCGGCAGGAAGCCCGCTGGCAAGCGTACCTTGATCAGCTGCAGGCAGCCGGTGCCAGCCGAGATCCGGACGTCTCGACGGTAAAGCTGATGCTCTAGTTCTCGTTTCGGCCTCCTGCGGCTGGCTCCTGCAGAGCCAAGCGGGTAAAAGGATAAACGATGAAAACCCGCGACCGAATACTCGCCTGCACCCTGGAGCTGTTCAATGACCAGGGCGAGCCAAACGTCTCGACGCTGGATATCGCCAATGAGCTCGACATCAGTCCGGGCAATCTCTACTACCACTTCCGCGGCAAGGAAGTGCTCGTGGACGTGCTGCTGGGCGACTTTCTGGAGCAGACACGCGATCTGGTCACCGCCCGACCCGGCGCGGATGATCTGAGCCCCGAAGATTACTGGCTGTACATGCATCTGCTCTTCGAAGCGATCATCCGGTATCGCTTCCTGTTTCTCGATCTGCCCAACCTGATGGGTCGCTACGCGCAGGTCCGTCGAGCCATGCATCACTGGGTCGAGGCGCTGCGCATCAGCCTGAACGATCTGCTGCTGGCGCTGCGCGACCAGCATCACCTGCGCGCCGCCGACGACGAACTCGACAGACTGCTCGACGCGCTGTGTCAGACATTTCTGTTCTGGACCGACTACCAGCGGGTACGTGGTCTGGACGAGGCAGATCCGGCGACGGCGGTGCGGCAAGTGCTTGGCCTGATGCTGCCGTATCTGGATGGGGAAACACGCGCGTGGATGACGGACCTGATCGAACGCTACCCGCGTCGATGAAAGATAGGTAAAGAAGGCTCACCCAGGACAGGTGAGCCCGTCACTTCACATGTGCTACTGGTCTGCGTCCTTGCCCGGCTTCGCCTGCGGCTTGGCGCCGCCACCGGCCTTCGATTTTGCCGAAGGTGCGCTGGATGCGTTTTTGACGGCGCCCTTGGCGGCCGGTTTCGCAGCGCCACTACCAGCGGCCGCGCGCCGGCGAGGCGCGCTTTTCGGCTTGGCCTCGGGCGAGTCAGTGATCAGCTTCTCCACGACCGGCTCCGATGACTCGGCCATGACCGGCGTAGCGACTGCATTCGGTTTGGCCTTGGGCGCCAGCTTGGCCGGCGGAGACTTGCCTTCCAGCAACTCGAGGACCGCGCGGGACAACTCGTCCACCTTATCCTCGAGCGTTTTGACCTCCGCCCGTGTGGGCACCCCCAAGCGGGACACGGCACTGTTGAGCCGCTTGTCGAACACCGATTCCAGCTCGCCCCAGCGCTCCAGCAGCTTGCCTCGAGACTTCTCGACCTTGGTACGGGCCGTGTCGACAGGATCCTTCGCTGCCTTGGAGGTTTTACCCACGCGTTCCTTGAGCACATCCACCTGCTTGTCGATTTCGGCGCGAGCCGCCTTTTCAGCCTGCTCGCCGTCCTGCACCAGCGTCTCGAACAGCTTGGCGCCTTCCTTGCCCACCTTGGCGTAGGCGCCGAGACCAGCCAGCCAGATCTGCCGTGAATAGCCTTCCATCTCACCGACCCAGCTCTTGTCCTTGTCCAGCTTCTTCTTGCCCGCCATGGAACCTCCTTGGAGTGCTACTTGCTTTGCAGGGTATTGAGCGCAACGCTCAGGTTATCCAGCTTAGCAGAGAGCGCATCGATGTCCTTCTTGCTCGGGATGCCCATTCGGGTCAGTGCCGAGGCCACCCGATCATCGAACACTTCCTCAACCTTGTTGAAGCGGGTGCCGGTGCGCGTCTGCCACTTTTCCTTCAATTCCTCGACCCGGCTGGTGACGCCCTCGAAACGGTCGGAGAACAGTTCGCGGCCACGCTCTTCCAGCTCTTCGCCTTCGCTCACCAGCGAGCGGAAGTACTCGGCACCGTCCTTGCCTGCCTTGGCGTAGGCGCCGAGACCGGCAAGCCAGATCTGGTGGGTGTACTTGCGCATGTCTGCGGTGAGGTCCAGCACGCGCTCTTCGGTTTTTGCTGCGTTGGTCATGGTTCATCTCCCGTCGAATGGATATGGATGTGGGTCAGCGACCCTCGATGAACACGTTACGCAGCAAAATTAGAAAAGACATACTAGAAATATGGATCACACTGAATCAGGCGAGATATTTGTCCAGCGCCTTTTCGATTTCGCCTTTTACCATGCCCGCCATGGGCGTGAACATCAGGCCCAGCTTGACCGTAACCTCTACCAGATTGTCGCTGACACGAATGAGACCGTCAGCGCCGCTGCGTTTGAACGTCAGGTCATCGCCCTCCCAACTGCACTCCGCGCCGAGCTTCTGCGCCAGCTTGTCGGCAAGCCGTTCGGCACGCTCGCGCGCCGCTTCCTTGCCCAGGTCATGTTCGCGGGTAATCTCCACTGTTGCCATTTCGTCGTCCTGATTCGGAAAAAGCGCTAGCATGCCGCAAAGGCCCAGGCCCGTCATCCGCGGCATGCGACATCCAGCGCACCGCATTGCACGCGACGACACGAAAAAAGTGGGTAGAATGAGCGCTGATTCGCTTATCCGGACGCACTATGACCGACCACAACTCAGACCGCACGACTCACTTCGGCTACCAGACGGTCGCCGAATCGGAAAAGGCGCAGAAGGTCGCCGAGGTTTTTCATTCGGTAGCAGCCAAGTACGACCTGATGAACGATCTCATGTCGGCCGGCGTACATCGCCTGTGGAAGCGCTTCACCATAGAGCTGTCCGGCGTCCGGCCGGGGAATCGGGTACTGGACATTGCCGGGGGTACCGGTGACCTGACCCGCAAATTCTCGCGGCTCGTAGGCCAGGACGGCGAGGTCGTACTGGCCGACATCAATGCGTCCATGCTCAGCGTGGGTCGCGACCGCCTGCTCGACCAGGGCATTGCCGGCAATGTCCGCTTCGTTCAGGCCGACGCCGAAGCGCTGCCGTTTCCTGATAATCATTTTGATTGCATCACCATCGCCTTCGGCCTGCGCAACGTGACGCACAAGGACAAGGCCCTCGAGTCCATGCTGCGTGTGCTCAAACCGGGCGGGCGGCTGCTGGTCCTGGAGTTTTCCAAGCCAGGGAACAAGCTGCTCTCCAAGGCGTACGACCAGTATTCCTTCACCCTGCTGCCGTTCATGGGCAAGCTGGTCACCAATGATTCGGAAAGCTACAGGTATCTTGCCGAATCCATTCGCATGCATCCGGATCAGGACACACTCAAGGCAATGATGGAAATGGCCGGGTTCGCTCGGGTCACTTACCACAACATGACCGGTGGTATCGTCGCCCTGCACCGCGGGATCAAACCCTGATGCTGAGCCAGGCCGTACTCGCCGCCGCCGAGCGCAGCATAGCGCTGGCGGTTTCGCGCGACCCTCTGACCGCCAGACGCCTTGGTGCGCTTGACGGCAAGGTCATACGCATCCAGGCGCGTACCCCCGATTTCACGCTGTATCTGCTGCCCGCCGCCGAGGGCATCACCTTGCTTGGTCGCCACGCCGATCTGGAACCGGACTGCTCGCTCAGCGCACCGGTGAGCATGCTGGCACGCCTGGCGACCAGCAGTCAGCGCAAGCAGTTACTGGAAGACCCGAGCGTCGAACTCAGCGGCGACACCCAGGTGCTGGTGGATCTGCAGAACATATTTGGCGATCTGCGTCTGGATAGCGAAGCGGAGCTGGCGCGCTGGATCGGCCCGGTGGCCGCCCATGCAATCGGCCAGTTCGTGCGCACCGGTCGCGGCTGGGCCTCGTCCACACGAAGCAGTCTGGACACCGTGGTGAAGGATTATCTGACAGAGGAAACCCGGCATCTGGTCGGCCGCCGCGAGGCCGACAGCGCCGCGATGGACATACACGAACTGCGCCTGCGCCTGGACCGGCTCGAAGCTCGCCTGAATACTCTCGACAACCCGCCAGCGGATGCCCCTGACGCATGAACTTCACCGCACTCTGGCGCCTCCTGCGCATCCTGCACATTTTCGTCCGCTACCGTCTCGACCAGTTGCTGCTTGATCTGCCGCTGCCGTGGTACGGCCGGCTGCTGCTGAAGATCGGCCCGTGGCGACTGCGCCCTGCACCGCGCGCGCTGTCGCGCGGTGCGCGCCTGCGCCGGGCCTTCGAGGACCTGGGTCCGGTGTTCATCAAATTCGGCCAGATTCTCTCCACCCGTCGCGACCTGATGCCCGACGATATCGCCCTGGAACTGGCCTTCCTCCAGGACAAGGTCCCGCCGTTTGCGCCGGAGGTGGCCAGAGCGCGCATCGAGGAGCAGTTGGGTCTGCCCATCGAGACGGTGTTCGCCCGCTTCTCTGATCAGCCTCTGGCCTCCGCTTCGGTCGCTCAGGTGCATGCCGCAACGCTGCATGATGGCAGCGAGGTCGTGGTCAAGGTCACCCGACCCGACATAGCGCCGGTGATCCACCAGGACATGCAGTGGCTGTATCTGTGCGCGCGCACGCTGGAAAAGGTCTCCAGCGAAGGCCGGCGCCTGCGTCCGGTAGAGGTGGTGCGCGATTACGAAAGCACCATCTTCGACGAACTGGATCTGCATCGCGAGGCGGCCAATGCCTCGCAGTTACGGCGCAATTTCGAAGGGTCGGAGCTGCTCTACATCCCCAAGGTGTACTGGGAATGGTGCAAACCGCGGGTAATGGTCATGGAGCGCATCAGCGGTGTTCCCGTGACCAACCTCGAGGCCCTGCACGATCAGCGCACCGACATGAAGAAGCTTGCCGAACGCGGCGTGGAGATCTTCTTTACCCAGGTGTTTCGCGACAGCTTCTTCCATGCGGACATGCATCCGGGCAACATCTTCGTTTCCCGGGCGCACCCGTGGGAGCCGCAGTACATCGCCATCGACTTCGGCATCGTCGGCAGCCTGACCCCCCAGGATCAGAGCTACCTTGCGCGCAATCTGCTGGCATTCTTCAAGCGTGATTACCGCCGGGTAGCGCAACTGCACATCGACTCCGGCTGGGTTCCGGCCGACACACGGGTCAACGAATTCGAAGCGGCGATCCGCAGTGTCTGCGAGCCGATTTTCGAGCGGCCGTTGCGCGATATTTCCTTCGGACAGTTGCTCCTGCGGCTATTCCAGACCGCCCGGCGCTTCAACATGGAAATTCAGCCGCAGCTGGTACTGCTGCAGAAGACCCTGCTCAACATCGAAGGTCTGGGCCGCCAGCTCTACCCCGATCTGGACCTGTGGTCCACCGCGCAGCCGTATCTCGAACGCTGGATGCGAGAGCGGGCCATGCCGCACCAGCACATGCACCACTGGCAGGAATACATCGAGCAGGTCCCAGGCCTGCTGGCCGATGCCAAGCAGGCGCTGCACAATCTTGCCGAACAGCCGAATCGCACACCTCTGCGCAATCGTCCGGTGGGGCCGGCTGCTCAGCCTGTGCGCCGGGACAATCCTGTCGCACTGCGCCTGATCGGATTGGTCCTGGCACTGGCCGGCGCCAGCGGCCTTGGCTCCGATTACAATCTCTGGCAGCACGCCGAACCGCTGTACTGGTTGCTCGTTGCCAGTGGCGGCTGGCTCGTGCTTCGCCGTCCCGGGTGAGCGACTCTCTGGCGCGGTCAACCCATAAACTGGCACACTTGAACGCATGAATTCGAACATTGACTCCAACGCCTGGCTCGACGCGGTCAAATGGGATGCCGACGGGCTGATCCCGGCCATCGCCCAGGATGTCCACACCCAGCGCGTACTGATGGTCGCCTGGATGAACCGCGAAGCTCTGGCGCTCACGGCCAGGGAGCAGCGAGGCATCTACTGGTCCCGTTCGCGGCAGAAGCTGTGGCGCAAGGGTGAAGAGTCCGGCCATGTGCAGGTCCTGCACGAGCTGCGGCTCGATTGTGACGCCGACGTCGTGGTGCTGCAGGTCGAGCAACTCGGCGGCATTGCCTGTCACACAGGTCGGCAGAGCTGTTTCTACCGCGTATTCCGCGACGGTCAGTGGGTTACCGTCGATCCCGTACTCAAGGATCCGAATCAGATTTATGAGCACAAGCATGAGTGATACGCTGAGCCGGCTGGCCGAGGTACTCGAACAGCGCAAGCAGGCCGCCGCCGACAGCTCCTATGTCGCCAGTCTGCATGCCAAGGGGCTGAACAAGATCCTCGAGAAGGTGGGCGAGGAATGCACGGAAACGCTGCTCGCGGCCAAGGATTGCCAGCACGAGGAAGACAAGTCGGAACTGATTTACGAGACGGCTGACCTGTGGTTCCACACCCTTGTCATGCTCAGCCATCTCGGACTCGGTCCGGACGACGTACTGAAAGAACTTGAACGGCGTTTCGACCTTTCCGGGCTTGCCGAGAAAGCGTCCCGCCAACAATAGCTAGGGCGATGGCCCGGGAGAATGACATGGGTTTCGGTGGTATCAGCGTGTGGCAATTGTTGATCGTGTTGCTCATTGTCGTGCTGTTGTTCGGCACCAAGCGCCTGAAGAGCATTGGCGGTGATCTGGGCGAGGCGATCAAGGGCTTTCGCAAATCGGTGAATTCCGAGGACGAGGACAAGCCCAACGTGCAGCAGAAAAGTGGCGACACCCTTGACGTGCACCCGGAGAAGAAGCCGGATCAGCAGCAAAGGGACTGATCCTTCATGTTCGATGCCGGCTTTACCGAGATGCTGGTGGTGGCAATCATTGCCCTGCTGGTACTCGGCCCTGAACGCTTGCCAGGTGCGGTGCGCACCGTTGGCCGCACGGTCGGCCGCATAAAGCGTGGCTTCGCCGACGTGCGCAGCCAGGTCGAGCGGGAGATCGGGGCTGACGAGCTGCGCCAGCAGCTTCACAATGAACGGGTCATGGCGGAGCTGGCGAAGAAAGACCGGGAAGCCGAATCACCGGCTGCTGACGCTTCCCCACGTCCAGCCTCGAATGTGAAACGTTTCGGTAACCAGACTGACACAAGCAGCTCGCAGACTAGCGCGACCAGCGCTGCCGCCGGATCGACCGAGGCAGACGTCACCAGCAGGCTGCCAAGCGATGAACCAGACACCCCTCATGAGCGATAAGCCTACCGTCACACCCGGCGATGACATGCCCCTGGTCGCTCACCTCACCGAGCTGCGCTCGCGGTTGTTGCGTATAATCGTGGTCTGGATGGTGATCTTTGCCGGGCTGTTCTATTTCGCCAACGACTTGTATACCTTCATCTCCGAACCACTGCGCGCCTACATGCCGGAAGGCACCAGCATGATTGCGACGGACGTGGCGTCGCCTTTCCTGACGCCGTTCAAGCTCGCCCTGGTCAGCGCACTGTTTCTCGCCATGCCCTTCGTGCTGCACCAGATCTGGGGCTTCATTGCGCCCGGCCTGTACAAGCACGAAAAACGACTCGCCGTACCGCTGTTGGCGTCAAGTATCGTGCTGTTCTACTCCGGCATGGCCTTCGCCTATTTCGTGGTGTTCCCGCTGGTGTTCGGCTTCTTCACCAGTACCGCGCCGGCCGGGGTGGCGGTGATGACCGACATCAACAAGTACCTCGATTTCGTGCTCACGCTGTTCATGGCCTTCGGGCTCTCCTTCGAAATTCCCGTGGCCACGGTGCTGATGGTGCTGGCCGGCATCGTCGACGTTGCCAAGCTCAAGGAGATCCGGCCGTACGTTATCGTCGGCTGCTTCGTTATCGGTATGGTTCTGACGCCCCCGGATGTAATTTCCCAGGCTCTGCTGGCGATCCCGATGTGGTTACTCTACGAAGTCGGCATCCTGTTCAGCCAGATGGTTCGCCCAATCAAGCGCGACGCGGATGCGACGGCGGAGAAGACCGAAGACCAGCCGCCGGCATGAACCTGCTGCTGCTTGAAGACGATGACTTCACAGCCACCGACCGGGTTCGCCTGAGCGGACGACGTTTGCAGCACATGCTCGAGATTCAGAAGGTCGCAGAGGGGGACTCGCTGCGCGTGGGCCACATCGAAGGTCTGATGGGACAGGGCCTCGTTACCAGCCTGTCCGCCGCGCATGCCGACCTGAGCGTCGAACTGAGCCAGCAGCCACCCGCGAAACTGCCCGTAACGCTGCTGCTGGCCATGCCCAGACCCAAGATGTTTCGCCGCATCCTGCAACACTGCGCCACACTCGGCGTACCCCGTATCGTCCTGTTGAACAGCTACCGGGTCGAGAAGAGTTTCTGGCAGACCCCGTTCCTCGAACCGCCTGCGCTGCGTGACAATCTCTTGCTGGGCCTGGAGCAGGCACGCGACACGGTCCTGCCCGAGGTCATCATCGAGAAACGCTTCAAGCCCTTCGTCGAAGATCGCCTTCCGGCACTCGCCGCCGGTACCCGGGCGATCGTAGCCCACCCCGGAGACTACCCGGCCTGTCCACGCGCGGTGGAGGGGCCGGTTACTCTGGCGATCGGCCCGGAGGGCGGGTGGATACCCTACGAAGTCGACAAGCTGATCGAGGCAGGCTTTACCCCGGCACAACTCGGCGACCGCATCCTGCGCGTCGAAACCGCCGTCACCGCCCTGCTGGCCAGATTGTTCTGACCCGGGCCGGTGACGGGCCTGGCGCTTTCAGGAACTTTACGCCGCTACGCAAGATCAGGATTTGCACAGGCCGCGCTCGATGCCGCATCAAATCCGGCACCGCGCGAACGCCAGCTCGTCCCGCTTGCGACCAAAGGACACACGTTTGGGTCATCGATCAGACCATCGTCCCGCCCGCCTGATTCCGCTGGCGTTTCTCATCACTGCGCTCATCGGCACAGGCCTGTTATGTCTTCCCGCGGCGACGGTGGAGCCCGGCGGTGCTCCGGTGATGACAGCTCTGTTCACCGCGGTGTCGGCAGTGTGCGTCACCGGTCTGATCGTTCAGGATACCGCCCAGTACTGGTCCTTTTTCGGGCAGGTGGTGATCCTCGGGCTGTTTCAGCTCGGCGGCCTGGGCATCATGAGCGGGGCCACACTGCTCGGCCTGCTGGTGAAGCGACATCTGCAACTGAGCAGCCGATTGGTCGCACAGCGGGAGACCCATTCGCTGGGGCTGGGTGATGTGACCAGCGTGCTCCGTATCATTCTGCTGGTGACACTCGCCGTCGAAGCCGTGCTTACCGCGATTCTCGCCCTGCATCTGCACCTGATGTATGACGAGCCCTGGCGTACCGCCCTATGGAACGGCCTGTTCCACGCCGTCTCGGCGTTCAACAACGCCGGCTTTTCCACCTACTCCGATAGCCTGGCGCGGTTCGTGGCCGACCCGGTAATCATCGTTCCGATGATGCTGGCGTTGATCATCGGCGGTCTCGGCTTCCCGGTACTCTACGAAGTCAGCAATTGGCGCAAGGGCAAACGCTGGTCGATCCATGCGCAGATCACCCTGTGGGGCTCTGCCGTGCTGTTGCTCGGCGGGACCCTGGTCATTCTGGCGTACGAGTGGAGCAATCCGGCGACCCTGGCCGACCAGCCTGTCTGGCAAAAACTGCTGTCGGCGGTCTTTCATTCTGCCACCGCCCGGACTGCCGGGTTCTACACTGTCGATGTAGGCGCGATGGAGCCGCAGACACTGGCGGCGAACTATCTGCTGATGTTCATCGGCGGTGGCAGTGCCGGTACGGCTGGCGGCATCAAGGTCACCACGTTTTTTCTGCTGTTCTTTTTCATCTGGGCGGAAATTCGTGGCAACCCGGACACGGTGGTGTTTCGCAGACGAATTCCGCACGCGATCGAGCGTCAGGCAATGACGGTCCTGTCGCTCGGTTTCGTCAGTGTCGCACTCGGGACCACCGCGCTGCTCAGCTTCACCGAGCATGAGATGGGCGCGGTCGTATTCGAGGCAATCTCAGCCTTCTCCACCGTCGGGCTGTCGACCGGCATTACCGCCGAGCTGCCCCCAGCCGGGCAACTGGTGATCATCGCGCTGATGTTCGTCGGCCGCGTGGGGACCATTACCCTGGCGGCGGCACTGGCTCTGCGCGGCGCAAGCAAACACTATCGCTACCCGGAGGAACGCCCGATTGTTGGATGACCTGAAAAAACGCACGTTCAAAAGCGATGGTGTCGCCGTGCTCGGGCTGGGTCGCTTCGGCTCGGCCGTCGCCGACTCGCTGCTTTCACTGGGGCACGAGGTGCTTGGCGTCGATATCGACGGGGCCAGGGTTCAGCACTGGGCCGATCACCTTACCCAGGTGGCGCAGGCCGACTGTACCGACATCGACGCCCTGCGCCAGCTCGGCGTGCACGAGTTCCGGCATGTTGTGGTCAGCGTCAGCCGCGATCTGGAATCCAGCGTGCTGACGGTCCTGGCGCTGCAGGAGCTGGACGTTCCGGATATCTGGGCCCGCGCCCTGAGCAAGCGCCACGGGCTGATTCTCGAGCGGACCGGTGCCCATCGCATCGTCTACCCGGAGGCCTCGATGGGCGAGCGGGTCGCGCATCTGGTCACCGGCAAAATGTTCGATTTCATCAAGTTCGATGATGGTTTTGCACTGGCATCGACCGCTGCTCCCCGGTTCCTGCACGGCAAGACGCTGGCCGATGCCGATGTGCACAAGCAGTACGGGGTAAACGTAGTGGGGGTGAAACGACATAAGGTCGATTTCATCTATGCCAAGCCGGAAACAGAGATTCACGCCGATGACATCCTGGTGGTCGGCGGCGATACCGGACAGGTCGAAAAGTTTGCTTCGCTGACTGACAGTTAAGCGGGCTGCGGCGTGCGCTAGGGCAGCACGCCTGCTTCGCTCCAGCCAGGGCCGGCCTCGACCACGACGTCTCGCACCCCTACGGCTTCGCCGCATTCCGAACAGACGGTCACCGGCCGCATAAGCTGTCCGCACGCCTTGTGACGATGCAATACCGGTGCGCCACGCTGATCGGCCATGTGGCGGTCGCCCCAGTGCACCAGCGCGAGCATGACCGGGTGAAGGTCCTTGCCCTTGTCGGTGAGACGATACTCTTCCCTCAACGGCTTCTGCTGGTAAGCCACGCGCACCAGCACCTGAGCCTCTACCAGCTTTTTCAGCCTGTCGGCGAGTACATGCCGAGTAACGCCCAGCCGCCGCTCGAACGCGTCGAAGCGACGAATGCCAAGAAAACAGTCGCGCAAGATCAACAGGGTCCAACGATCACCGATCACAGACAGTGCCCGGGACAGTGAACAGGGTTGCTGGTCGAGTTCTTCCCACCGCATGAGTGACTCCTGGTGCAAGTGATGGGGCTACAATAGCTTGACAAGTTCCAAAAAGAAACTGACTATCAAATCAGTTCCAAAAAAGAACCTGCTGAGGAGCATGTCATGTCCCGACCACCCGTAGCCGTCGTGATCGGCGCCGGTGACGCCACCGGCGGCGCCATCGCCCGTCGTTTTGCCCGTGAGGGATACGTCGCGTGTATCACACGTCGCCATCTGGATCAGCTGGAGCCGTTGGCCGAACAGATTCGTGCCGGGGGCGGTATCGCGCACCCTTTCGCCTGCGATGCGCGCAGCGAGGAGCAGACCGTTGCCCTGTTCGAACGGATCGAGCGGGATATTGGACCCATCGAGGTCATGGTGTTCAACATCGGCGCGAACGTACGCTTCTCGATCACCGAGACAACCGAGCGCGTCTACCGCAAGGTCTGGGAAATGGCTGCGCTGTCCGGCTTCCTGGCGGGGCGCGAAGCGGCCAGGGTGATGCTGGAGCGTGGCCGCGGGACCATCATTTTCACCGGGGCAACAGCTTCATTGCGCGGTGGCAAGGGCTTCGCTGCCTTCGCCAGCGCCAAGTTCGCCCTGCGGGCGCTGGCGCAGAGCATGGCCCGCGAGCTAGGCCCGCAGGGCATTCACGTGGCCCATCCGATCATCGACGGCGCCATCGATACGGCCTTCATCCGGGACAACTTCCCCGAGCGTTACGTGTTGAAGGACGAAGATGGGATCCTCGACCCCGAGGACATCGCGGAGCAGTACTGGCAGCTGCACTGCCAACCGCGTTCGGCCTGGACCCACGAGCTGGACCTGCGTCCCTGGCTTGAAACCTTCTGACTGACGGAGTACCGCACCATGAGCAAACAGGTTGAATTCTTCTTCGACGTTGGCAGCCCTGCCAGTTATCTGGCATGGACTCAGTTGCCTGCGATCGCCGAGCGGCAGCAGGCACAGATCGTATGGAAACCCATGCTGCTGGGCGGCGTGTTCCAGGCCACCGGCAACAGCTCGCCGGCTACAGTGGAAGCCAAGGGGCGCTATACGCGTACGGACATGCAGCGTTTCGCCCGGCGCTATGGCGCGACGCTCAATCACAACCCGCACTTCCCCATCAATACGCTGATGCTGATGCGCGGCGCCGTGGGGTTTCTCGATACCCCTCGGTTTCACGAGTATCTGACGGCCATTTTCACGGCGATGTGGGTCGATGAGCGCGACATGCACCAGCCGCAGATCATCGGTGAGGTGCTCGCTGGTGCCGGGTTCGATCCTCAGGACGTACTCGCCCGCTGCAATGATCCGGCAGTGAAGGACCGCCTCAAGGCGCTGACGACCGAGGCGGTGGAACGAGGGGTGTTCGGCGCGCCGACCTTCTTCGTCGACGGCGAGATGTACTTCGGCCAGGATCGGCTGGACTGGGTGGAACGGGCGCTGGGCGAGTGACTGCCGCGTTCAGACTTCCAGGAGGAAGGTGACCGGGCCGTCGTTCACCAGATGGACCTGCATATCCGCTCCGAATCGGCCACTGGCCACCTGAGGATGCAACTGGCGCGCCTGTCCGAGCAGATACTCGAACAGCGCTTCAGCCTGTTGAGGGGGCGCTGCTGTAGAGAACCCCGGACGAAGCCCCTTGCGGGTGTCGGCGGCCAGGGTGAACTGTGATACCAGCAGCAAGCCGCCTTCAACGTCCTGCAGAGAGGCGTTCATGCGCCCCTCGGCATCGTTGAACACGCGGTATTTCAGCAGCCGCTGCAACAGCCTGTCGGCACTGGCGTGATCATCCCCGGGCTCGATGCCGATCAGCACCAGCAGCCCAGGGTCGATGGAGCCGACGATCTCTCCGTCAACCTCCACGCGGGCAGCACTGACCCGTTGCAGCAAACCCTTCATGTCACTCCGCCCGCGGCGCAAGATCCAGCAACTGGCGCGCCATGGTCTGCGTGGCACGCACCAGTGCGTCGGCAATGCCCGGCTCGGACGCCGCGTGGCCAGCGTCGCGAATGATCTGCAGCTCACTGCCCGGCCAGCGCTGGTGCAGCGCAAAGGCGTTGTCCAGCGGGCAGACCATGTCGTAACGACCGTGGACGATGATGCCGGGGAGGTGCTCGATCTTGTGCATGTCGTCCAGCAGCTGATCGGGGGTGAGAAACGCTTTGTTGATGAAGTAATGGCATTCGATCCGCGCGATCGAGTAGGCACGACGGGCGTCACTGAAGCGGTCGACCACCTGGGCACTGGGGCGCAGGGTGGCGCAGCGGCCTTCCCATATCGACCAGTTTCGCGCGGCGTGCATCCGGCAGATCTCGTCGTCGCCGGTGAGGCGCTTGTAGTACGCGGCGACCATATCGCCACGTTCCTGCTCGGGAATCAGCGAAAGATAGTCTTCCCAGTAGTCCGGAAAGATGTGGCTCGCCCCTTCCTGATAGAACCATCGAATGTCCTGATCACGACACAGGAAGATGCCCCGCAGAATCAACCCGAGCACTCTTTCCGGATGCGCCTGAGCGTAGGCCAGCGCCAGCGTGGAGCCCCAGGAACCACCGAACAGCACCCATTGCTCGATCCCCAGATTCTCACGCAATGCCTCGAGATCTTCTATCAGGTGCGCGGTGGTGTTGTTTTCCAGTGAGGCGTGCGGCGTGGAGCGGCCCGACCCGCGCTGATCAAAGGTGATGATGCGGTATATCGACGGATCGAAAAAGCGCCGACTCAGGGCATCGCACCCGGCCCCTGGCCCCCCATGGATGAACACCACAGGCAAGCCATCCTGCTGGCCGCTCTCATCGGCGTACAACACATGCGGTGGCTCCACCGCCAGTTCGTGGCGAGCGAAGGGTTTGATCTCCGGATACAACAACTGCATGGCATGACTCCTGGCCGTGGCCCAGCGCTGATACGACAGGGCAAAGACGCGCGTGAGCCCTCACATTACTGTTCGCGGCGATGCCTGTCACGCGTGGCGCAAGCCGGAGGCGAAAGTCAGGCTCCGCCGAAGGGCGCCACGCCGATCAACAGCTTGTGCAGCCACAGGGCGAAGGCAACCCACGCCACCAGCCCGACGACCACGACCGCCACATCGCGGCTGGCGCGGCCGCTACGGACCACTCCGGCGATACGATCGCGACGACGCAGGACGACGAACAGCGCGACAGCCCAGATCAGGAAACTGCCGAAGAGCAACAGGTCTGCAACGGTGCCGTTGGCGATAAGGTGCGCTATAGCCCAGAATTTCACGCCAAGCAGCATCGGATGACCCACACGGGCCTTGATGTGCGAGCCGGGCAGGTAGGTGGCGACCAGTAGAATGAAGGCCGGCAGCGTCAGTAGCGCGGCAAGATGGCGAGTCCAGACCGGAGGAACCCACAGCCAGGTCGGAGACAGCCGAGCCTGCCCGTAGCCGTGGACGATCAGCACCAGGCCAACGACGGCCACCAATGCATACAGCCCTTTCCACGCTAGCGGGCCGAGGCGGGCAATCATCTGCGCACGCCAGCCTGCAGCGAACAGCCCCACCGAATGTACTCCGAGAAACACTACCAGTCCTGCGATCAGCGCGAGCATAGCCCTTTCCTTGTTGGCGCATCATGGCGCAGCAGGTGCCGGGTAAGGCTGCTCCTGTGCACGAATGCTACGGTTGTTGTCACCCTGCAATAACAGCTCACCTTCGCCGTCGAAATCGAACCAGCCGATACCCGCCAGACTACGCAGAAAGCGACGTTCCTGCTCAAGTACTCCCGGTGCGCAGGCCTTCATCGTCGTCACCGCCTGAGAGAACGTCAAGCCTTCTTCTTCGAGTTGATATTCGCCGGTGAAGTTATTGCACGAACCGATACCGACAAGATGGCCGTCATTGCGAAATTCCAGGGTGATGGTGCTCTGCTCCAGAATCGGCTCGCCGTCGATCGCCTCGACCTGCCAGGTCGTGCCCTGCAAGAGCCGCAGCGGATCGCCTCCGCACCCGTGCAACAGCTGATCACCACGGGTGAGTTCCACCCGGTGCGGAAAGACCAGCCCGCTGGACTCATCCCGACAGGCTTGGCGATGGGTCACCAGGGTGACCTCACCATCATCGCTGTGGACCGTTCGCCGAGCATTGTCGGTGCCCGAGAGCGTGAACGGAACCGGCGTGGCATCGGCCCGCGGCGCACCGTGGCGCAGCCCCTGATCGTCCAGTTCGACACGCCAGGCCGGGTCCTGGCCGAACGCGATGAAGGGTAACGCCAGCCCCCCGGGCGCCACGCAGATCGGGTAACGCTGGCCATGCAGCGTCAGCACGGCCGTCTCACCCTGCGTCCAGTATTCAGTGTCGGGATCGCCTGCCGCCTGGTACCGGGCCCCCGAGTCACTGGGCACCGGCAACATGACGTGCCGCTCGCCGAGCGCCTCGAGCAGCAGGTCATCGCCTGCATAGCCCGCACTGATCTGCAGCCGGCCGCATTCGAGAATGCTGCTGAACGCGGCCCCGCGACGCGGCAGAAGAAGCATCTCGCCTACGTCCAGCTCATTGGACCGATGATTGATCGCCAGCGGCTCGGACAGCCAGGATGGCTGGTCGCGCTCGTAAATCGTGGCGCGCAGTATGTAGGCGTTGGCGCGGCGCAGCGCCTCCGGGGGGACATCCAGCGTAAAGCTGATCGGCACCTGGCGCCCGACCAGATCGATGCGCTGGCTGGCCAGGGTGCCGCTGCCGTCGCTCTCGTCGGCAGAGGCATCGCGCAGCTCGATAAGCGCATGGCTCTCGGGCGGCAGCGCGATGCGCGCACGGTAGGTCAGGCTGCCGCTGATGCTCTGCAGCATCGGCTCGTCCACCCGGGTCGGGTCATCGGCGATAGTGCCCGGGGGCGTTTTTTCGGTGGGATCGGAGCATCCGGACGACAACGCGAGCAGCGCTACCAGCGCGGCCCAGCACAGCATTTTCATTATTGTTCTCCTCGGTCGTTTCCGTCAGACCGGCGCGGTCATCGCGCGTTCACACGCGCGGCAAGTTACCCGGTGTCAGAAACTTGAGCCCGGCTGCTCAAGGAAGGCCAGCTCCTCAGCTGTGCTCTGACGTCCGACGATAGCGTTGCGGTGAGGGTAACGGCCGAACTTCAGGATGATATCGCGGTGACGCTTTTCGAAACGCAGGTTTTCCTCCAACCCGGGCGCTTCGAACAACTTCATGGCCAGCTGATGAATAGCCAGGGACTCACTGTGCATGTAAGGCATGTACAGAAAAGCGCGGCGCGCCGGCGTCAGCGCCTGATCCGCTCCAACCGCCACGGCCTCCTGCGCAAGCACCAGCGCCATGCCGTCATGGGCGAAGGCGCGCGGCTGGTCACGCCAGATATTGCGCGAGAACTGGTCGAGCACGATGATCTCGGCGAGCCGGCCTTCGGCCGACGCACGCCAGAACAGCAGCTCGCCTCGAACAGCTTGCTCGTGCAACACCGCGAAGCGCTGCCGAATCGTCTCGTCGAAGCCGGCATCCTTCTGCCACCACATCCGCGGTTCGATTTCATCAAACCAGAACGACAGGACCGCCTGGCAGGCATCCGAGGTGTGATCGGTCATCAGGGCATTCTCCTCAAACTCATTCGCCGCTTTCTTTGTGCAGGGTAGCGGGAATGGCCTCTCCTGCCAGTCGGTTTGCCTGTGCCAGCTCCAGCGCCGCTGAGCGCATCACTCACGCAGCACCTGAAGCTCTTTCTTCAGCATGCGACCGAACCGGCGTTCTCCAGCCGGGCTCCAGTGATCGCCGTCATGAAAATAGATGTTTCTGCAATCGATCAGGTTGTCGCCATCGGTCACGTCGATGAGTCGTGCCGTCGACACGTATTCGATCCGGCCACGCTCCTCGACTGCCCTCTCTATATGCCGGTCCAGGTTCTCGAAGGACTCGAGCAGATTGTCGCGTACCTTCGGTGGAGAGGCGCAGCCATTGACCACGTACTCTCGCGGCATGATATGCGGCTCCACCCGTGGCCCCAACCAGACGACACGGGCCACTTCCGCCAGGGCATCAAGGTAGTCCAGCGTCTTCTGCACGTCCTCGGCGTTCGGTTCGAAAACCGTATGACCGTCTTCGCTGATCCGCGCTCGGGTCATCTCCCGACCGCGCGGCGTTTCCAGCAGGTAGAAGCCGGCCTGATTGTAAATGACGTTATCGAAAATATACGGCCGCGCGATGGCGAAGCGGTAGAAGCTGTCATAGGCGCACCATTGCGATTCGGCGCCGGCGCGACAGCCCTTCTGATTGAGACTGAATAGAAACTTGCCGTCCGCGCCATCCGCCAGGGCGTGGTAGACGTTTGCCCCATGCGAATCGCCAATCACCACAATGCCGGGGCCGAACTCTGCGTGGCAATGTTCGAGACGCTCAATAGTCGCCCCGTCCATTCGATCGGCTTCGAAGATGCAATAGCCCTTTTCCAGTTCAGAGGTTCGCTCCGATTCTTCAACCAGCGTCAGAGCGCGCTCCTGCTCCGACTCCAGCCGCGCCTCGTACTGAAGAACACGGTGGTTCTGGAACGCCGCGGCCAGGGCCAGCACGAACAGGCAGCTTGAGAGCGTGGCTGCGGTAGAGAACAGTGCCTGACGCTCTATGGTCCGACGCTGGCGGAAAGGGTTCTCGATATACCGCCATGACAGATACGCGAGCAGAAAGGTCAGGCCGATCAGGCCCAGCACCAGGGGCAGGGTCAGGTTGCGCATGCTGTAGATACGCGCAAAGGCGAACAGCGGCTGATGAATCAGATAGGCGCTGTAACTCACCGTGCCGATAAACACGAGCGGGCGTAGCGCGAGCAATCGTCCGACCAGCGTCTCCCCGGTGGCGAAGGCAATGATCAGTACGGTGCCGGCCACCGGAACCAGCGCATAGACGCCCGGGAACGGGGTTCCGGCGTGATAGAGAAACACCGCGATAGCGATCAGGCCCACGCCGAGCAGCGCCGCGATATTGTCGAGCCAACCGTACCGGCTTCCCACCTGGCTCATCGCCAGGGCAAGCAGCGAACCGGCAAGCAGTTCCCACGCGCGGGTAGGTAGCAGAAAGAAGCTCGCCGAGGAGTGCGAGTCGACCAACTCCTGTGCCAGCGCCAGGCTCGCCAACGCGGCCAGCGCCAGCAGAGCCAGCAGCAAACGCAGCGACAGGCGCCGAAACAGGATCAACACAAAGGGAAATATCAGATAGAACTGCTCTTCAACCGCCAGCGACCATGTATGCAACAGCGGCGTAAGCTCGGCGGCCGATCCGAAGTAATCGCTCTGGCTCCAGAAATACAGGTTGGAAGCAAACACCTGCACGGCTGCGACGCTGAACAGGAAGTCCTTGAACTCCGACGGCAGCAGCAATAGCCAGGCCAACGGGAGACAGGCCAGCGTGACAGCCGTGACCGCAGGATAGAGCCGCCGGATGCGCCGCTCGTAGAACCGGCCAAGGGTGAAGGTGCCATCCTGGATTTCGCGGTAGATGATCGCGGTAATCAGGTAGCCGCTGATGACAAAGAATACGTCGACGCCGACGTAGCCGCCACTGAACAGCTCGAAACCGGCGTGGTAGAGAATGACAGGCAGGACCGCGAGCGCACGCAGGCCATCCACCTCGGGGCGGTAGGCGATTGCCGGGTTGTGCACAGGTGGCTTCATTGACGCCGCTCCGTGAAGCCCGCATGGGCGCTTGCGCAATCAGCTCGTTGATGGTGAATACGTTGGACCCGCTTCTGCAGCGTAGGCAGAGATCGCGGCGCTGCCCCTTCCGGACCATTGATTTGTCCGGCAGGCGCGTGGTTGGTTCCCACCGCGCCTGGCTGGAGACCGTCCGCCCCGACTGAGCGCAGACAGTGCGTGAGCGAGCTCAGGATTTCTTCTTGCCCGTCACTGCGCCGTATATGACCAACAGAATGATGGCGCCCACTACCGCGCCAATGAAGCCTGCGCCCTCGCCGGCCTCGTAGAGACCCAGAGCCTGACCGCCATAGGTTGCCAGCAGCGAACCACCGATACCCAGCAGAATGGTCATGATCCAGCCCATGCTGTCATCGCCGGGCTTGAGGAAGCGTGCGATCAAACCGACCAGCAAGCCGATAACGATGGTGCCGATAATACCCATAGGTGTTTCTCCTGATCCGAGCGCGAACAGCCGCGCAGAACCTCTGACCGGCAGGAGCCGACACGGTTCGCGCGATGTGCGAGCCAAACTCCAGTCGTATTGATAACATTTCTCATTAGTATTAAAGTTGCGCGCTGATCCGCTCCCTTTTTCCAGGAGATTTGCCGTGTCACCGTTACGCAACCCATTGGCCGCAGCTGGCTTCATGCTGACATCACTCGCCCTGGCGGTACCTGCACAGGCCGTTACCACGCTGGACAGTACAGTCGTCATTGGCGGCCGTGCAGCCACCACTATCGCCGACATTCCAGGCACGGCGTGGATCATCGAGTCCGAGCAGCTGCAGCAGCAGTTCCGCTCCGGTGTCACGCTCAAGGAAGCGCTGAGCCAGCTGGTCCCGGGCCTTGACGCAGCATCCCAGGGGCGCACCAACTACGGCCAGAACATGCGTGGCCGCGGCGTGCTGGTCATGATCGACGGCGTATCGCTCAACAGTGCCCGCAACGTCAGTCGCCAGTTCGACAGCATCGATCCGTTCAATATCGAACGCATCGAAGTACTGTCCGGCGCGAACGCGATCTACGGTGGTGGCGCTACCGGCGGCATCATCAATATCGTCACCAAGCGTGGCACCGCGGGCGACGCGCATTACGAACTGGAAGCAGGGGTGCGCAGCGGCTTCGAAGACAGCGACGATCGCGATATTCATGCCGGTGCCGCAGTCAGTGGTGGCGGCGAGAACTGGGCCGGGCGGCTCTCGCTGGCCGGCATCGACAACGGCGGCTCGTACGACAGCGAAGGCGATCAGGTGATCTTCGACATCACCCAGACCGACCTGCAATACAACCGCGCCGTCGATCTGCTCGGCAGCCTGGATTTCAATCTCGCCAATGGGCATGTGCTGCGCCTGAACGCGCAGCGCTATGATTCCGGTTTCGAGGGCGACAAGGGGGTGTATTTCGGTCCGGGTCTGGCTGCACTGCGACCACCCTTCCCCGATGTCGTCGAAATCCGCGAGGGCTTCGAGTCAGACCTTGAGCCGCGTACCGAGCGCACCGTGTTGAGCGCCAACTATTTCGTGCCGGAAGTCATTGGGCATCAGCTCAACCTGCAGACCTACTATCGGGAAGAAAAGCTCAACTTTCATCCGTTCCCCTATGTCGCCAACGGCTACTTCTCCGCGTCCGAGCAGGACACCACACAGGCGGGTTTCAAGGCTGTGCTGAGTCGCAGCCTGGGCAACTTCGACTTCAACTACGGCGTTGATTACGAGCGCGAAAAGTTCGAGGCCGACCAGACCCTGTTCGACTTCCCGACGGCCGTGGCCAGCGGCGGGCTGGTGATGGATGCAACGAACACGGTCGGTCGCTACCCATCGTTCACCACTGACGGCGTGGCGGCCTTCGCCCAGGCGGACTGGCGAGTGACGGATCAGCTGCTGCTCACCGCCGGGCTACGTCAGCAACGCTATTACCTGGAGATCGACGACTTCGTCGACTCGAACGAGCAGGTCCGTCAGGCCCTTGGCCTGTCCACTGGCGCCGATGCTATCCCTGGCGGGGAGAACGATTACGACACCACCCTGCTCAACCTGGGAGCGGTGTTCACCCTGCAGCCAGGCAATCAGCTGTGGGCAAACGTCTCGCAGGGTTACGAGATACCGGACCCGGGCAAGTACTATGGCCGCGGCGTTTATGCCTACAACGGTACCTACCGCGAGCTGCAGGACAGCATCAACGTCGACGACGAGCCGCTTAAGGCGATCAAGAGCAATCAGGTGGAACTGGGTTGGCGCCTGTTTCGCGGGAACATGGATGCGCAGGTCGCCGCCTACTACCTGTGGTCGGACGAAAGCCTCTCATACAACTCCAGCAACCTGGCGGTACAGGTCGACGATGACAAGCGGCGCAACTACGGTCTCGAAGGCCAGCTCAACTACCGTCTGAGCGATGCCTGGCAGGTCGGAACCAGCGCCCATTACACACGTGCCGAACTCGAGAACGATGATGGCGACTGGGACAAGCAGGCGGTGACCCTCGCCAGCCCGTCGAAGGTGTCGGCGTACATTGGTTGGGAAAACGCACAGAATGGCGTACGCCTGCAAAGCATTACCAGCCTCGATCTGGAAGACGAAGCCGGGAATGAACTGGATGGCTACACCACGCTGGATCTGCTGACGCGGCACCAGCTTCCGGTCGGCGAGCTCAACTTCGGCATCCAGAATCTGCTCAATCGCGACTACACCACCATCTGGGGCCAGCGCTCACAGTTGTTCTACTCCAGCTATGCGCCGGCCAACACCTTCGACTACCGCGGCCGTGGTACCACCTATAGCGTCAGCTACAACGTCGCGTTCTAAGCGACCAGCGAAACGAAAGCCGCCCTGCCGGGCGGCTTTTCCATGCATATGACACCAGCTGCCCGCTGCATTGGCATCCCTGGCGCGGTGCCCGATAATCGCCCTGGTCGCGCAACCGAGCCTGCCTACAGGAATAACGCCATGACCCGCCTCATCGCACTCCTCGCCATGCTGTTCTCCGCGCATGTTCATGCCGCAACTGTTCTGGTCCATGAAGCGGGCGAAATCCGCTTTGAAAGCCCCCCGCAGCGCATCGTCGCGTTGAACTGGGCCATGGTCGAAACGCTGCTCGGTCTGGGCGTCACCCCAGCCGCGGTTGCCGAGCCGGAAGGCTATCGCACCTGGGCCAATCATCCGCCGCTGCCCGAGGGAGCGCTGGACGTGGGCAATCGGCGCGAGCCCAATCTGGAGGCGATCAGCCAGGCGAGGCCTGACCTGATTCTGGTCAGCAGCGACCTGCACAGCATGCTGCCGGCCTTCGAGGCCATCGCTCCGACCGCAGTCTATACCCTGTTCGAGCCTGGCCAGGACGCGGCCAGCCGGGCGGCCGAGGTCGTGCAGCAGATCGCCGAAGGCCTGGATCGTGCCGCGCAAGGGCAGGCGTTGCTCGACGGCGTTGCCCAGCAGCAGGCAGAGTACGCCGCACAGCTGAAGGCGGCAGAGCGTACCGACGAGCCGGTGCTGCTGATGAGCTTTCTCGACGAGCGCAGCTTGCGGGTGCACGCACCCAACGCGCTTCTGTCAACGGCACTGGAAGAACTCGGCTTGCGCAACGCCTGGGACGGCGAGAGCAATTTCTGGGGTTTTGCCACCATTAATCTAGCGCAATTGGGGAAGTATCCGGATGCGCACTTTCTGATCATCAGGCCGACCCCGCCGGGGCTGCAGCAGGCGCTGCAGCGGAATCCGGTATGGCGTGCGCTGCAGCCGGTCAAGGCCGGGCGGGTCACCGAGGTGCCGCCGGTATGGACCTTTGGCAGCGTGATGACCAAGGCGCGCATGGGTCAGGTGCTCACCGAGACCTGGCTTGATCAGTAACGCCAATCTACCGGGTCGAGCCGGACTGGGCGTATTGACCCTGGTCGGCCTGGCTGCCGCTGGCCTGAGTGTGGTGCAGCTGGCGCAATTGCTGGGCTGGCAGTCTCTGCCGGAGCTGCTCGACGCAGACAGCTTCACCCGCGTGCTGGCCTGGCAGGCCTGGGCACCGCGTACCCTTATGGCGGTGCTGCTGGGCGCCGGCCTGGGCATCGCCGGCTGTCTGATGCAGCAGGTGTTGCGCAATCCCCTCGCCTCGCCCACCACCATGGGCACAGCGGCAGGCGCCCAGCTGGCGTTGACCGCCGCACTGCTGGTAATGCCCTCTGCACTCGAGCACGGCCGCAGCGTTGTTGCCCTGTTCGGCGCTGCCGCAGCAACCGGCCTGGTGCTCCTTCTGAGCCTGCGCGATCGCCTGGCGCCGGTCAGCGTAGCCCTCTCCGGCATGCTGGTAACGCTCTATTGCGGAGCGCTGAGCCATGCGCTGATGCTGCTCAACGAACAGCGTCTGGCCGGCATGTTTCTTTGGGGCGCAGGCAATCTCGATCAGTACGGCTGGCAGGGCCTGGGCCGCCTGTGGCCGGTGCTCGCCGGCTGCGCATTGCTGGCACTAGCGCTGCGCAGGCCCCTGGCGATGCTCGAACTGGGCAGCGACGGCGCGGCCAGCCTGGGCGTGCCGATCCAGTGGATTCGCCTCGGCGCGCTGGGCGCCGCCGTGCTGATCACTGCGCTGGTAGTTAGCGAGGTGGGGATGGTCGGCTTCGTCGGCCTGGTCACCCCGGCGCTGGTGCGCCTGCTGGGACCGAGAACCTTCCTGTCGCGCCTGCTCTGGTGCATTCCGGTGGGCGCTCTGCTGTTGCTGGTGGCTGACACGTTGGCCCAGCTGGTCACGCCGTGGTTCGGCGCGCGGCTGATCCCCACCGGCGCCATGACCGCGTTGATCGGCGCCCCGGTGCTGGTCTGGCTGCTACGCCGGCACACCAGTGCATTCGGTGCCAGCCGCGAAGGTCTTCCACCCGGTCGCCATGCCGGCTGGCTGTCCTGGGCGCTCGTGCTTACGGCCTTCTGTGCCACCCTTTGGCTGGCGCTGAACTGGGCACCCGGCGCGCAGGGCTGGCACTGGACCGGATGGGCCCAGCTGAATGAGGTATGGCAATGGCGCGCGCCCCGGGTATTCAGCGCAGCACTCGCCGGTGCATTGCTGGCGCTGGCCGGCACCATCATCCAGCGCCTGACGCACAACCCCATGGCCAGCCCGGAAATACTCGGCATCAGCTCCGGCGCGGCCATGTGTCTGGTGGCGCTGCTGATCATCTGGCCGCTGGCGCCACGCTCCGCCCAGCTGGCTGCGGCCGGTGCCGGCTCAGCCGCGGCACTGGCTCTGCTGTTGTGGTTGACACGCCAGCAGCACATGGGCCCGCAGCGACTGTTGCTCACCGGTATCGGCCTCGGCGCCGCGGCCGATGCACTGGTGCGCCTGCTGCTTTCAGGCGGAGACGCGCAATCGCTGGCGTTACTGACCTGGCTGTCTGGCTCGACCTACCAGAACACCGTCAACGAGCAGCAGTGGTTGTTCGTCTGGGCAGCATGCTGTGCGCTGGCTGCTGCCCTTCTGCTGCGCTGGATCAGGCTTCTCGGGCTCGGAGGCGAGATGCCCCAAAGCCTGGGTGTGCCAATGGCCCTGGCGCGCGCCAGCGCCTTGCTGGTGGCCTGTCTGGCCGCAGCGGGGGCGACCATGGTGGTTGGCCCGCTGAGCTTCGTCGGCCTGATGGCCCCGCATATGGCGCATCGCTGGAGTGGCCGTCAGGCAGGGATGCATTTGATCGCAGCGGGCCTGTTCGGCGCCTGGCTGATGGTGGCTGCTGACTGGGCCGGGCGCACGCTGATCTATCCCAGTCAGCTGCCGGCGGGCCTGCTGGCCGCACTGCTCGGCGGGGTGTACTGGCTATGGCAATGGCGCGCCAGGCGGTAAGCGTCAGGCCTCGTCGAGCTTTTCCAACGCCTGGCGCGGGGAGAGTCTGTTACCGGTCCATAATACAAAGCGATGAGCGCCTGCACCGGCCGCCAACTCCATGAACAGTCGGCTCTCGACCTGACACAGGCCATCCTCGATCATATCCAGCGGATGAATCACCACCGCCGGGCTGCGACGGAACAGACCCGGGCGCTGGGCCTGACGAATCCCGGCACGCAGCTGGGTTTCCGCCGAGCTGAACTCACCGACCAGTAACCTGCGGGTAGTAAAAGGGTCTGCCGCGGTGACGACCGTTGATTTGCCAGTGCTGAGATTGTCTATCTCGAACTGATTGACGCCTACGCGCACGTAGAGCTTTTCTTCGAAGAAGGATTTAAGCATTCCATTTGCCTTGAATGCGCCATTTGGCGCGTCAGATAGAGTCCGGTCTATCCGGATGACAGCTCGATGATTCTCGGCGTCACCTGGGAGCCATCTATGATCAACTCACCGAGCGCAATCGGCAAGCTGAATCGGCGGCGTCCGGCGCTCCCTGGGTTGACGTAGATCACACCTTCTCGCTCGCGGATCAGTGGTTTATGCGAATGACCCGTTACAACCACGCCCACCTGCTCGGCAACCGGGTCGATATCCAGCTCGGCAATATCATGCACGGCGTAGATTCCCACCCCCTCGAACTGTAGCCTGAGGCTGTGCGGTAGCCGCTCGGCCCAGCCGTCGCGATCGTTGTTGCCTCGAACAACGCTCAGCGGAGCCAGTTCCGCCAGCCGCTCGAGGATCGATTCGTCGCCGATATCGCCGCCATGCAGGATGTGATCGCAGCCGCGCAGGCAATCAACCGCCTCCGGCCTCAACAGATTGTGAGTATCCGATATCAAACCGACCCGCAGCATAACCACTCCGATCGTTGCGTCGAAAGGCTTCGACCACGCCGCGGGCGCGCGATTCCGTCAGGCGTGACGCGGGGCAAACATGATGATCGCCATGCCCAGCAGGGCGACCGCTGAGCCGACGGCATCCCAGAGGGTCGGGCGGATGCCATCCACCAGCCCCAACCAGATCATGGCAACGCAGATATACACGCCGCCGTAGGCTGCATAGACGCGCCCGGCGGCGGTGGGGTGCAGCGAGAGCAGCCAGGCGAACAGCGCGAGACTCACGGCGCCCGGCACCAGCAGCCAGATCGACTTGCCCTCGCGGAGCCACAGGTAAGGCAGATAGCACCCGACGATCTCTGCCACTGCAGTAAGGAAAAACAGACTCAGGGTTTTCAGTTCGGGCATCGATGGTCTCGGCGGCAGCGGCTGAATGAACGCGAGTATAACCCCCCTTCTGGCGGAAGCCGGACGGACGAGTCCAACGCGTGCCGCAAACCGCGAACCGCCGCTTGCAACACCGAGCATCGCAGCATGTTCGTCGATCCGAGCTGTGAGGTCGGCGGCCTCCCTCAGCGAAACCTGCCGCCCGGCACGGCAAAGAACCGCGCCTGCCCCCGGTGCAGCACCACGGGAACCTGCGTCGCGTAGATCGGGTTTTCCGGGCCCGCGTAGATATAGGCCCAGTCTGGCAATTCAGCACTGATTCGCTGATAGAACGCATTGTGATCGAAGCCCGGGACAGGCTGCTTTTCCATCCGCCACTGGGCGCCACGACCGACTTCCAGATACTGCGAGGTGACCTGGCTGAAGGTGATCGCCACCGCCTTGGTCTGCAGGTAGGATTCCGCTTCGCCATGTTCGGCGACCGAAGGCGTCGGCACCCGCTGCATGGCCGCCGCCTCGCTCAGAGCCGGATTCTCCTGGCTGGTGAATCCGCCTTCGAGCACGCATGACCAGTCGCTGCACAGCGGGCCGTTTACACGCAGGGCGCGATGGGTCGTCTCGATACCCTCAGCCGAGGTATTAACCCACTCGAACGGCTCGGTTTCATGACCATCGGGCAATGCCCGGGCGGCCGCCTGCTCGAGCACTTCGGACCACTTGAGCCGTGCGGCCGTTTCGTCTGCCGCCTGGCTGGCTGGCAACCAGGCGATAAAGCGCAGATCCGTGCGCAGCGGCAGCGTCGGATCTGTGCGCCCCTTGAATGACATGAACGCGGCCTGCACCGGGTAGGTGACCGGTTCGGCGCGACCCGCGTTGGCCGGAGCCAGCTCCTCTATCAGGGCTGCCTGGGCTGCGGCCACCACTGCAGCCCGGTTATCCATCATGGCTTTCGGGATCGCCAGATCGGCCAGCCCGTCAGCCTGGCCCGCCGCCTGCATGACACGCATGGCCTCCGATGGGCGACTTGTACCAGGCGATTGCAGACGCTCGATAACCGAGCAGCCTCCCAGCGCAACCATCAGCGATCCGAGAACAACAGCCTTGTACATTGGTATCTCCAGAAAGCGCTCCGGCACAACGCCGGGCGCACGTGTATCGACCGAGCCTCGCGGTACTTGAGACAGCTCACCGCGCTAGCCGCAAGGCGGCTCAGCGGTGAACGAAGGCTAGAACGTCCGCTTTGCGTGAATCCATTCGATATTGCCGTATGGCTTCAGTCTGTTGAGCCTGGGCAGGAACAGCTGGCGCGGCCGTAAATCCTTGGCGACGTATTTCGCATAGGCCGCCCCGTAGAACAGGAATTCTGCCAGCGCATCCTGGCGAATGGCAGGGTCGCGCCAACCTTCCGGTCGAACGGTCAGTTCATCCGGAAATTTCTGGCCGGACCAGAGATTTACCAGCACAGCATAATGGCTGGAGGCATCACCGGAATACGCCTTGATCTGCCGCTCGAACATTTCGTTAGGCGGCAGGTCGCTGCCCGCCCTGGCCTTGATGTAGCAGTAGAGTAGCGTGCGATAGGCCGCGTAACCCGGATCGTCATCATCCGGCACGGCATGCTCCAGGATCTCGACGGCCTGTGCCCACGCGCCTTTTTCGATCAACGCGAACACCGCTGGCACTATGTCGTAGGCAGGCTCCATGCCTGCGGGCTTTGACTCTATGGCTTGCGGCGACAGCACGGCAGCCATCGCCGGGGCGAGTAAACGCAAGGTCTCATCGGTCCGCCCGAGGCTGTAAAGGATGCCAGCACGAGCGCGGATAGTTGGCCAGTCTTCAGGCGACAATGCCGAAGCCTGATCGATCACGCTAAGCGCCTGCTCTGAGCGACCGAGCGAATCCAGCGCCGCAGCCTCCAGCCGCAAGGCCAGCACTTGCCCTTCTTCGCTGCGCGCCGAATCCCCGAACTTTCGGGCCACGTTCAGCTGCCCCTCGTGATACGCCTGCAAAGGATTAAGCCTGGCTTCGCTCGTTGCCGGTTTACCAGCGCAACCCGTGAGCACGATCAGGGCAGAAGCGGTGAGCACGACGAGCACAGTGGAGATGGTTGTATGCACGGAATAGGTATCCTTACCTGAGGTGGTCAACGAGGGCTGCAACAATAACGGGCCAGTGATGGGATTGGCCAGCGCGAGCATACCCTGACGCGCAGCCAGAGGCTGTGCGTCAAGGTATGTCAGATCCTGCTTACTGCGAGGTAACTGCGAACCGCGGCTGCGCGGCGGCTGCAGGCATACCGGTTTTGGTACGAATATCGGCTACGCAATAATCGATGGAACCGGCGAGGGCAGCGCGGAGCCCGGTCCCGTCTTCCAGCGCTTCGTATGACGGCGCCGAATCCGTATCCGTGTATTCCGGCATGTGCGTGCACACGCCTTCACTTACCACCTTGCTGGTCTTGGCATCGATCAGCCGGGCGTGGGCCGCATAGATGACCTTGTAGTTGTTCCAGTCAGACGGAAAGTAGATCGACCGCCAGCCAACGGTTTTCACGTCGAGGATGAAATCGTGATCGCCGTACGCCTTGACGATGTCGCCGACGCTGCTCTTGTGCATGACCAGATTGGCCGGCTCGCTGATCGTGACGTTATGCTGCCCCCTCAACCCTTCGCCCAGTCGCTGAGCGATCGTCAGCGCAGGGTCGGCAATCTTCTGGTTGCGAATAATGGCATTACCGTTGGAAACGGCTGTTGCGTAGCCGATCATTCCGAACTGCACGTTGACCGCCGTTTGCGCGGCAAAGTCTGGCAGATCTGCATAGCGTGCCACGGCGACTGACTTATCCTTGAGCGCCAGTGAATCATCCGCCGTCAGCCCTTTGGTTTGCACCCCCGAGCAGCCAGAGATGACTGCCGCGACGATCCCTAACCCCACTACCTGCAACATCCCTTTCATTGCACTCTCCACGTTTACTCGTACCGCTGCGGCATCCGCCACAACGAATTTGCTCCGATCATCCTTGTAACCACCCGGCCGCTGCACATCGAATGATGACGTTGCGCAGCGCATCACCAGGCGGGGAAGAATCGTTCCAAGGCTTCATAGCCTCGCAAGAGGCCTATCGCCTTGGAGCGAGCGAACTTTAGGCCGGTCGTCGGCGGGTTAACGGCGCATGGTTGCCCAGGCCCGCTGAACGAGCAGAGCAATACCCACACAGCAAAAAAAGGGGACAGATTGATCTAGCCCCTGTCCCTGTCCGTGAAACCGGAGTCAGTTCAATCTGTCCCCTTTTTTCTGAAAGTTCGCCCGAAAATCTGGATTGATGACTGCTATTCACCAACCCATAAGAGCCCAACGAAGCAGAGCAAAGCAACCGCTGCCACCGTTCGGCGTTCAAAATTTGAAGCTTTTTTTGAAACAGCGGCGAGTCCAATAAAAATATCTTTGCCGGCGACATAACTATATATCGCGCTTCCGGACATTATCTGCAACACCATGACCAATACCATGGTGTTGCGTTCATCCCATGAGAGCAACAGATTCGTGATAGCGGCAACTCCGAGAATCGCCCATACCATATGTCGGTGGCGAAAAAGCCAGTGTTCTAAATTCATCGCCTTTACTCTCGACCCACTTCCACAAGTTTCTGCCATCCACCCGCAAGGTCGATAGCGCTGCTGAGCTTTGTCGCTTGGCTTGGAGTAAGGCCGCGAGCCACAGCGTAACGGTTGAAGCCCTCTGCAAGCACCGCCGCCCCAACTGCCCCTGCGGAATCCCCTTTCAGATACGCCGCTACGATTCCTAACCCGGTTGAGCCGACCGCTAAGCTTGAAGGCCCGACGATAGCCGAAGCCGCGAAAGCTTTGCCAAGCTTATCTGCCGTTTGCGCGTCGACAGCTTGTATCCAGCGTTTCGTAGCGGGATCGGAGAAATCGATATTCGCCCCAACCGCTAAACATTCGGCATCTCCGCAAGAGCGAAACCGCGGGGAGTGGGACGTTCCTTCGATCACTACAGACACCCGGTAGCCGCCGTCTTCGTCCAATACGTAACCCGTCAGCCGGTCACGTGGCGCATCGCCTCCTCTGGGAATCCCAGAGTACCTAGGGTCAGGTGTATAGCCGAATTCAACGGAAGGCGTCCATGCATAGGTATCAGTGTGCTCTTTGATATAGGCGATGACGTCGCGATTCGCATCTCCGAAAAGCTGGACATATTTGTCGCCGATTGGGCGCCAATTTCCGTCGAAGTCATATATTCCGTCTTCTGCGGCCAGCATATCAGTAGAAGCATTGATGTCGGTCCCATTGATGGCAGCAATTCGAAGCTGGTCTTCGATTTGCTCAACCGTGAAGCGTCCCTCACTTCTTTCCGCGAGCTTTCGTGCAAGCGCTTTTTCTTCAAAGTGCAACTGCCGATTATAAGCCGTAGCATTCTTTGCAAGGTCCGCACCATGATGCACGTCGCCGCCCGTTACGCCAGCAGCAACGGTACCAACAATCTGAGAAGCAGCCTGCTCCAGTCCGTTATTCAGCTCGACGTAGCGCGAAAGCTTTTCGACAAGTGCTTCATTCGCCCCAGCAGCCAAAGCCCCGGTCGCGAAATCCTGTCCCATCGCCTTACTGATCAGCCCCCCTGTCAGGGCGTGTAACGCCGTTTTCTCCAAGCCACCTTCGGCGAAGTTTTGCGAGCGAGCCACATCGCCCACTGCATTGAAGGCAATGGCCTGCGCCAAGTGGTAAACCTGTGCGGTCAGCGCAGCTTCAAGGTTCTCGCTGAAGCTGCCACCGTTGATGAGCGTCTGGCTCCCCGCCTGGATGGCGCCCTGAGCGGCGAGGTGCGAGCCGAACTTCGCAGCGCCGCCGATGGTGCCAATCTTGAAGCCTTTAGTGGTGTGGTTGATAAAGTCGGTTTCCACACCGAACGCTTGATCCAGGTAGCCCGCCGTTACACCTGCCGTCAATGCCGAAGTCGCATAACCCTTGATCGCGTCGCTCGAAGTAACGTCCTTGAATACCGCGCCTAGGTCGCCTCGGTTATTGATAAAGCTGACGCTCGCGGTGGTGGCCGCGCCGCTTGCTGCTGCACCGGCCGCTGCTCCCATGCCGCCGCCTCCAGCCATACCCGAAACCGCAGGCCCAACAATCGCCGCGACAGCAATCGCAATCACCAACTGCGCCCCAACCCCCAACCCCGAATGGCTGTACTCGAACGAGTCGTGTACTTCCTTCACGGTCTGCCAATCCACGTCGCCGCGTGCTTCCATCTCCTTAAGCCAGGCCAGATCCGGATCGGCCTGGACCATGGCGTCGATGGTCCGGCTGACGGTGTTCTGGTCGATTTCCTTGATGTCGATCTGCACGCCTTCGGCAGCGCGGATGGCGAGGTTACCCTGGGCGATGAGCTGGCTCTGGCGCAGGGTTTCGTCGGTGGTGCCCTTGCCCTTGGCCGAATTCCAGGCCCAGTCGCTCTTGCTCTTCTCGTGGCTTTCCTGGTGCAGGTCTTTTACCGCTTCGAAGGTGACCGTGCCGCCGCTGTCCAGCGTGATATCGGCACCGCTTTCCAGCCGCGCGCCCTGGTAGCGCTGGCTGCCTTCGCTGATCAGCGTGACATCGCTGCCCGCTGAAATGCTGCTGCCCACGCTGCGCACGTCAGTGACTTCGTCGCGCCGGGTTTCCTTGCGGCCCCAGGAGCCTTTGGATTGTTTGTCGTACAGCGAATAGTGCAGGTCATCCGCGGCCAGCAAGTTCAGATCGCCGCCGGCGTAAACGTAGGCTTCGTCGCCTGCGCTGATGTGACTGGCGACCAGGTTGGTGTCGCCACCGGAGACGGCAACCACGCTGCCGCCGGCCTTGATCTCAGCCGCCTGCTGGACGATGTCGGTGCGTACGGCATCGATCTTCTTGCCGCCACCATCGCGGTGATACTCGAAGTGCGATTCGTTGGCCGCAGCGGCGAGGGTCAGGTCGCCACCCGCCTGGAGCAGCACGTCACCCCCTGCCTCGACCTTGCTGCCGACCACTGCCAGGTCACGCCCGGTCTGAAGCGAAGCATTACCCCCAACCTGCAGCTCACCGGCGTGCTGGGTGATGATCTGCTGATCGAGCGTTGACCGGCGGTCACGCAGCCGGGTGGCTTCTTCAGTGCGCTGGCTGGCTATCAGCAGATCCCGCCCGGCGCTCAGTTCGGCGTTGCCGCCGGCGCTCATGGCACCGCCGATATTGAGCAGGTCCCGCCCGGCGTTGAGCGCCAGATCACCACTGGCTTCGATCCGCGCGCTGCTGTCGAGGAAGTCCTGACGGTGCATGGCACGCTCGCCGCGCTCACTCTGATGGGTGGCAACGCTGCGCTCGTTGATGATATCGCCGGTGAGCGCCGTGGCGGATACCTCACGCCCGGCGATGATGCCGCCGGCACTGTTGCGAATGCTGTCCAGCGCCAGCAGCTGCACCCGTTCATGGGCTTGGAGCAGGCCCCGGTTGTCGAGGTTCTGAGCGCTGGCCGCCAGATCGCGCGAGGCGCGCAGCGTGCCCTGGTTACGCAGTTCGCCGCCGCTGATGAGCGCTACGTCGCGCCCCTGAATCAGCGCGCCGTTTGGCGCCAGGCGCCCTTCGGCCTGGGCCAGGTACAACACCGGCACCAGCACCCGCTGGCCCATGACCTCACGCTCTTCCATCCAGACGATGTCGTGCGTAAGCGCGGCGACCTGTTCAGCGGTCAGTGCCACGCCCAGGCTTAGCTGCAGGCTGTCCTTGCTGGCGATGGCGTTGTCCATCAGGTAGCGGTACATGGCTTCGTCGCTGGTCATGCCGGCGAGAAAGCGTTGGCCGGTGCGCGCGACGATGGCCTCACGCACCAGACGCTGTTCGTACAGGCCATCGCCCAGGCGCATGAGCGTGTCGTCGGGGTTGCCGCCCAGGCGCGCGAGCATGTAGTCCGAGCCGAGGAACTGACGCAGATCGGTCAGCGCTGGGTTGGTCTCGATCAGGTAGCGCTGGGCCGGCGCCGTGTTGCCAGGCGTGACGATCGCGCCCTGATTCGGCACTGCGCCAGGCTGATTCGGGGCCTGGCCTGACTGACCACTGAGACGAAACAGGCCGTTCTCGCCCTGCGGCAGGCTGAAGCCGGGCAGGCTTAGCGGGTCGACCTGCTGTTGCTGAAGATCCGGCGGCAAGTGCGGGTTGAGAACGACATAGGTAGCCTGACCCGTACCGGGATTGGTGCTTTGCGTGCGGTTACCGCCAGAGGTGTAAGCGAAGCCGGGGCGGATGACGCTGTTATCGATGCGCTCGGCGGCGTTGATGGTGACATCGCCGGCAGCCTGGATGGTGGCGTGGTAGTCGACCCGGTTGGTGTAAACCGGCTCCCTGATCCCTTCGTCGAGACTGATGTGACGGAAGAAATAGTCGATATCCGCAGTAATGTCATTCGGGGCATAGGTCGGACTATCTATCCAATTGCGGTCATTGAATTCGTTGGACTCGGCCCGTCTCGCGTCGACATATCGTTGGTAGACGCGATAAGCACTGAGTTTACGCACAGTGGTGACATCGCCGGTCTGGGCTCCCTTGTTCAGGAGCGTACCGGTGTCGATGCGAAGATTCGCGCCAGAGGCTAGCAGGCTGTACCGGTTTTCCAGCACATCGCTATGCAAACGCATGGATTGGCCGGCCAGAAGCTGCGCCTGCGGGCTAACACGGGTCGCCGAGGTACGATCGACTTCTTCCAGGTCGAAGTAAGAGCTTTCCTTGGTGCCGCCACAGTCACCACACCCCAGGTAGATCAACCGTGCCGAGACCTTCTCGGTCACGATATCCAGCGTTTCACGAGCGTTTTCCAGGAAGCTCGCCGCTATGGACAGGTTCCCCTGACTCTCGACCGTTCCGGACAGGTTGCTGAAGCGGCCGGCAAGCGCGCCTGCATCGTTGGCTGCGAAGGAAAGGTCGCCGAGGCTGTAGATATCGCCGCGCAGGTTGGTCAGCGCGTTACCACGCAGGTGCATATCGCTGCCACTGAACAGCAGACCACCCTGGTTCAGTAGAGAGGCAGCCTGCAGGCGTACATCCTCCCCTGCGCCCAGCGTGCCGTAGTTGTACAGCGAACCCGTCGTGAGGCTCAGGTCCTGCCCGGCCGTCAGGCGGCCATGGTTGGTGAGCGCATGGGTGATGCTGACAGTTGCGTTGCCACCGGCACCCGTGCGGCCGGCACTGGCAAGGTCCACCGTGTGGGCCGCAAAGCTCATGTCACCGAGGCTGGAGAGCGTTCCGGTGCCGTTATAGGTACCGGTCAAGCGCAGATCGAGCGTGCCATCGCTGGTCAGCAAGCCGTGGTTGGTCCAGTGCCCACCGGTTGCTACGAGTGAATCGCTAGCGATGATGCGGCCAGTCTGATTCTGCGTGAACCGGCCCACGTTCAGCGTGAGGTTCGCCGCCTGGAGCAGGCCTTCGTGAATCCATTCGGCGGCGTCTAGCGTGAGATCGCCGTGGGTGATCAGGCTGCCTCCGGCCTGAGTAACAGTCTGGCTAGCTACGTCCAGGCGGCCGGTACCGACGTGCCTGGCGGTGCCACCGGCGTTAAGCAACCCACCGAGATTGAGCCGCAAGTCCGTGTTGGCGCTTTCGATGGTGCCGCTGCGGTTATCCAGCGTAGAGCGGGTGATAATCGAGGTGGTGCCAGTCTGACCGAGCGCGCGCAGGCTGCCGTTACGGTTGTCCAGCGTTCCGGTATTCAACACCAGGTGCGAGTCGCTTTCGATCAAGCCGTTTACGTTGAGCAGATCGCTTGCGGACAACTCGATGTATTGCGCGCCGATGCGGCCGAGGTTGTTATCAAGTAGGGTGCTATCAAGAGCCAGATTGCCGCTTGCCAACAGATTGCCTTGGCGATTGGTCAGGCTGCCTGCCTGAATGCTCGCATCGCCGGCCAGCGCAGTAATGCGACCCTGACTGTTATCCACGACACCCGCATTGAGGTTAACCGACTCGGCCTGCAGCACGCCCGCGATGTTGCTCACCGCGCCGCTGATGCGTGCAGTCAACCATCCAGAGGCCGCACTCAAGAGCCCGTTGTTGCTGTTGTTCAGTTGTGCCGCGTTTACCTCGAGGTCGCCTTGGGCGATTAGCTGCCCACCACGGTTGTCGAGAGCTCCGGCCGTGTTGACGACCACGTCGCTGGCGGCCTGGACGGTCCCTGCGCCGTTACGGACCTCGCCAGCGTCCAGCGTCACAGTTGCATTGCGGCTTAGTAGCAATCCGGTACCGCTGTTGTCGAGGGTGCCGCTCATATTGACGGCGAAAGCGTCAGTGGCGACGATCGATCCGCCCATATTCAGCAGGTCGACGCCAAAGAGATTCAGCAGCTGATTGCTGGCCAGGTAGCCGTTGCTGTTGTCGATTCGCGTCGCTTCGATTCGTAACGGCCCGGCTGCCGTAAGCTGGCCAGCATTATTGAACAGTGCATTGGTCAGTCTGACCGTCAGTGTGCCGCCGCTGGCCAGTTGCCCGGTACGGTTATCGAGGCTGGCTGCCGTTAGCGCGAACGGGCCGGCACTCTGCATCTGCCCGTCCTGGTTGATCAGCTCTGAGGCGTCGATGGTCAGACCAGAGCCTGCACTGATCACCCCGACGGAGTTGTCCAGCGTCTGCTGCGCAACAATGCTCAGGTTACTCTGGCTGGACAGGATGCCGCCCGCGCCGTTATCGATCGAGCCGACCTGTAGCTGCTGCGCACCCGCGCTGACGACAGCCCCTTCGCTATGGTTATCCAGTTTGCCGGACAGCGTGACAGACACCGCCCCCTCGCGGCTGGACAGTGTTCCTTGGCTGCTGTTGTCCAGATTGTCGCCAACGAGAGCGATCCCGGCCATGCCGGAGATGAGCCCGGCGCGGTTGTCGAGTTGGCTAACCTGCGCATCAAGTGAGGTACCAGCGATCACGCGGCCCTCACCGTTGTTCATCTGACCGGCGATTAACGCCAGGCTCTGTTGGCTGGAGATTTCGCCGTTCTGGTTGGTAATGGTTGCGGACTCGACGCGTGCTGCTCCGGCGCTTGCGACCCACCCGTTCGTGCTGTTGTCCAGCGCGCCAGCGGAAAGCTGCATCTCACCCATGGCGATAATATCGCCGCCGCGGTTATCCAGCGTGTTGGCCACGTTGAGCTTGGCAGTCTGGCCGCTGTGCATCACGCCCTGCTGGTTGTCGAGCTGGCTGGCTCGTACCGCAAGCTGGGTGTCGGCCAATACACGGCCGTCAGCATTGAGCAGCGCTGCGGCTGAAATCTGCAGGTCGTCGGCGGCAACCGTACCCTGGCGGTTGTCCAGTGTTCCACTAGCCTGGATAGCCGCCGAACCGCTCGCCAGCAAACTGCCTTCGTTCACTAGATTGTTGGCGGAGACGTTGAGATCCGAGCTGAAATTGCTGGTGCCACCGGCAGCGACACCCGCTTCGATGACGCCTCGGTTGACTACGGTATCGGCAGCGAGCTGAACCGCTCCCGCGGCAGCCAGGCTGTCGTGTACGGTCAGGGCTTCCCTGGCCTTTACGGACGCCTGACCCTCCGCATAGGTATCGGCAGTCAGATCGACCTGATTGGCGGCGATGCGTACATCCCCCGCCGCCGCCGTACGCGCCATGCTCAGATTGCCGTTGGCGTCGATATGAATATCACCAGCATGTGCTGCCATGTCGCCAGCCAGCCGCACGCCGACGCCCTGCTCGGTACCGATCAGCTGAATGGCGCCGGCGTACATACCGCCCAGCGCGGAGCTGTCGAGTGCCAGGGCGGGCTTGTCACTGCCGTCATCGGCCTTGGCGGTGGCAGCCAGTGAATCCGCATCGACCTGGTTGCGGCCGGTGACGATGTTCAGCTGGTTGGCGTGCAGGTTGGCGTTGATCTGCGCGCTGCGGGTGATCAGATCGAAGCGGTCGACATTGCTGGCGTTGAGGCCGGCGCCTTCGATGCGAATCGCCCCGCCGTCGACGTCGAACTGGCGAAGTGCACCCTGCTCGATGATCGGCTTGCCGGTACTCAGGGTGACGCGCGGGGTATTGATGAAACCGCAGCCATCACAGGTGATGCCGTGGGGGTTGGCGACGATCACCCCGGCGCGCTGGCCCGCCACCTCGGTATAGCCGCGCAGATTACTCGGGTTGGCGCCGGTAACCTCGTTGAGAATCAGCCCGGCTGCGCCGCCGGACAGGTTCGGGTTACCCAGAATGATGCCGCCCAGCTGGGTGCTGTTGGTCGCACCCGTGGCATTGTTCAGGATCAGCCCCTGCTGGCCCACGTTGTATTCATTGAAGCGGTTGTGCGATAGCCCCGCAGAGCTCGGGGTGGCAATGTTGACCACCGGCACGCCATTGCCCGCCTGACCCAGGCTGGCGTTGCCGCCGGCGGCTGCGTCCAGGGCAAGGTCGGCGCCCATGGCGACGACCGGATTGATGAACAACACGCCGACTAGAATGGCGGCGACGTTCTGGAACAGAGGGCTGCGGGTATCCATGGTATTCATCCCTGAAACAACTGATCAGAAAAACAGATCGATACGGAAATAGGTCGGGTTCTCGTCGCGGGGTAACGCGTCCGGGCGCACCAGCGATTGGGCAAAGGTCACGCTTGCGGCGATGTGCTTGCCGCGCAACGACAGCTCCAGCGCGTTGCCGCTGAGCCGGCCGCTCTGCCCCGGGTTGTACTCGTCGGACCGAATCGCGCCCAGGTCGTAGCCCAGGGCTACGCCGTACTCGCTGACCCAGGGGGTGAGCGGCGCGAAGGTCACGGCTTGCCGCCAGCGAAGGTTGTTGCGCCAGTAAAAGCCGCTGTCACCGGCGAGCGATTGCTCCTTGAAACCCCGCACCGACGCCAGCCCACCCAGGCTCATCCGCTGGGG
The DNA here is from genome assembly GCF_020025155.1 of Halopseudomonas nanhaiensis. Lineage (NCBI taxonomy): Bacteria > Pseudomonadati > Pseudomonadota > Gammaproteobacteria > Pseudomonadales > Pseudomonadaceae > Pseudomonas > Pseudomonas nanhaiensis. Next base: position 3,438,892 of record NZ_CP073751.1, read on the forward strand.
GCCGAAGAGTACGTCTTCACTACGTTGGCCGTAGATCAGACTTTCGACGCTGAAGCTCTCGTCCCATAGGCGCAGCGGCTGAAGGTAGCTGAGGGTGAGCGTGTACTTGTTGTAGTTGGCGACCGGCTGGCTGCCCCGTGGGCGACCATTGCTCTGCGCATCGAATGCGCCGATGCCATGCTGCCAGCCGATATCGCCATTGACGAAAGCCCCGCCAATACGCCGGCCGTGATTGACACCCAGCTGCAGTTCGCTCAGCCGGTGGCTGGAGGAGTCGAGCAGAGAGTTTTCGATGTAGTTACGCGTGCGCAGGTGCGCCAGGCCGACCGCAGCGCCGGTTTTGCCAACGCTGTCGCGATGCAGGGTGCGCTCCAGCGTCAGTTGGTGCCGCTTGCTCTCGCCGTCGGAGGTGAAATCGAAGTTAGCGGCCTGGTTGAGGGTTCGGTAATAGCTCTGGCTATAGGCGTAGCTCGCCGTCCACCAGCCGTAGGGCACGCTATAGAACAGGCTCTGGTTGGAAGAGTGCCGCCAGTGGTCGCTGACCGCATCGCCACCGGTACGCAGCCGCAACTGGTCGGCCAGTCCAAGGGGGCTATCCCAGGCCAGCGCGGCCTCCCATTGCTGCTCGCCGGTGCCGAGTTGGCCATCGTTGTGTCGGCCAAGCGCAACCTGCCAGGGTTTGCTGCGCAGCCCCTTGAGCTGAACGCGGCTGCCGCCCATCTGCTCGCCCGGTAACAGCTCGATCTGCACCTGTCGCGAAGGAAGCCGACCCAGCTGGTCGATCATCTGCTCCAGTTCACGCAGGTTGAGGTGCTCGCCGACTGCGCCCGGGAAGGCCATGGCCATTTCGCGATCCGACGCCAGGCCAGCACCGTCGAACCCTTCCAGCCGCCCTTCGATGAGGATGACTTCAAGCTCACCATCGCTCATGTCCTGCTGGGGCAGATAGGCGCGCGCAGTCACAAAGCCGCGATCAAGATAGCGGGCGGTGATGTGTTTGAGCAGGTCATTCAGGCCGGTCGCGCCGAGGCACTGGCCCTGGTACGGCTCGATCAGGTCTTGTTGGGTTGGTGCGTCGAGCAGGCTGACGCCCTGAAGACGAATACGATCGATCTGGAAGCAGCGATCGGGTTCGGCGCCCAGCGCAGGCTGGCGATCCGGCGTGCTGCCGGGCAGCGATTGCAGCTCCTGCAGCCGTTGTTGCTGCTCGCGCAGGAGCTGCTCCTGGCGATCACGAATCAGGTTGATATCGCCCGGCGTGGCCTGGGCAAGAACGATCGGACACCACAGCACTACAGCCAGCGCAGTCATTGCGCTCAATGCAATCCGCATTACAACACCTTCCCTGGTAACAGCTAGACATTCACCGGGCGGATTATTGCCAGACTGATGTCGCTGAGCCATGCAAGAAAGATGGAATGGGGAAAGGCGTCACGAAGATGGCATAAAGATGGCCACCCACAGACCAATGGTCAGGTGACCGCTTGAACGACCGTCTATTCCGTGCATGACCAAGCGGTCACGGTTTGGAAAGCTAATCGATGGGTGTGGTACGTGAGGCGCGCTGCCGGTAATAGGCGCGCAGATCGTGTTGGTAGAGCGCATAGGTGTCTTCAGGCACCCAGGGCCGGTACAGTGCCAAAAAGGTCTCCGGGTCGCTGGCCAGCTCCCGGATGACCCGGTCGAGTTCACCGGCGACGCGCTTGCCCCAGGGTGTGCGGGAGCAGTAGATCCCCGCGTCGATCAGGGCGCCATGCCCCTTGATCGGCACACCCCTCAACGCTTCACCATTGCGCAGGCGCTTGTTCACCGTGTTGATCAGGATGGAAAACTCGAACGCGTAATCGATCCGCTCCAGGCTGACCATCCGCAACAGATTTTCGCCGCTGGGGGTGCCAGTGGCCCGCTCGATTCGGTCGTCTCGCCGGGCCTGCTCCAGCCAGCTGGAGATCACTGGCGGGTAGGTACGAAAGCCGGAATATCCACCGCGCAGATCGTCCCGCTCGGCGAGCGCCGCGAGGGAAATCGCGCCGTCCTCGATGGGGAAATCCGCCGCTGCGCTGCGCCGAATCACCATCTGGATCGGGGTGCTGGCCATGAAAGGGATGAAGTAGGCGTACTCGTCGGTATCCGCGCGGCGGAACAGCGGGGTGGAACAGAAGTCCTGGCCTTGCTGCATCTCCTGCTGCTGGCGGAAGCGGTTGCCCAGCCGGTACTGTGCTTCGAACGCCGGCAGCTTCGACATCACCAGCCGCAGCATGTCCATGGTTGCGCCATCGGTAGGCTGACCGTCACGTACGTTGACCACGCCTGGCAGCGGCCATACGGTCCAGTTCAGGGGCTCTCGAGCGGTAGCTTCCGGGCTGGCAGTTTCAGCGACGCTCGGGACAACGGGAATCAAACCGCAGAGGATGCCCAGGCACCAGCGGCGCAGGGACTTGCGATTGATTTGAATACCGGTCATTCCGACTCCTGTTAAGCGGACTGCTCAAACAAGCAAAAACCCGCCAGGTCGCCCGGGCGGGTTTTTGCAGGTCAGCGCACGCTTAGTTCTTGCTGGCGCGCTTGCGCTCGTTTTCGTTGAGCACTTTCTTGCGCAAGCGGATCGACTTGGGCGTCACTTCTACCAGCTCGTCGTCATCGATGAACTCGAGGGCCTGTTCAAGGGTGAACTTGACCGGCGGTACCAGCTGGATGGTTTCATCCTTGCCGGAGGCGCGCATGTTGTCGAGCTTCTTGCCCTTGGTGGGGTTGATCACCAGGTCATTGTCGCGGCTGTGGATACCGGCCAGCTGGCCTTCATAGATTTCCTGGCCGGGCTCGAGGAACAGCTTGCCGCGGTCCTGCAGGGTTTCCAGCGAGTAGGTCAGCGCCTTGCCGGTCGCCATCGAGACCAGTACGCCGTTCTGGCGCTGGCCCACTTCACCGGCCTTGATCGGCCCGTAGTGGCTGAAGGTGCTGGTCATGATGCCGGAGCCGGAGGTCATGGTCAGGAACGAGTTACGGAAGCCGATCAGGCCACGCGCCGGGATTGTGTACTCAAGACGTACACGGCCCTTGCCATCCGGAACCATGTTCGACAGATCGCCCTTGCGCAGACCCATCTGCTCCATGATCGGGCCCTGATGAGCCTCTTCGATGTCGATGGTGACGTTTTCGTAGGGCTCCTGCTTCTCGCCGTTGACTTCCTTGATGACCACTTCCGGACGGGAAATGCCCAGCTCGAAGCCTTCACGACGCATGGTTTCGATCAGAACCGACAGGTGCAGTTCGCCACGACCGGAGACTTTGAACTTGTCAGCGCTGTCGCCCTCTTCAACACGCAGGGCAACGTTGTGCAGCAGTTCCTTTTCCAGACGCTCCTTGATGTTGCGGCTGGTGACGAACTTGCCTTCCTTGCCGGCAAACGGCGAATCGTTGACCTGGAAGGTCATGCTCACGGTGGGCTCATCGACGGTCAGCGGGGTCATGGCTTCGACGTTCTGCGGGTCGCACAGGGTGTCGGAGATGAACAGCGGATCGAAACCGCTGATGCAGACGATATCGCCAGCCTGAGCGTCAGCGACTTCAACGCGCTGCAGGCCGTGGTGACCCATGATCTTGAGGATACGACCATTGCGCTTCTTGCCTTCGGCGTCGATGGCGATGACCGGGCTGTTGGCCTTGATCTTGCCGCGACGGATGCGGCCGATGCCGATCACGCCGAGGAAGCTGTTGTAGTCCAGCGCGGAGATCTGCATCTGGAAAGGGCCGTCCAGATCGACCTCCGGAGTCGGTACGCGGTCAACGATGGTCTGGAACAGCGGCACCAGATCTTCTGCCATGTCTTCCGGATCAAGGCCGGCGATGCCGTTGATGGCCGAGGCGTAGACGAAGGGGAAGTCGAGCTGCTCTTCCGAGGCGCCGAGGCTGTCGAACAGGTCGAACACCTGATCGATGACCCAATCCGGACGTGCGCCCGGACGGTCGATCTTGTTCACCACCACGATCGGGCGCAGACCGGCCTGGAAGGCCTTCTGAGTCACGAAGCGGGTCTGCGGCATCGGGCCGTCGACCGCGTCGACCAGCAGCAGTACGGAGTCGACCATGCTCATCACACGCTCTACCTCGCCACCGAAGTCGGCGTGGCCGGGGGTGTCGACGATATTGATGTGGTAGCCGTTCCAGTTGATGGCGGTGTTCTTCGCCAGAATGGTAATACCGCGCTCTTTTTCCTGATCGTTGGAGTCCATGATGCGCTCGGAATCGAGCTCCTTGCGATCGAGCGTGCCGGACTGGCGCAGCAATGCATCAACCAGCGTGGTCTTGCCGTGGTCAACGTGGGCGATGATGGCGATGTTGCGGAGATTCTCGATCACTATGGACTTCCTGGTGGCGCGGCGAGGCCGGCTAGATAAAAATGAGGGGGCATTATACAGAGGTCAGTGTGACAGCACAGGGTTTTTCGCCGGACGGGCGACGGAGGGGCTTCGCAAAGCTGCAAGCTGCAAGCTGCAAGCTGCAAGCTGCAAGCTGCAAGCTGCAAGCTGCAAGCTAGTGTGCGGCTGGACAGCATGGCGTCAAGCATTGACGAGCGCTATTCCTGAGCACCTTGGCCGCGGCCCGCACGGACAAGCTTACCGCTTGAAGCTTGAAGCTCACCGCTGTTCTCCGGCCGCTACCTCGGCCGGAGAACCCTGACATGGCCATGCCCGGCATCGGCCAGGGTCTGGGCGTGCATCTGGCTCATGATGCCCTTCTGGCAATACAGCAGATAGTTGCGCGCCGGGTCCAGCTCCTTGAAGCGGGTCGACAGCTCATAGAACGGAATCGCCTTGACCTCCACTCCCTCGATGGCAAAAGGGGCCTGCTCCTGCTCGTCCGGATGGCGAATATCGATGACGATCTGGCCGGTCAGCGCTTCATCTACCAACTCGACATCACTGATGCCCTCCATGGGTTGGTCCAGCTCCTGACACTCGTGATAGCCGGCCGCAGCAATCGCGGCATCGAGTATCTGCAAGTCGAAGTTGGCCTCGGCCGCCTCGACCTGGTTTGGCGTGGTGCGGATTGCCGGATTGACCGAGATGATGCCGCAATACTCCGGCATGCTGCTGGCAAAGCCTTCCGTGCCGATCGCTCGTGCGGTGCTGATGATATCGGTCTTGCTGGTCGTGATCAGCGGGCGCAGCACGAGGAGATCGCTGGCCTCGTCGATCACCCGCAGATTCGGCAGCGTCTGACTGGCGACCTGAGCAATCGCCTCGCCGGTTACCAGTGCATCAAGCCCCAGCCGCCAGGCGACCCGGTTGGCTGCGCGCAGCATCATGCGCTTGAGCACCACCCCCATCAGCGGGTTATCGATGTTCTTCAGCAGTTCACCGACCACCCCTTCGAACGGCACGCTGATAAAACGCAATCGATGGCTGCTGGCGTAGCGCTCCCACATGTAATGCGCGACCTGCCGGACGCCGAGCTCATGGGCGCGACCACCCATGTTGAAGAATATGAAATGAGGCAGCAGGCCCCGCTGTAGCATCGAGTACGCTGCCACGGTGGAATCGAAGCCCCCGGACAGCAGGCACAGCACCGGTTCCTGGGTGCCGAGCGGAAACCCGCCCATGCCCTTGTGCCGCGCCTGGATCAACAGCACGCGCTGATCGCGCAATTCGACGTCGACCCACACTTCGGGGTTCTTCAACGATACGCCGGCAGCGCCGCAGCGCTCGACCAACGCAGAGCCGAGGAACGCCGCGGCTTCCGGTGAGCTGAATGGATGCGTGCCCACGCGCTTGCAGCGGACGGCGAAGACCTTGCCGCGGATCTGATCGCCGACGTTCGCCACGCAGAGATCGGCAAGCTGCTCGAGCGACTCGAGCTGATAATCGTGCACTTCCACGAAGTGCGCGATGCCGGGTGTATTGCGCAGCCGCTCGATGCAACGCTTCTGCACCGCGGGGTCGGTACCCAGGCTCACTTCGAGAAAGTCCCAGTTGCCGCTGACGCGTGCTTCAGGGTCGATGGCCTTGAGAACCGTCTTCAGATTCCCCTTGAGCTGCTGGATGAAGCGCTTGCGTACAGGGCGCGTCTTGATGGTGATTTCGGGGAAAAATTTTATGATGAGTTTCATTTGCTGATGTAAGGTGCGCAAAAGCGGCGCATTATACGCCGGCTGACGCTGGTCGGCGAAACCTTGCACACTGCGCCAGTGCACTATAGTTGTGCATGCCAGCCCTGTAGCGCACCCATAGAGTGCACAACAATGGTGCGCAGCACTGCGAAAACACGCGCGATGGCTGTAAGGCGGGCCTTTCAGAGCATGCTCCGAAATGGCACATCTTTTGCTCTGTTGTAAGGCAAGCGGATCAACGGTAAGTCCCGCTCAAAATTTGAGGCGCCGGGCCAGAAGCCCGGCATATGATTCCTGTTGGAGGAAAACATGTCGAAAGCGATTCAACTGATCAAAGAGTTCGAAGTGAAGTGGGTTGACCTGCGCTTTACCGATACCAAAGGTAAGCAGCAGCACGTCACCATGCCGGCTCGCGACGTCAACGACGACTTCTTCGAAGAAGGCAAGATGTTCGACGGTTCTTCTATCGCAGGCTGGAAGGGCATCGAAGCTTCCGACATGATTCTCATGCCCGACGACAGCACTTCCGTTCTTGATCCGTTCACCGAAGAGCCGACGCTGATCATCGTTTGCGACATCATCGAACCGTCGACCATGCAGGGTTACGACCGTGACCCGCGCGGCATCGCTCATCGCGCCGAAGAGTATCTGAAGTCCACCGGTATCGGTGACACCGTATTCGTGGGTCCGGAGCCCGAATTCTTCGTCTTCGACGAAGTGAAATTCAAGTCCGACATCTCCGGCTCCATGTTCAAGATCTTCTCCGAGCAGGCTTCCTGGAACACCGACGCCGACATCGAAACCGGTAACAAGGGTCACCGTCCGGGCGTCAAGGGCGGCTACTTCCCGGTTCCGCCGGTCGATCACGACCACGAAATCCGTACCGCCATGTGCAACGCCCTGGAAGAAATGGGTCTGCAGGTGGAAGTTCACCACCACGAAGTGGCGACTGCCGGCCAGAACGAAATCGGTGTGCTGTTCAACACCCTGACCAAGAAGGCTGACGAAGTGCAGACGCTGAAGTACTGCGTGCACAACGTTGCTGACGCCTACGGCAAGACCGCCACCTTCATGCCCAAGCCGCTGTATGGCGACAACGGTTCCGGTATGCACGTGCACATGTCCATCTCCAAGGATGGCAAGAACACCTTCGCTGGCGAAGGCTACTCCGGCCTGTCCGACACCGCCCTGTACTTCATCGGCGGCATCATCAAGCACGGCAAGGCACTGAACGGCTTCACCAACCCGTCGACCAACTCCTACAAGCGTCTGGTTCCCGGTTTCGAAGCGCCGGTCATGCTGGCGTACTCTGCGCGTAACCGTTCGGCCTCGATCCGTATTCCGTACGTTTCCAGCCCGAAGGCGCGCCGTATCGAAGCCCGCTTCCCGGATCCGGCTGCCAACCCCTACCTGTGCTTCGCTGCACTGCTGATGGCTGGCCTGGACGGCATCCAGAACAAGATTCACCCTGGCGATGCGGCTGACAAGAACCTGTATGACCTGCCGCCGGAAGAAGCGGACAAGATCCCTCAGGTTTGCGGCAGCCTGAAGGAAGCCCTGGAATCGCTGGACGCCGATCGCGGCTTCCTGACCAAGGGCGGCGTATTCACCGACGAGTTCATCGACGCCTACATCGAGCTGAAGGCGGCCGAAGAAATCAAGGTGCGCACCTTCGTTCACCCGCTGGAATACGACCTGTACTACAGCGTCTGAACCTGGTTCTGCCACTGCAGTCGAAAAAGGGTGCCCTTCGGGCGCCCTTTTTTTTCGCCTGTCCGCCGGGCGCCGTCTTGCTCTTGCCAGTCTCGCGAGCCGATGCGACGCTTTACCCAACGTCAAAGGAGTGAAAGTAGATGCAGAACACAACCCTGTTTGCGGCCCTGTCGCTGGTGACCGCGATAGTCGCGTTGCCGGCGCAGGCCGAGGTCTACACCTGGACCGACGCCGATGGAAACCGCGTCTATTCGGATCAGCAGTCGCCGGATGGCAAAGGCCAGAGCGTCGAAGTACCGAAGGTGAACACCATCGAGCCGCCGCCAGAAATGCCGAGCCTGGAGCGTGACGAATCGCAGTCGGCCGATGGCGGCTCCGGCTCGCAGCAGGCCAATTATCGGCGCCTGGCGATTACCAATCCGTCAGACGATCAGCCGGTGCGCGCCAACGATGGCAGCGTGGTGCTGACCGTCGAGACCGACCCGCCATTGAGCAGCCGTCATCTCCTGCGCGTGGAAATGGACGGAGAGCCCACGGATGTCAGCACGCCAGGCATCGGACAATCGACTTATCAGCTGGTGGTGCCAAATGTTGATCGCGGAAGCCACGCCGTTGCGGTTGCAGTGGTCAACGCTCGCGGTGAAACCCTGCAGCGAAGCGAGCCGGTCATACTGCATGTTCAACGCACCTCGCTAAACCAGCCCGGCCGGGGCGGTGCCAATCAGGCGCCAACCGCACCCGCGGCTCCTCGCGCACCCAATGTGCCCGCCCCGTCAGCGGCGGGCAGTGGCGCCGGCAGCGGCGGCTGAATTCGCTCCCTCAACCAACAAGCGCACCATTTAGGTGCGTTTTTTATTTTGGGGTGTCATTCTTTGTGCACGCGCTGCCAAGGATTCGAGCGCCCTCGATTGATCAGGCGGTGGGAGAGTAGCCGCTCTTCGCGCAAAGGACCCCGCTCCATCGCCCTGTCCTTCCCGCCTGTAAAGGCTCAGGGTCCTGTGACGGCTTCCCGAGCATGGACGTTGCGAGTTCGCGCGCGGGATCGCACAGAGCAATTACGCTTGCGCCCTGTATTGGTTCGCTTCTTGCATTTCCATGCTCACATTATGGATACCGATATGCTGCCCGACCGTTACCTCAGACAGATCCTCGACAATCTCACCACAGCCGTGATGCTGCTGGACGCCGAGTTGCGCCTGACCTACCTCAATCCTGCCGCTGAAATGTTGCTCGCGGTCAGCGGGCAACGCGTGCTGCGCCAACCGGTCGGGGAGCTGTTCAACGATACGAGCGCCGCCCTGGCGTCGCTGCTCGGCTCGCTGAAAACCGGTGACCCATTCACCAAACGCGAGGCGCAGCTGAACCTGGCCAACGGTCAGGCGTTGATGGTCGATTATTCGGTGACCCCGATCACTGCCGGTGAACGCGACTGGATACTGATGGAGCTGTACCCCCGCGACAGGTTGTTGCGCATCACCAAGGAAGAGGCGCAGCTCTCCAAACAGGAAGTGACCAAGGTTCTGGTGCGCGGGCTGGCTCACGAGATCAAGAATCCACTGGGCGGCATCCGCGGGGCGGCGCAGTTGCTGGCACGCGAGCTCCCGGAAGAGTCGCTGAAGGACTATACGGACGTGATCATCGCCGAAGCCGACCGACTGCGGAATCTGGTCGATCGCATGCTCGGGCCCTACCGACCACCGAACCTGCAACCGCTCAACGTTCACGAGATCACCGAGCGGGTGATCAGCCTGTTGCAGGCCGAGACCCAGGGCCGCCTTACCTTGCAGCGCGACTATGATCCGAGCATTCCCGACATCATGGGCGATCGCGAGCAGTTGATTCAGGCTGTGCTCAATATCGTACGCAACGCGATGCAGGCTATCGAGGCAGCGCAAGGCCTGGAGACAGGCGAAATCACGCTGGAAACCCGGGCCCTTCGCCAGTTCACCATCGGCCAGGTGCGCCACCGCCTGGTCTGCCGAATCCAGATCATCGATAACGGACCCGGCATACCCGACGACATCGTCGAAAGCATCTTCTATCCCATGGTCAGCGGCCGTGCCGAAGGCACCGGACTGGGGTTGTCCATCACGCAGAATATCGTCAGCCAGCATCAGGGCCTGATCGAATGCGAGAGCGCACCCGGCCGCACCCTGTTTACCCTGTTCCTGCCACTGGAACACAGCCCCGGAGAGTGAATCCATGAGCCGAGCCGAAAATGTCTGGATTGTCGATGATGACCGCTCCATCCGCTGGGTGCTGGAAAAGGCGCTGCAGCAGGAGGGGATGGAGCCGGTCTGCTTCGACAGTGCCGACAGCGCGCTGGCGCGGCTTTCACGGCAACACCCCGACGTACTGATCAGCGACATCCGCATGCCGGGCACCAGCGGGCTGGAAATGCTCGCGCAGATTCGCGATCAACACCCGCGCATGCCCGTGATCATCATGACCGCACACTCCGATTTGGACAGTGCCGTCGCGTCCTATCAGGGCGGTGCCTTCGAGTATCTTCCCAAGCCATTCGACGTTGACGAAGCGGTAGCCCTGGTACGTCGCGCCCTGGCACACAGCCGTGAGCAGGAAGGCCAGGAGCCGGAAACGGCGCAAACGCGGACCCCCGAGATCATTGGCGAGGCCCCGGCGATGCAGGAGGTGTTCCGCGCAATCGGCCGGCTCTCGCATTCGAACATTACCGTGCTGATCAACGGCGAATCAGGCACCGGCAAGGAGCTGGTGGCCCATGCCCTGCATCGGCACAGCCCAAGGGCGCGCAACCCGTTCATCGCCCTGAATATGGCGGCAATCCCCAAGGACCTGATGGAGTCGGAGCTGTTCGGCCACGAGAAAGGCGCCTTCACCGGCGCTGCCGTGCAGCGACGTGGTCGCTTCGAGCAGGCGGATGGCGGCACGCTGTTTCTCGATGAAATCGGCGACATGCCCGCTGAAACCCAGACCCGGCTGCTGCGTGTTCTCGCCGATGGCGAGTTCTACCGTGTCGGCGGGCATACCCCGATCAAGGTAGACGTTCGCATCATCGCGGCCACGCACCAGGACCTCGAAGGACTGGTACAAGCCGGCAAGTTCCGCGAGGATCTGTTCCACCGTTTGAATGTTATCCGCATACACATTCCCAAGCTGGCCGAACGCCGTGAGGACATTCCCGCCCTTGCGCAGCACTTCCTGGCCCGTGCTGCACAGGAGCTGGCAGTAGAACCCAAGGTGCTCAAGCAACAGACCCAGGACTACCTGCGTACGCTCCCCTGGCCGGGCAACGTGCGGCAGCTGGAAAACACCTGCCGCTGGATTACGGTCATGGCGTCGAGCCGTGAAGTACTCGTCGAGGATCTGCCCCCGGAACTGCTCACTCAGCACCAGGAAAGTGCACCCGACGGGCATTGGGAGCACAGTTTGCGCACGTGGGCCGATCAGGAACTGGCGCGCGGGGTGACCAATCTGCTCGATGTCGCGGTGCCAGCATTCGAGCGGATCATGATCGAAACCGCCCTCAAGCACACCGCCGGCCGACGCCGCGATGCCGCGCAGCTACTGGGCTGGGGCCGTAATACCCTGACCCGGAAGATCAAGGAGCTGGGGATGAATATCGACGGGCACGACGAGGACGAAAGCGAGTAAAGCTCGTCGTTCAGAGTATTGGCACGCTTGATGCTTTAACTACTACGGGTGTATTGGGGTGGCTCCGGTTCAGGCAGGCTGGAGTCGCCTTTTTTTTGCCCGCACTTTTCCTCTCCCTCGATTCGCCCTTAACTTCCGCTGTTCCCTTCCCGCAGGGTGCTCACCAGCCGTTCGCATCGTGGCAGGTCCACGAATGGTTGGGGTTGTCGCCGCGGCACCCGTCTGTACACTATCGCCGACCCAGCGTTCGGAAGCCCTCGCATGTTTCACATCGCCCTGCTCGAACCCGAGATACCGCCAAATACCGGCAACATCATCCGCCTGTGCGCCAACACCGGATGCCAGCTGCATCTGATCGAGCCTCTGGGTTTCGAGCTGGACGACAAGCGACTGCGCCGGGCGGGACTCGATTACCACGAGTTCGCCGCGGTGAATACCTACGCGACGCTCGAGGCGTGCCTGGCTGCCGTGTCGCCGCCGCGGGTGTTCGCGCTGAGCACCAAGGGCACCCGTGCGTTCACCGAGGTGCGCTATCAGCCCGGTGACCTTTTTCTTTTCGGTCCGGAGAGTCGCGGTCTGCCGGTCGAGGTACGCGAGAGTCTGCCGGCCGAGCAGGTGCTGCGCATCCCCATGCGACCGGACAGCCGCAGCCTGAACCTGTCGAACAGCGCAGCGGTGCTGATCTTTGAAGCGTGGCGCCAGCATGATTTTACAGGTGGCGGGTAGCCCCGCGAACCGTAGGCTCGTGTAAGTGCATCTGGGCGCGAATGGCGGCGTAAACCCTTCGCGGTCATGCCCGCTCCTACGGGAATGCGAATCCGCGGGGTTTGGCGGGGTTCTGTAGGAGCGCACCTGGGCAATGGCGGCGTAAACCCTTCGCGGTCATGCCCTCTCCTACGGGAATGCGAATCCACGGGGGTTGGCGGGCTTCTGTAGGAGCGCACCTGGGCGCGAATAGCGGCGTAAACCCTTCGCGGTCATGCCCGCTCCTACGGGAATGTGAATCTGCAGGGTTTGGCGGGGTTCTGTAGGAGCGCACCTGGGCACGAATGGCGGCGTAAACCCTTCGCGGTCATGCCCGCTTCTACGGGATGTGAATCTGCAGGGATTGGCGGGCTTCTGTAGGAGCGCACCTGGGCGCGAATAGCGGCGTAAACCCTTCGCGGTCATGCCCGCTCCTACAAGAATGTGAATCCGCAGGGATTGGCGGGGTTCTGTAGGAGCGCACCTGGGCGCGAACAGCGGCTTGCCTCGTCTGCGCCGCCTCCCGCCGATAGTCCGCCTTACACAACAAAGCCGGCGCGAGGCCGGCTTTGTTGGGGCTGACAGGGCGCAGTTAGCGCACCTTGACCACAACCTTGCCTACGGCTTTGCGCGAGCTCAGCACGTCCAGCGCTTGCTCGTACTCTTCAAGGTTGTAGGTCTGCGATACCAGCGGCTTGAGCTTGCCTTCACTGTACCAGGCGAACAGCTGCTGGAAGTTCTCCAGATTGGCCTGCGGTTCACGCGCAGCGAAGGAGCCCCAGAATACGCCGACGATCGACGAACCCTTGAGCAGCGCCAGGTTGACCGGGAATTCAGGAATGCGGCCACTGGCGAAGCCGATGACCAGCAGACGGCCCTTCCAGTTGATCGAACGCACGGCCTGGTCGAACAGATCGCCACCGACCGGATCGTAGATCACATCCGCACCCTTGCCGCCGGTGAGTTCCTTGACCTTGTCCTTGAGGCTGTCTTCGCTGTAGTTGATCAGTTCATCCGCGCCGGCTTGCTTGGCCACTTCGAGCTTTTCCGCACTGGAGGCTGCCGCGATCACGCGTGCGCCCATGGCCTTGCCGATCTCGACCGCTGCCAGGCCCACGCCACCGGATGCGCCCAGCACCAGCAGCGTCTCGCCAGGCTTGAGTTCGCCGCGCTGCTTGAGCGCATGCATGGAAGTACCGTAAGTCATGCTGAAACCGGCAGCGGTGACGTAGTCCATGTCCTGCGGCATCGGCAGCACACGGTTGCCGTCGACGGCAATCTTCTCGGCGTAGCTGCCGAAACCGGTGAGCGCCATGACCCGGTCGCCCGCCTTGACGTGCTTGACGCTCTCGCCGACGCTGGCGATCACGCCTGCGGCTTCACCACCGGGTGAGAAAGGGAACGGCGGCTTGAGCTGGTATTTGCCTTCGATGATCAGCGTGTCAGGGAAGTTGACGCCGGCCGCGTGGATGTCGATGACGACCTCGTTTTTCTTGGCTACCGGGTCCGCGGTTTCTTCGAGGACGAGGCTGCTGGCAGGCCCGAATTCTTTGCACAATACGGCTTTCATGTTGGCTCCCTTGGTGACGTTCTTGACGAGGATTTGCCACAGTCTAGTCGCTCCCCCGCTCAAGCGGTCAATCACCATGGCTTCGGGTGATCCATGTCCATAACAGGCCAGCCATTTGGCGACGGCGAGGCGCTCGGCTATCCTGTGCCAAATCACTGGAGTATCCGCCGTGCACCGCCCTACCCGTTTGCTGTTTGCCCTGTTATGCCTGGTCGCTCTGAGCACCCCGTTGAAGGCCGAGGAGCCTGTTACTGCCGAGCCGCAATACGTCGAACTCAAACCGGCGTTTGTCGGAACCATCGGCCCCGGACCGAAGATCCAGTATCTGAAAGTGGACGTGGCGCTGCGCGTCAATCAGCCTGCGGCGGTGGCAAAGGTGCAATACCACGATCCGCTGATCCGCAATGCGCTGGTCGGGCTCTTTGCGCGGCAGTCACGCGAAGCGCTGGCGACGCTGGAAGGGAAGGAGCAGCTGCGCGCCGAAGCGCTGGCTGCCGTGCGCACCGTATTGGAGGAAGAGGAAGGCGAACCGCTGGTCGACGACCTGCTGTTCACCAACCTGATCACTCAGTAAGACGTCAGCGGATGTTCATCCCTGCTGGCTGAGATAGCGCTCCACAAAGGTGTCGAAGTCGATCTCGTCGGCCGCCTCGATCGCTGTCTGTTCGGCCAGCGAGGCATCGGCCTGGGTGCGGAACGCTCGCAGGCTATCGGAGTCCAGCGGACGCTCAATGAAGTGCTTGCGGTGGGCTTCCGATTGCGCCAGGGCGAAGCGGAAGAAGCTGTTGCCATGCCGCTCGATGTCCGCCAGTACCTGCGCTGACGGGGTGAGCGCTGCGTTGTGCAGTTTGTCCCGCTGCCTGGCCAGGCTCTTGCTATAGGCGCTGGTCTGCCGGGTCTCGTCGAGCAGCCCCGCACAGGCCGCGATCTTGTCCAGCAGATCGAGTCCCCAGTCCTGCAATGAGCGCGGCTGCCCCGCATCGCTCAGCTGCAGGCCCGGCTCACGTCCCCGCTTGACCGAAAGCGCGAAGTTGTCCGCCAGCTCAGCGCAGCTTTGCGGGTCATGGGCAGGGCTGTCCTCCAGCGCACAATACAGCAGGAAGCAGTCGAGGAACCGCGCGGTTTCCGGCTCGATTCCCATGGGCGAATAGGGATCGATGTCCATGCAGCGCACTTCGATATATTCGACCCCACGCGAGGCCAGCGCATGCACCGGCTTCTCGCCACTGCGGGTGACCCGCTTGGGACGGATCGGGCTGTAGAACTCGTTTTCGATTTGCAGCAGGTTTGTGTTCAGCTGCTGCCACTGACCATCGGCATCATGCGTACCCAGTGCAGCGTACGGCGCATAGGGAATGCCGGTGGCCTCACGCATGCTGGCGATGTAGTTATCCAGGCTGTTGTAACAGACGTTGAGGCCGGACTGGGCGTTGTTGTTGTAACCCAGGTCGCTCATGCGCAGGCTGGTCGCGTACGGCAGATACAGGCTGCGCTCGCCGAGGCGCTCGAGCTTGTGATCACGGCCCTGCAGAAAGCTGGCACAGACGGCAGGCGAGGCGCCGAACAGGTACATCAACAGCCAGGCATAGCGGCGGAAATTGCGAATCAGCGCCACATAGCGCTCGGACTGATAATCCTGGGGCGGTCGGTGGTCGCCGCTGCGCTGCGCAAGCGCAGCCCATAATTGCGGTGGAAGCGAGAAATTGTAGTGGATGCCTGCGATGCACTGCATGGCCTTCCCGTAACGCACGGCCAGACCTCGCCGGTAAACGTGCTTGAGCATGCCGATGTTGGAAGTGCCATACCAGGCGATCGGTATATCGACGTCTGCCGCCGGCAGCAGGCAGGGCATCGACTCGGTCCACAGGCGCTCGTCGCCGAGCTGCGCATAGGTGAAGCGGTGAATGCGGTCGAGACTGTCGAACAGGCCGTCGATATCGGCGCTGACCGGCGTGATCAGCTCCAGCAGGGCTTCGGAATAGTCGGTGGTGATGGTCGGGTGCGTCAGCGCCGAGCCCAGACCCAGCGGATGCGGTGTGCGCGCCAGCGCCCCGTCCGCACTGATACGCAGACTTTCCTTTTCGATACCGTGCAGGCATCCGCGCAGCAGCTCGCGGTGGGTCGGCTGGCTGAGCAAATCAAGGCTGTCGCTGAGCGTTGGTGACAATTCGTCGTTCCTTAAGGCAGTGCGCCGGTGACGCGAAGGCGTGCCGGCATTCGAGCTAGTTGAGTATAGGAGCGGTCAGATACGGGCAAAGGTTCCGAGACTTTTTGCCACCAGCGCACCGTCCTGCCACACCTCGCCATCCACCACGACGGTTCGCGTACCGGCGTGTACCACCTTGCCGGTGCACAGCAGCTCGCCACCAGTGACCGCGCGGGTGTAGTTGATCTTGCACTCGACCGTTGCAGTGCTCTCATGGGACTCCAGCACGCTGAAGGCCGCCGCACCCATCGCCGAATCGAGCAGCGAGAATATCACTCCGCCATGCACGCGTTGAGTGGAATTGAAGTGGTCCTCGCGAATCGACAGCCTGAGCGTGCAGAGGCCGCGCTCGAGCGACTCGAACTCCAGCCCGAGCATCTGGGTGAACGGGCTCATGCGGTTGCGGGCAAACTCGGTCAGTGACGGGTGTTGGCTCATGATCAGCGCTTCTTCAGGTCTTTGGCATTGGCGAACAGGCTGGCAAACGTACCACCGGCGGGCTCGGACGCACCAGCCCCGGCCGGTTTGTTACGAGGAGCCGAACGCGGCCTGCTGCGATCACCCTGCCCGGCGCCAGCCGCGTCGCGGCGCGCCTGGGGCGAACTGGCCGAGCCCGGCTCGTCGCTCATGCGCATGGTCAGGCCGATGCGCTGGCGCGGAATGTCCACTTCCAGCACCTTGACCTTGACGATGTCGCCGGCCTTGACGACCTCCCGTGGATCCTTGACGAACTGATTGGACAACATGGAAATGTGCACCAGACCATCCTGATGCACGCCGATGTCGACGAACGCCCCAAAATTGGCGACGTTGGTCACCACGCCCTCGAGCACCATGCCCGGTTCCAGGTCGCTGAGCTTCTCGACGCCCTCCTGAAAGGTCGCCGCCTTGAATTCCGGACGCGGGTCACGACCGGGCTTGTCCAGCTCGCGCAGGATGTCGCTGATCGTCGGCACGCCGAAGTGCTCGTCGGTAAACCGGGCAGGGTCGAGCTTCCTGAGGAATCCCGAATCGCCGATTAGGCTGCGGATGTCGCGACCGGTCTCGCCGGCGATGCGCTCGACCAGCGGATAGGCTTCCGGATGCACCGCGGACGCGTCCAGTGGGTTGTCGCCATGCATCACGCGCAGGAAACCCGCGGCCTGCTCGAAGGTCTTGTCGCCCAGCCGGCTGACTTTGAGCAGCTCCCGACGGCTTTTGAACGCACCGTGCTGATCACGGTAGGCAACGATATTCTGGGCGATGGTCGGATTGAGGCCAGACACGCGTGTCAGCAAGGGTACCGAGGCGGTGTTCAGATCAACGCCGACCGCGTTCACGCAGTCCTCGACCACCGCATCCAGACTGCGCGCGAGCTTGACCTGCGAAACGTCGTGCTGATATTGCCCGACGCCGATCGATTTCGGTTCGATTTTCACCAGCTCGGCCAGCGGATCCTGCAACCGTCGCGCAATCGAGACCGCACCGCGATAGGTCACGTCCAGATCCGGGAACTCGCGGGCAGCCAGCTCGGATGCCGAGTACACCGAAGCACCGGCTTCCGATACCACGATTTTCTGCATCTTCAGCGCGGGGCACAGCTTGAGCAGGTCGCCGGCGAGCTTGTCGCTTTCACGCGAGGCGGTGCCGTTGCCGATCGCGACCAGATTGACATGATGCCTGTTGCACAGTGATGCCAGCACAGCGAGCGACTGGTCCCACTGATTGCGGGGCGCATGCGGAAACACGGTGGCGGTATCGACCAGCTTGCCGGTTGCATCGACCACCACCACCTTGCAGCCGGTGCGCAGGCCCGGATCCAGCGCCAGCGTCACCCGCGGGCCGGCGGGCGCCGACAGCAGCAGGTCCTTCAGGTTGCTGGCGAATACCCGGATCGCTTCATCCTCGGCGGCTTCGCGCAGATCGCCCAGCAGCTCGGTTTCCAGGTGCCCCAGCAGTTTCACTCGCCAGGTCCAGCGCACCACTTCGCCCAGCCACTTGTCCGCCGGGCGGCCCTGCTGCTCGATGCCTACCGCCTGCGCGATGATCCCTTCGCAGGGATGCATGCTGGGCGCCGAGGCGTCGCTTTCGCCCAGTTCCAGGGCAATGCTCAGGACGCCTTCGTTACGCCCACGCAGGATGGCCAGCGCCCGATGCGAGGGCACGCTCTTCAGCGGCTCGTCATACTCGAAATAATCGCGGAACTTGGCTCCCTCCTGCTCTTTCCCGGATACCAGCCGCGACACCACCCGCCCATCCTGGCGCAGCGCATGGCGCAACTTCTCGATCAGCGCAGCATCTTCGCTGAAGCGCTCCATGAGGATGTACTTGGCGCCGTCCAGCGCGGCTTTGGTATCGGCAACACCCTTCCCGGCATCGACGTAGTCGCGCGCGAGCTGCTCGGGATCGAGCTGGGCATCGGCATACAGCTGCTCGGCCAGCGGACCGAGGCCGGCTTCAAGGGCAATCTGGCCCTTGGTGCGGCGCTTGGGCTTGTACGGCAGATACAGATCCTCGAGCCGGGTCTTGGTATCCGCTTGGGTAATGTCGCGTTTGAGCTCGGGGGTGAGCTTGCCCTGCTCGTCGATGCTGGAGAGGATCGCGCTGCGGCGGTCTTCCAACTCGCGCAGGTAACGCAAACGCTCTTCAAGGTAGCGCAGCTGCGTGTCATCCAGGCTGCCGGTGACTTCCTTGCGGTAGCGGGCGATGAAGGGCACGCTGGCGCCCTCGTCGAGCAGGCCGACGGTGGCCTTGACCTGCTCGGGACGAACCGCCAGTTCGCTAGCGATGCGCGAGGCAATACTATCCATGGATGATGGTCCGATCAGTGTAACGAGCCGCGCAGTATAGCCGACCGCGCTGCTCCAAAGGCACCCGCCGTGCATCGCCCTATTGGCGTGCGATGGCAGACGATGTACAAAAGAAACCTCTTGTAACGATGGCTCAAAGGCAAGCAAACCGGCATCTGCGACAATGCCAGGACGCAAAAACGAGGCGGGAAGCATGAACAGCGAAGGCGAGAAGATTCTAATTGTCGACGACGATGTGCGGTTGCGGCGGTTGCTCGAGCGTTTTCTGAGCGAGCAGGGCTATCGCGTGCGGGCCGTCGAAAACACCGAACAGATGGACCGGCTGTTGGCGCGTGAATTGTATTCGATGATTGTCCTCGATCTCATGCTTCCCGGGGAAGACGGCCTGAGCGCCTGCAAGCGGCTGCGAGAGCAGCAGAACACCACCCCGATCATCATGCTGACTGCCAAGGGTGACGAGACCAGCCGGATTCAGGGGCTGGAGCTGGGCGCCGACGACTACCTGCCCAAGCCGTTCAACCCACGCGAGCTGGTGGCGCGGATCAAGGCCGTACTGCGCCGTCAGGCGCCGCAGGTCCCCGGTGCGCCGAGTGCCGAAGACGATCAGGTGACCTTTGGCGACTTCGTGCTCAATCTCGCTACCCGCGAACTCAAGCGCGGCGATGAAGTGAACATGCTCACCACTGGCGAGTTCGCCGTGCTCAAGGCACTGGTTCGTCACCCTCGCGAGCCCCTCACCCGCGACAAGCTGATGCAACTCGCCCGTGGCCGCGAGTGGGACGCACTCGAGCGCTCGATCGATGTGCAGATCTCCCGACTGCGCCGGATGCTCGAGCCTGATCCGTCCAAGCCGCGCTACATCCAGACCGTCTGGGGTGTCGGTTACGTATTCGTACCGGACGGTCAGGCAACGTGAAGGGAGGTCCGGGCTGGCACCCCCTGTTGCCGCGTAGCTTCTTCGCCCGGACCATCCTGCTGGTGCTCGTCGTTACGCTGTTCTCCAAGCTGCTCACCATGGTCTACCTGCTGAGCAACGAGGACCTGCTGGTCGACCGCCAGTACAGCCATGGCACCGCGATGCTCATCCGCGCCTACTGGGCAAGCGGACCGGATGCACGCGCGGACATCGAAGCGATGACCGGCGTGACCCTGGTTCCGGCGAACGAAGTACCACCGGGCGAGGTGCATTGGCCCTACTCCGGCGTATTCACCAATCAACTGCGCGACGAGCTGGGCGACCGCACGCAGGTGCGTGTGCGTATTCAGGACGAACCGGCACTGTGGGTGAACCAGCCCGCTTACCGGGACCAGTGGTTGAAGGTGCCGATCTACGCTCATCCGCTGCGTGGCCAGCGGATCTGGATGGTATTCAGCTGGATGCTGCTGATCGGCATGCTCTCCACCGCGGCGGCCTGGATCTTCGTGCGTCAGCTCAACCGCCCGCTCAAAGTGCTGGAGCTCGCTGCGCGACGTGTGGGCCAGGGCCACAGCATTCGCCTGCTGGATACCGGCGGCCCCGCCGAAATCGCGGAGGTGTATCGCGCCTTCAATCAGATGGCCCAGGACGTCGAGCAGGCCAACCGTGACCGCTCGCTGCTGCTGGCCGGCGTCTCCCACGACCTGCGCACGCCGTTGACGCGCATGCGCCTGTCCACCGAGCTGCTCTCCAGCGCCGAGCCGGAACTGACCGATGGCATGATTCGCGATATCGAAGACATGGACGCGATCCTCGATCAGTTCATGGCCTTCATTCGCGATGGCAGCGCCGAACCGATCGAGCCGGCGGACATCAATGACCTGATCCGCGAAGTCGTTGCGCCGCTCAATACCGGCGATGAGCGGGTGCGACTATGCCTGGAGCCGGTGCCGGATATTCCGGTGCGCCGGCTGTCGATCAAGCGGGTGATGGCGAATCTGGTGGAAAACGCCCTGAACCATGGCGGCTCAGGGGTAGAGGTGTGTACCCATGTCACGCGTGCAGCGACGCATTCCTACCTGGTGGTCAGCGTCCTGGATCGCGGTCCGGGTATTGATCCAACCGAATGCGAGGCACTGTTCACACCCTTCACCCGTGGGGACCGGGCTCGCTCGACCAAGGGCACCGGGCTGGGACTTGCGATCGTCAAACGTATCGCCGATGGTCACGGCGCGACGGTGCAGCTGCTGAACCGCACCGGCGGCGGCACCGAGGCGCGGCTCAGTTTTCCGCTCTGATCAGCGCAGCAGGCCGGAGTCAGCCAGGGCCTGCTCTATGGCCAGCAGATCTGGAATCAGCAACTCTGCCGGTTCGTCAGCCAGGCGGACCGGCTGGGTAATATATGCCGCCGCTTCGCCCACCGGCTCGATCTCGCCGCGCAGCACCTTGCGCGAGCGCGGGATGCCCCAGATCCGCAGCCCAATGAAATTGAGACCCGTGCGTCCACCGAGCGCGTTGAGAATCAACGTTCGGGGCTGCACCTCGGCAGCCTGGCTGCTGGGCTGACCCAACAGCAGTTCGGGATCGAGCAGCGGCACCTTCTGGTCGCGCCATGTCGTCCAGCCCAGAAACCACTCCGGGCCCTGTGCCGCCGGCTGACTCAGGCGATAACCCACCAACTCGGCAACCGCGATGTTGGGCAACAGCAGGGGCTGCCCGCCCAGCGGTACGATGAGTCCATTCAAGCTTTCCAGTGCGTCTGCCATCGAATTGCCTCTTCTGCTCGTGCGGCTCGCTAATGCGCCACCGCCCATTCCTGCTCCAGCCAGTCCCGCATGGCACTGGCCAGCTGTTCTGGCGTTCCCTGCCGGCTACTATGGCCGGCATCCTGTACAGCCTGGGGCATGACTCCGCAGGCGGCGCTCTCTGCGGTCTGCGTCCACACCTCCATGCCGCTCTGGCGCAGCCGCCCGCAGGCCGCCACCCCATCCTCGCCCATACCACTGAAGATGATCGCACCACACGCGGGCGCAAAGCCGCGCATGACCTCATCGATCACCGACTCGATCGCCGGCTGGTACGGACCAGGCCAGGGCGCATCACGCATCTGGACCTGGCGGTCGCCGCCAAACTGCATTGAGCGCTCGATCGGTGCTATCAGCACCTCGCCCGGGGCAAGCCCTACACCCGGCACGCAATTGATGATCCGCCATTCGTTGTGCCGGCCCACGATTTGCGGCAACTGCGCTTCGAACGTCGCATCGATGTGCTGAGCGTAAACGAAAGCTACCGGCAGGCTTGCCGGCAAGTGATCAAGAAACGCCTTGACCGCGGCCGGACCGCCGAGCGAGGCCGCCAGTACCCAGACACAAGCGGGTGCGTTCGGCGTCGAAGCTGGAGCCATAGTCGGCGCCTCGCCCCCGGGCGCAGCGCCTATCAGCGGCAGCAGCTTGTTGTACAGCTGTCGTTTCCAGCGCGGATAGTCTTCGCTGTCGGCCTCCGGCGTGTCGCCGACCCCCAGCAGCACCGGGACATCGCTCTGGTCCAGCAGCCAGTCGATCGCTTCGCATTCGTCCGAGACGTCCAGCAACCACAGATCGGTATCGATCGACCCGAGTTGCGCCGGCGTCAAACGCTCCGGCCCGTCAATGAACACCAGCCGGTAGCCGAACCCGGCGAGCACCTCGGCAAGCACCTCGCGCCTGCACCGCCCGCTGGCAAGCAGAGCGATGGCAGGCGCGAGCGCATCAGTCACTGAGCGCGACCAGGCGGCCGATGACTTCAAGCAGTTGACCCTCCTGATACGGCTTTCCGAGGTACTCGTTCACGCCGATCGCCCGCGCCCGGTCGCGGTGCTTCTCACCGGTCCGCGAGGTGATCATGATGATCGGCAGGTCCTGAAGACGTTCGTCATGGCGTACCAGGGTGGCCACTTCGAAGCCGTCCATGCGCGGCATCTCGATATCCAGCAGCATGATGTCCGGCTGAATGTCCTGCAGCTTGGCGATCGCTTCGAGGCCGTCCTTCGCCGTAACCACTTCCATCCCGTGCCGCTCGAGCAGACGGCTGGTGACCTTGCGTACGGTAATCGAATCGTCCACCACCATGACCAGGGTGGGCCGCTCCTCGTTCTGCGCCTGGGTCAATTGCTGACGCTCGGCAGCCAGACGCTGCTGCGAATGCAGCGCCTGCTGGGCACGAATCACTGCCAGCAGATCGAGAATCACCACTACGCGGCCGTCACCCAGGATGGTCGCGCCGGAGATGCCCGGCACCACGGCGAACTGCTTGCCAAGGCCTTTCACCACGATTTCCCGCGAGCCTGCCAGCGCATCGACCTGAACGGCGACGCTGTGCTCGGTTCCGCGCACGAGAATCACCGGGAGCGGCAGACTGTGCCCGCTCAGCTTGGGCTGCTGCCCGGTGACCAGCAGATCGCCGAGATAGCGCAGGTCATAGGTCTTGCCGGCGTACTGGAACGCCGGGGCGTCCGGCGCGTAGTAGGCTTCGAGCTCGTAGCCGGAAACCCGCACGATACCCTCGATGGTGTTCAGCGGAATGGCGTAGAGGTCCTCGCCGGAATACACCATCAACGCACGGTTCACCGACACGGTGAACGGCAGGCGGATGGTGAACACCGATCCCTGACCCGGCTCGGTGGTCAGCGTCATGCTGCCGCCGAGCTGCTTGACCTCGGCATTGACCACATCCATGCCGACACCACGCCCGGAAATCTGGGTAACCTTTTCCGCGGTGGAGAAGCCGGCTTCAAGAATGAACTGCAGAATCTCCTGGTCGGTGAGTTCGGCAGAGGCGTCCATCAGTCCGCGCTCGATCGCCTTGCGCCGCACCGCGTCGAGATTGATGCCGGCGCCATCATCGGCCAGCTGCAGGACGATCTCGCCGCCTTCACGACGCAGGTCGAGCATGATGTTGCCCTGCTCCGCCTTGCCACTCGCGCTACGCCGGTCCGGCATCTCGATGCCATGGTCGACCGCGTTGCGCAGCATATGCTCCAGCGGGCCGATCATGCGTTCGAGCACGCTGCGATCCATTTCGCCTTCAGCGTTGCCGACAGTCAGCTCGACCTGCTTGCCGAGCTCGGTGGCAACCTGCCGAACCACACGGCGCATGCGCGGCAACAGCCGCTCGAAGGGCACCATGCGCGTGCGCATCAGGCCTTCCTGAAGTTCGGTATTGACCCGCGCCTGCTGGACCAGCAGCGTTTCGGCATCGCGACTTTTAGCGGCCAGTGTTTCCTTCAGATCGAGCAAGTCGGATGCGGACTCGAACAGCGATCGCGACAGCTGCTGCAACTGCGAATAGCGGTCCATCTCCAGCGGGTCGAAATCCTCGTAACCCTGCTCGATCTCCTCCTGGTGCCGCGAGAGGATCTGCGCCTGGGTTTCCATGTCCAGCCGGCGCAGCTGGTCGCGGACCCGCTCGATGGTCGTTTCGACGTCGGACAGCGTCTGGCTCAGGTCGCTCACCTGCTGCTCGACCCGGCCCCGGAAAATGGACGTTTCACCGGCCAGGTTGACCAGCTCTTCGAGCAGCGCAGCGGGAACCTTGACGGTTTCCTGTCCGCTACTGCGGCTGGTGCGCGACTCGGAACCCTGGCCGACCTGCATGGCCTGCTCGAGCACCGCCTTGACAGTGGCCAGCGTCTGGGTCGGCTGCGCAGGCTCAAGCGCTTCAATCGGCGCAATGTCGCGCACCGGGTTGGAAGACCAGTTCTGCGGCGTATTCCAGCCGGCGTCCTCCACTTCGCCACCTGCCGCGATCTGCTCGACCGCCGCTCGCAAGCCATCCAGTGCGCCAGCAAGCGCATCATCATGCTCTGCGGTGACATCATGCAGCGCGGACTCGAGTCGCTTCGCCTGCTCGGCCAGGACGTGCTGACTGGCCAGTCTGGCGCTGCCCTTGAGCGTCTGAATGCGATGCAGCAACTCATGCGCGGCGGCCGCATCGCTGCGCCGTGCTTCAAGCAGCGCGCTGCACGGAGCGAGCAGTTCGCGCGCTTCTTCGACGAACATCCCCAGCATGCCCTTGAGCGGCTGGTTGACCAGTCGCGCCGCAGGCGAAGCGGGCTCTACCGAGTCCTCGACGGCGGAGGCCGCCGGCGCTGGAGCGGCCTGACCCGGCAGCACCACCGGCGCCTCGGGATTGGACCGGTACTGGCGAATCGCTGCAATCAGTGCACGACCGGTGCGCACCGGTCGGCGCGCGATAATGCCTTCGATCATCTCTGCCAGCGCATCGTGGCAGGCGTGCAGCAAGGCGAACAAGGGTTCACTGGGCTGGTAACGCATCTCGCCCAGCCCTTCGTAAAGGAACTCGAGTTCGTGGGCGAGATCCCCGACCGGGGTAATCTCGGCCATGCGGGCGCCGCCCTTCAGTGTGTGCAGGTCACGTTGCAATGCCGCCACGGCAATGCCATTACCGGTGTCTTCAAGCCAGTGCCGCAAGCTTTCGCTGGAGCTTTCGATGATCTCCTGGGCTTCTTCCAGGAAGATGTCCACCAGCTCGACATCGGTCGCCGATGCCGCCGGATCCCACAGCTCTTCGCTTGCGCCTGCCGCTACGACTGGCGGTTCGGCATCGTCGACGCTTACCTCGGTCGGCGCCTCGTCATCCGCGGGCTGGTCAGCTTCACGTTGTTGCAGCAACGCAGCCAGCGCGGCTATTTCTGCAGCAGGTGCGGCTACATGCTGATGCGCGGCCACCTGGTCCATCATGGTAATGAGCCGTTCGTGCGCGGCCACCAGCGTGGAGGCGCCTTCGGCATCCAGATCCAGACGCTGCTCTGCGAGCGCGCCATGCACATCTTCCAGCGACTGGCACAGCGACTCGAGCTCACCCAGCTCCACGTCCCCGGCTACTTCACCCAGCGCCCTGAGACTTGATACCAGCGCCTGATTGTCGACCGGTTCCGGTTGGCCCGGCTTCCAGGCCAACAG
Organism: Halopseudomonas nanhaiensis; assembly: GCF_020025155.1. Lineage (NCBI taxonomy): Bacteria > Pseudomonadati > Pseudomonadota > Gammaproteobacteria > Pseudomonadales > Pseudomonadaceae > Pseudomonas > Pseudomonas nanhaiensis. Next base: position 3,464,532 of record NZ_CP073751.1, read on the forward strand.
CTGGTCAGCTGCATCGAGCAACAGATCAAGGCCTTCAGTGAGGAAGATGGAAAGCAGCCCCGCCTCGCCTGAAGGGCTCTGATCCGACTCGCTGCGGCGCTTGTCGCGGGTCTCGAGTGCCCTGGCGTGAATCTGCTGCAGGCGTGCGAGAAACGCGTCGGTGTCTTCTATCGGTTCATCGGCGTTGACCTCAAGCCGCGCCAGACCGCTTTCGATCATGCTCACGGCGTCGCCCAGCAGATCGGCGAATTCGCGATCGGCGGCGATCAGGTTGGCCTTGAATTCCTTCGCCAGCTTCTCCAGCGGCGTCGCCAACGTGGCGATCGGCTTGATGCCTGCCATGTGCGCGCTGCCCTTGAGCGTATGCAGGGCGCGTTGCAGGGAATCGTTGATGCTGCGCGGCACGCTCTGATCGCACAGCCGCAGGAAGTCCCTGATCTCCTCGATGTGAGCCTGGGTTTCGTTCCAGAAAATCTCCAGCAGCACCGGATCGAGACCATTGGTCTCCATCTCCATGGCGGACGCTTCAGCCGTGTCGGCAGGCTCGGCGTCTTCCTCGACCCTCTCCGCTGTCAACGCGTCAGCGGTTGGTTCGACCGGCGCATCGACCAGACTCTCAAGCGCTGCATCGTCACCTTCATCACTGCCGACATCCAGCCCGGCCAGGATAATGTCTTCCTGGTCTGTCTGCTCCGGCTCTGTCGGCTGCGGCTCTATAAACTCGAATTCGACAGTGGATGCGTCGTCGGCCAGCTCGTTCGTTGCCGACGCCTCGGCGTCCGACAAGGAGCCCTGCGCGTCAACCGTGTGTTCTTCTTCACCCGCCTCATCCAGGCTGGTTTCAGAGTGATCGGTTTCGAGGACGATTGGATCGTCCTGATCCGCTGCCTCGATGGGATCAGGGTCGATACTGAACTGAACATCCGCAGGAGCCTCGCCTGCCTGCGCCGCATCGTCCTGCGCACCGCTATCATCGTCCAGCAACGACTCGGCCGCAGGCCCTTCCGAGATCGGAGCAGGCATCGGCTGTCCTTTGCCCAGCGCGTCGGCACAGCTCGACAGGTACTGCACCTGCGGTCGCATCTGCTGCTGATGGGCGGCGAAGTCGTCCACCAGTTGCGGCATCAGCGCGCGCACATCGTTTACCACGCCGAACAGCTCCGGGCTGGTCCCGATGTTGCCGTCTATGACGCGATTGAGCATGTTCTCGACGGACCATGCCAGCTCCGCCAGCACACCGGCGCGCACCATCCTGCCGCTACCCTTGAGTGTGTGGAAGCCACGACGGACTTCTGCTCGGGCCTTGTGATCATCGGGATCGGCCTGCCACGCCGGCACGAACTCCTGCAGCGTTTCAAGGACCTCTCCGACCTCCTCGATGAATATCTCGACCAGCTCTTCGTCCAGCTCATCCTCGTCGGCATCGCTGGCTGCCATCTGAACCGCAGCCGGCGGCTCGGCGACGGGCTCGCTTTCGGGTGCAGGAGCACTCGCTTCGATCGGCAGGTCCGACTCCGGCTCGGGGGCGCCGGCTTCCGGCTCCTCGCCTGCGTCGAGGTCGATTTGAGGGAGTGTGCTGCCGGTCGGCTCTGCGTCGGCAGTTTCCCCGGTGACGTCTGCGGCTTCAGCTTCAGCTTCAGCTTCAGCTTCAGCTTCAGCCAGGGGGGACGATTCGGGAGCGAAGGTTCGGAGGCTTTCAGCGTCGTACCCGAGCGTGGCGAGCCGTTCCTCGGCCACAGCAAGAATCCCGTCGCCCCGGTTGGCGTCGTCTTCAGCCAGGCGCTCGAGGTAATAATCCACGCTGGTAATGACATCGGCCAGCGCGTCAAGCGATTCCCAGCTGGGCACCGCCCGCGGTGCGAGCAGCGATTCGTTGACGCACTGCCGGCATATCCCTACCACCGTCGAGGCGCGCGCCAGGCCAAGCATCGACAGACTGCCGCGAACGCTGTTGAGCAATCCATCGACTGGCTGGAGATGCTGATGATTCCACTGGTGTGCGATGAAGGCATTGATCGCTTCGCGGGTAAGCTCGAGATCGTTGCGCGCTTCATGGACCACCTGGCGGTGAACGGCCTGCATGTCCCGGGCCGCGGCGACTCGCTGGGCCTCGTCGCTGTCCGGTTTGCGCGTTCCGTCGCTGCGTTCCTGTCCGGAAATGCCCTGCAGGCTCGCTTCGACAAACAGCAGCCCGCCGGCGATATCCATCAACGAACCGTCGCCGATCGGCGACCGGGAGACGGCCAGACGGTCGACCTGTTCGATCTGCTCGAGCAGCACACGCCTCGGTTGGCCCAGGCCAAGCATGGCCAGCGTATCGGCAATCTGCTTGAGGGTGGGCAGCATGTCTGCCAGCTGCTCCGGCTGACTGCGGTCACTGCGCACGAACAGGTCCAGACGGTCCTTGACCTGGTTAAGCTCCTCGCCCAGCGCTATCACCACGGACTGCATGGCGCTGCGGTCGGGGCCGACCAGCCGGCTGGTGCGATCAGTGTCCTGATCGGCCTGATCCCAGGCGCCGTTGAGCTGATAACGCTCTTTCAACGCGTCCAGACGGGGACTGGCGCCGGAACTCTTGGCGACGTAAAAGAGGAGGTTGCGCAGCAGTTCAGGGGCCGGCCTGGCGCTGAGCGCGTCGGGCCCGGCATCAAGTAGCTGACGCAACTCCCGATCTGCCTGACGCAACAGCTGCTTGATGGCGGCACCCGGCTCGATGCTACCGGTTTGAAGGCCCTCGGCTATTCCGGCGAAAACCTTCCACAGGTTGGCCAGCGGCGCGCCGCGGAAAATCTTTTCCAGGTACTCGAACACCCGCAGCAACTGGTGAGCATTGGCCGGAACGTTGTGTTCACGGACGATGCCTGCCTGGGCGATCTGCATGGCCTGGCGAAGCTTGCGCAGCTGACGGGCTATGTCCGGGCCGGCAAAGTTGGCGCGCTGTTCGTCGCTGGCCGCGCTGCTGGCGTCCTGTTCGGCAATCTGCGGACTGAACAGTGCATTTTCCGACAGCAGTTTTTCGCCCCGAGCGGAGCGCATGTCGTTGAGCAGCGGCAGCAGGACCAGCGGCAGATCGCGGCGACCGGACTGAACGCGGTCGAGATACGCTGGCATCTGCAGGATCGACTGCATCAACACTTCCAGCGCCTCGCCTTCGCGGTCCACGCTGCCGTGCATCAGCGCCTGAGCGAGCTTTTCCATTTCTTCGGCGAGCAGGGCCGCGCCGTAGAACTCGACCATTTGCAGGGTACCGTGGACCTGATGGATATAGGTCAGACAGAACCGCAGTCGCGTCGAATCCTCGGGGTGTTCAACGTAGGCTTCCAGGGCTTGGCGTGCCTGCCCAAGCGTTTCGGAAATCTCGCCTTTTACCCAATCGAGGGCGACATAATCATGCCGATCACCCATAGTCACTCCAGACTTTCGCTGCTGTCCCGACGCACGTAGGCCTGCACCCGGTCATCGGGTACGCGCTCGAGCAAGGGGTTGTTCCAGTCCACAATTTCACCCAGTCCGACGACCAGCATGCCGCCCGGTGCCAACCGCTTCGCCAGCAGGTTGAGCAGATCGCGACGGCGCCAGCGCCGGAAATAGATGAGAAGGTTCTGGCAAAAGATGATATCCAGGTCCCGTAACGGTGCCTGGGCCAGTTCAAGAATGTTCATTCGGCTGAAACACACGCGCTCGCGCAGGCTCGGGAGCACTGCGTGACGCCCGTCGGGCGTGTCGGTCAGCCAGGTATTGCGCTCGGCCTGCGTCAGGCCGCCAAGCCTGCCGGTGGGGTAGTGCGCGGCGCGACCCTGTTCAAGCGCCTGCAGACTGATGTCGGTGGCCCAGATTCCGTAGTCTCGTTTCGACGACCCGGTGTCGATCAGCGCCTGCTCGACCACAATGGCAAGGGAATACGCCTCTTCACCGCTGGCACAACCCACGCTCCAGAGTTGCAGCGGAGTCTGCCTGCCGGGCTGGGATAGCCGTTCATGGAGGTATCGGGCAACACAGTCGAAGGAGGCGCGATGACGCATGAAGCTGGTCTCGCGTACGGTCAGTCGTTCTATCAGCGCAGACCATTCGATCGCACCCAGGGGGCCCTGGGTCACATAGTCGTAATAGGTCTGGTAGTCATCCATCTGCTGCTCGCGCATGCGCGCGCAGAGACTTGTTTGCAGGAACGTCTTGCGCTGGTCACTGACGCAGACGCCGGTACGCTCTTCGAGCAGGGCTTGCCACTGGCGAAACTGGCCCATGTCCATGTCCGGCAGCTGCTGCAATGACCAGTTCGGCGTTCTTTGCACAATGAGTCCCTTGCTCGAGCCGGCAATCGGGGCGCCTGACGGTCACCCCTGTTTCTGTGCTGCTCAGCTGTCCTGCTGCGGCAGCGTGAAGCCATCGACCGACTGACGCATGCTTTCCGCCAGTTTGGCCAATTCACCGATGCTCCGCGCAGTGGCAGTCGTACCGGTCGAGGTCTGCGAGGTGATCTCCTGGATGACGTTCATGGTGTTGGAGATATGACCGGCAGACGAAGCCTGCTGGCGGGCGGCGTTGGAGATGTTCTGAATCAACGCTGCTAGGCTCGTCGATACCTTCTCGATCTCTTCCAGGGCGACACCGGCGTCCTGTGCCAGGCGTGCACCGCGCACCACCTCGGAGGTGGTTTGCTCCATGGAGATAACCGCTTCGTTGGTGTCGGTCTGAATCGTCTTGACCAGCGCTTCGATCTGCTTGGTCGCACCCGAGGAACGTTCCGCCAGTCGCTGTACTTCGTCGGCAACCACCGCGAAGCCTCGACCCGCATCACCAGCCATGGAGGCCTGGATCGCAGCGTTCAATGCAAGAATGTTGGTCTGGTCGGCGATGTCGTTGATCAGGCTGACGATGTCACCGATTTCCTGGGACGATTCACCCAGACGCTTGATGCGCTTGGAGGTGTCCTGGATCTGTTCGCGGATGGTGTCCATGCCGACGATGGTGTTCTGTACCACCTCGTTGCCCTTGTTGGCGATGGCTACCGAGCGCTCCGCTACGGCCGAGGATTCGGCAGCGTTGGCCGATACCTGGTCAATCGACACGGCCATCTCGTTTACTGCAGCCGATGCTCCAGCGATTTCCTGAGCCTGGTGCTCGGACGCTTCGGCCAGGTGCATCGCGGTGTTCTGGGTGTCCTGAGCGGCGAGTGCCACCTGGGCTGCAGTGTGGTTGATCGTTTCTACCAGCTGGCGCAGTTGGTCGATAGAGAAGTTGATCGAGTCCGCAATCGCACCGGTGAAGTCCTCGGTGACCGTGGCCTGGGCGGTCAGGTCACCGTCGGCGAGGTCGGCGATTTCATCGAGCAGTCGCAGAATCGCTTCCTGGTTCCGGGTGTTCTTCTCGGCGGTCTCGGCCAGACGCACGCGTGTTTCGCGGGTCATCTGCATACCGATCAATACGATGCTGCCCAGCGCGATGATCGCCAGCAGTGCACCCAGCAAAGTGTTGATCCAGCGGGCATCGGCACGTGCTTCGAAGCCAAGGGACAGGGCCGAGGCGTTTTCCAACAGTGCCTGCGAGTCGGTGAAGATGTCGTTGGCAGCAGAACGCACCTGATACAGCTCGGGCGACGTCAGCAGGATCTCGTCCACCGAGTCGGATACGAACTGGAACAGGTCGGCGATTTCAGTCAGACGCGAGACCGCTTCGGGGTCCGTCACCTGGCTGATTTCCATCACCTCGTCCCCGTTGATCATGCCTTCCAGCACGCGACCGAAGAGACTGGCGTCGCGACCGAAGCTGTCTGCTGCCATGACGGAGTCGGCGTCACCGCTGAGTACGCGGTTCACCGAGCCGAGAATACGCTCGGCCAGCAGCGACTGGCGCTGGGCAATCGCGATCTGCTGCGCCGGCGCTTCGTTGGCGATGAGCAGGTCAACCACGTCTTCGTATTCGACCTGCAGCTGCGGAACGGTGTCGGACAGTGTTGCGGCAACCTCGTGCAACGACAGTACGGTGTTCTGGCTGGCCAGAATCGCGTCAGCATTGCTGCCCACGCGGTCCCAGTTGGCCTGCACTGCGGCAACTTCTTCCTGCAGCGAGCCCGGGGCTGCCGGCAGGCCCGTTTCTTCGCGGCCCTCGGTCAGGTAGTTCCAGCGCTCCTGGAAGTCGTTGCGCGCCTCGGCCAGCAGGGCAAACGCCTCCGGCGTACCCGTGGCGGCTTCGGTGGCCGACTTGGAAATTTGCTGGGACAGAACGCGCAGCTCACCGGAGTGACCGATGTATTCGGTGTCGTAGGTGCTCTGGACGTTCAGGTACAGGAAGTTGACGAAGAGCAGCAGCAAGGAAACGATCAGTGCCGCGAACAAGCCGAGGAACTGCCGGTTACTGCGCATGGAGGATAGAAATTGAGTGTCTAGCTTTTTCATCTTTTGGCCCCTACCTGGCCTACTTCCTATTCGTGTTGTCCCTGTTGCGACGCCGGCACCCGGCGCCGCTCCCGATCAAATCGCCACGTCCAGAAAACCCTGGTCTCGCGCCAATGCTCGAAAATTGAAAACCAGCGAAACCGGATCGCGCCGATAGGCTCCGACCACATAGGGTCTGAACGCTGCGGGGACATCGGGCGTGTCGCTGATGAAACTGCTTACGGGAAAATGCTGCATCCCGAGCACTTCGTCTACCAGTAATCCGACGAACAGCTCGTCGCGATCGAGTACCAGAACCCGGCGCTGCTTACGCGGCGCGGAAACAGTGGCGCCAAAGAACCGGCTCAAATCGACGATCGGTAGCAGCCGACCACGGACGTTGGCGACTCCGCGTACCCAGGACTTGACCCGGGGCAGCGCGGTGTAACGCGGCTCATGCAGGATTTCGCTGATTTCACCCATGGCTGCAACCATCGGCTGACCAGCAAGGCGGAAACCGACCCCGCTCCAGGTTTCGCTGACCACTTCCTGCGCAGGCAGGCCGACAGCCTGCTGTCGGCATTGCGCGACGAGCAGCTGCAGGAGGTCGAATGGGTGAGTAGCGTTTGTCATGCCGTCCCTGTTCTCGTTGTTATGCGGCACCGAAACAACGGTAGCTGTCAGCTACCGAGCACCGACTTCAATGTCTGGATCAAGGTCGCTTCCTCGACCGGCTTGGTCAGGTAATCCTTCGCACCCTGACGTTTGCCCCAGACCTTGTCGGTCTCCTGGTCCTTGGTGGTGACGATGATCACGGGGATGTGAGCTGTCTCGGCATCCTTGGTCAACTGGCGCGTCGCCTGAAAGCCGTTGAGGCCCGGCATGACGATATCCATGAGCACTGCGTCGGGCTTTTCCTGGCGTGCCAGGGCAACGCCATCAGCGCCGTTTTCCGCCTTGAGCACCTCGAAACCATGCTTTTCCAGCATGCCGGTGAGCTTGTACAGCTCGGTCGGCGAATCATCCACTACAAGAATTCTGGCCATATCCTTCCCCGGTCAAATCAAATGCACTCCGGATCAAACTCCGGTAGCGCCTGCCATTTTTTTATCGGACTGCGGTACGTGCGCGCGGATTGCGCCCAGCAACTCTTCCTTGCTGAAGGGTTTGGTCAGGTACTGGTCGGAACCGACGATACGACCCTTTGCCTTGTCGAACAGACCGTCCTTGCTCGACAACATGATCACCGGCGTCGAGCGGAAGGCACTGTTGTTCTTGATCAGCGCGCAGGTCTGATAGCCATCGAGGCGCGGCATCATGATGTCGACGAAGATGATATCGGGGTGGTTATCGGCAATCTTGGCCAGAGCATCAAAGCCATCGACGGCGGTGATGACGGTGCAACCAACCTTTTTCAGCAGCGTTTCCGCGGTGCGCCGAATGGTCTTGCTGTCATCAATGACCATGACCTTGAGGCTCTCGAAATTTTCTTCCATAAGACCAGCCCTTGTTATAGATGTGGGTCGTGTTCGCAGGCGGCATGGTGCCAACCCCAAGACCAGCCATTCCCTTTTCCGCGTACTTTTAGCATAGATTCCTGGGCCGTTCCATGGGCATGCTCAGGTATGCGGCAAAGCGGCGTTCCAGTCAAACTTTTCAGTACATGAACCCGACGCTACACTGCCGGGACTTTTCCTCTCAGGTCACACCCTATGCGCATCCGTATCGGCATCGTCATGGATCCCATTAGCCGGATCTCGTACAAAAAGGACAGCTCGCTGGCCATGCTGCTGGCAGCCCAGTCACGCGGCTGGGAGTTGCTCTACATGGAGCCGGCCGATCTGTACCTGGAGGACGGCCGCGCCATGGCACGCATGGCCCCCCTCAGCGTTCATGCCGACCCGGCGCACTGGTATGACCTCGGCGAAACCAGCCGCACGGGGCTCGACGAACTGGACGCCATCCTGATGCGCAAGGATCCGCCGTTCGATAACGAGTTTCTGTATGCGACGCATATCCTCGAGGCCGCCGAGCGCGCCGGGGTGCTGGTGGTAAACCGCCCGGCAAGCCTGCGCGACTGCAATGAAAAGCTCTATGCCACACAGTTCCCGCAGTGTACGCCGCCGAATGTGGTGTCTCGCCGAGCTGACATTTTGCGCGCATTCGCACAAGAACACCGTGACGTCATTCTCAAACCGCTTGACGGCATGGGTGGGTCGATGATCTTCCGCATTCGCGAGAACGACCCGAATCTCAGCGTCATCATCGAAACCCTCACGCAGCACGGTCAGCAGCAGATCATGGCCCAGCGATACCTTCCCGAGATAGCGGATGGCGACAAACGGATTCTGATGATTGAAGGCGAGCCGATACCCTACTGCCTGGCGCGGATACCCCAGCACGGCGAAACACGGGGCAACCTGGCTGCCGGTGGACGTGGCGAAGCGCGGCCGCTAAGCGATCGTGATCGCTGGATTGCTGCACAAATCGGCCCGGCCCTGCGCGAACGCGGGCTGATGTTCGTCGGCCTGGACGTGATTGGCGATTATCTTACCGAGATCAACGTGACCAGCCCGACCTGCATCCGCGAGATCGACGCGGCCTACCAGACCGACATCGGTGGCCAACTGATGGATGCCATTGCCAGAAAGCTGGAAGCGAGACCTGGCGCATAGACTTTTGCCACAGGGAGCGGCAGACTGCGCTGCAATCGGCCGCTCGCTACAGCCTACGGATAGCATGAATACAGCAGCAACAGTCACCGCCGCGCCTGTTACCCCTACCGTGACACCCCGCGACCGCCTCGGATTCACCCTGTTTCTGGCGGCAGTTCTGCACGCCCTGCTGATTCTCGGCGTGACCTTTGACCTGCCAACACCCAGCGAGCTGTCGCGTGCGCTGGAAATCACCCTGGCTACACAACCCAGCGAGCAGACTCCCGAGCAGGCCGACTATCTTGCCCAGGTCAATCAGGAGGGCAGTGGCACGCTGGACGAGAAGGCCGCACCGAGTACCACGGAAGAGGCCGAACTGCAGGACAGCGAGATCAATCAGGTAACGCCGGCACAGGAAGCCAGCGCACCACCGCCCGAGCCGGTTCAGCCCAAACAGATCGTCACCACCAGCGCAGCCTCCCCCGACCGCGTCCGTCGCGCACCCGAGATACCCGACCCGGTGGAGGCACCTAGCCCCGCGCAACGCTTCGACATGTCGCGCCTCTCGCAGGAAATTGCCAGCCTCGAGGCCCAACTGGCAGAAGAACGCCAGCTCTACGCCAAGCGCCCGCGTGTTCATCGGCTCAACGCCGCCTCGACGATGCAGGACAAGGGTGCCTATTACAAGGATGCCTGGCGGCGCAAGGTCGAACGCGTCGGCAACCAGAACTACCCTGCCGAGGCTCGCGACCAGCGCATCTATGGCAGCCTGCGCATGCTGGTCGCCATCAACCGCGACGGAACGCTGCGCGAAGTGCGCATCCTCGAGAGCTCTGGACACACCGTGCTGGACAATGCCGCGCTGCGCATCGTGCGCCTGGCCGCCCCCTACGCCCCATTCACCGGCGACCTGATCGATGTCGATGTACTGGAGATCATCCGTACCTGGCGCTTCGAGCGGGGCGACCGCGTCTCGAGCTTCTGAGACAGGTTGCGCAGCAACGGACATGCGTCCGATCACACCCTTGCTCTGCTCGCGCTTCGCCCCAATACTAGGCGCATGACTCAGACCACAGCGACCTACCTGACCCATCATTTCCTCATCGCGATGCCGCACATGGCTGATCCGCGCTTCGTTCACAGCCTGATCTACCTGTGCGAGCACAGCGAGGAAGGTGCGATGGGTATCGTCATAAACCAGCTCAGCGGCCTGAACCTGTCGGACATCATCGAGCAGGCAGCTCCGGACGTGGATGTGCCCCCTTCGGTGGGTCTGCGCCCGGTCTACAACGGCGGACCGGTGCAGACAGAGCGCGGTTTCGTGCTGCATTCCGGCCATACCCGATGGGAAGCCAGCCTTGATCTCGGGGCACTGCATCTGACCACGTCTCGGGATATCCTGGTCGACATGGCACATGGGGCAGGTCCGGACGAATCACTCGTCGCCCTGGGCTACGCCGGCTGGGAAGCCGGGCAGCTGGACCAGGAGCTGGGAGACAACTGCTGGCTGAGCGTGCCGGCCGAGCACCACATCCTGTTTCAGGTTCCCAGCGAGCAGCGGCTGGCTGCAGCAGCGCAAAGCCTGGGCATAGACCTGAATCTGCTGACCAGCCAGGCTGGTCACGCCTGATGGACCGACCGCAGAGGCTGCTGGGATTCGACTACGGTACGCGCCAGATCGGCGTCGCCGTCGGCCAGACGCTGACCGGAAATGCGCAACCGTTGTGCGTGCTGAAGGCGCGTGACGGCATACCTGACTGGCAGCAGATCGCCGCGCTGATCGATGAGTGGAAACCCGACGCCCTGGTTGTCGGGCTGCCGCTGAACATGGACGGCACCCCCAGCGATATGAGCGCACGGGCGCAGAAGTTCGCCCGCCGCCTGGAGGGTCGCTATCACCTTGCAGTGCACTGCGTGGACGAGCGGCTGTCGACCTTCGAGGCCAAGCAGACGCTGCGCGACGCCCGCCGTACGCCCAGCAGCTACCGCGACGATCCTGTCGACGCGCTGGCTGCGGCGCTGCTGTTACAGACCTGGCTGGGTGAGAAACCCACGGAGCACTCATGATCACACTTCCGGACGTCGACACGCTGCTCGACGCCATGGCCCGTTCGCTGGATGAGCACCTCGCACGCAATGCCCGCGACAACATAGCTTTCGTCGGCATACACACCGGCGGAGTATGGGTGGCCGAACGGCTGCGCCAGCGCTGTCTGCCCGATGCGCCACTGGGCACGCTGGATATTGCCTTCTATCGCGACGACTTCGAGCAGCACGGACTCCCGCAGCGGGTCAGGCCATCGGAGCTGCCGTTCAGCGTCGATGATCGCCATCTGGTTCTGGTCGACGACGTGCTGATGACCGGGCGTACCATCCGCGCCGCGCTCAACGAGCTGTTCGACTATGGCCGGCCGGCCTCGGTCACGCTGGTTACGCTGCTCGATATCGAAGCGCGTCAGTTGCCGATCCGTGCCGATGTGCTTGGGGCGAGCCTGGCCCTTCCACCCGGCCAACGGGTAAAATTGACGGGCCCCGAGCCGCTCAAGCTGACCCTGAACCCGAGCCAATGAGAGACACATGATCGCCAAGCCCAGCCATCTGCAACTCAATGCCCAGGGTCAACTCAGGCACTTCCTGTCGATCGAGGGGCTGTCGCGGGACATTCTCACCGAGCTGCTCGACACCGCCGACTCCTTCCTGGAGGTCGGCGAGCGGGCGGTGAAGAAGGTGCCGCTGCTCCGCGGCAAGACCGTGTGCAACGTGTTCTTCGAAAACTCGACACGCACCCGGACCACCTTCGAGCTCGCCGCCAAGCGCCTTTCGGCGGACGTACTCAACCTGAACATCTCCACCTCCTCGACCAGCAAGGGCGAAACGCTGTACGACACCCTGCGCAATCTCGAAGCGATGGCGGCGGACATGTTCATCGTGCGCCACGGCGACTCGGGCGCCGCGCATTTCATTGCCGAACGCGTCTGTCCTGACGTCGCGATCATCAACGCCGGGGACGGCAATCACGCGCACCCGACGCAGGCGATGCTCGACATGCTGACCATCCGCCGGCACAGGGGCGACTTCACTGGCCTGTCGGTGGCGATCGTCGGCGATATCCTGCACTCGCGCGTAGCGCGCTCGAACATGCTCGCGCTCAAGGCGCTGGGGTGTCCGGACATCCGCGTCATCGCGCCAAGGACGCTGCTGCCGGTAGGAATCGAGCAGTACGGCGTCACCGTCTACAACGACCTGCGTGTCGGGCTGCGCGACGTCGACGTGGTGATCATGCTTCGATTGCAGAAGGAGCGTATGCAAAGCGGTCTGCTGCCGAGCGAAGGCGAGTTCTACCGCCTTTACGGTCTTACATCGGACACCCTTGCGCTGGCCCGTCCGGACGCTCTGGTGATGCATCCCGGACCGATCAACCGCGGCGTGGAGATCGAATCGGCGGTCGCTGACGGTCCGCAGTCGGTCATCCTCAACCAGGTCACCTACGGCATCGCGGTGCGCATGGCCGTCATGTCGATGGCCATGGCCGGTCAGAACACCCAGCGCCAGCTCAACCAGGAAAACCATTGATGCGAGTCACCATCGAAGGCGCCCGGGTGATCGACCCGGCCACGCAACTGGACCAGATTACCGATATACACCTCGACAACGGGCTGGTGCATGCGATCGGAGCCGCGCCGGAAGGATTCGCCGCGCATCAGGTGATCGACGCCCGAGGGCTGATTGCTGCACCGGGACTGGTCGATCTCAACGCCAGCCTGCGCGAGCCCGGTCAGTCGCACAAGGGGACCATCGCCAGCGAAACCCGCGCTGCAGCAGCCGGCGGCGTGACCAGTCTGTGCTGCCCACCGGATACGCGGCCGGTGCTGGATACGCCGGCGGTGGCCGAGTTGATCTTCGACCGTACCGAACGCGCCGGCCAGGTGCGCGTATTCCCCATCGGCGCGCTGACGCGGGGGCTCGATGGCGAGCATCTCAGCGAGCTGGTCGCCCTGCGCGACGCCGGCTGTGTCGGCTTCACCCAGGGTCTGGCGCCGATGAAGAGCAATCGCATTCTGCGACGGGCGCTCGAGTACGCGGCGGGCTTCAACCTGCCGGTGATCTTCACTCCGCAGGACCCGGATCTGGCGGAAGGCGGCATGGCCCATGAAGGCCCGACCGCGTCACGGCTTGGCCTGGTCGGCATTCCCGAGGCAGCCGAAACCGTGGCACTGTCACGGGATCTCCTGCTCATAGAGCAGACCGGCGTACGCGCGCATTTCAGCGGGCTGAGCAGCGCGCGTGCCATGGACATGCTGGCCGACGCCCAGGCGCGCGGCTTGCCGGTCACCGCCGACGTGGCCATGTATCAGTTGCTGCTGTGCGACGAACAACTCGAGGGCTTCTCAAGCCTGCTACATGTGCAGCCGCCGCTGCGCAGCGCGACAGACCGTGCAGCTCTGCTCGAAGCGGTCAAGAGCGGCGTGGTGCAGGCCATCTCCTCGCACCATCGACCACACGAATCGGAAGCCAAACGCGTGCCCTTTGCCGCATCCGCCCCCGGCATCAGCAGCGTGGAGATTCTCCTGCCGCTGGCGCTGAACCTGGTCGCCGACGGCGTGCTCGAGCTTCCGGCCGTGCTGGCGCGTCTGACCAGCGGACCGGCTGCGGCGCTGGCGCTGCCCGCTGGCAGACTGGCGCCCGGCGATGTGGCGGACATCGTGTTGTTCGACCCGGCTCAGGCCAGCGAGATCGGTCAGAACTGGCTCTCGCGAGGCAGCAACTGTCCTTTCGTCGGAGAAGGTGCGCCCGGCGTGGTAACCCACACGTTCAGTCAGGGAAAACTGGTGTACCAGGCGCAGCAAATCGTCTAGATTAGCCCGCTTTGCGGTCAGGGCATAAGGGACTCTCCATGGCGGCGTTCGGACTACGTGGCAAATCGCTTCTGGCGCTTTTGCTCGCCTGCATTCTCGCACTGGTGCCTGCCGCCCTGATCGGCTGGCTCGCCCTTGAGGGCATTCGCGACCACTTCGGCGAAGCCTATGCACGCAACGCTACCCTCCTCAGCCGTGAGCGCATCCGGGCGCCGATTTCCCGGGAGCTGGCGTTATCGCTGCGCCTGGCAGATTCGGAAGTCACTCGCCAGTGGTTGAACGATGAACAGGACCCCGCGAAGCGCCAGCTGTTTTTCCGCGAAGCCGAGCGCTACCGCCGCGATTTCCGCGACAACGCCTACTTCATCGGCAGCGTCGGCAGCCTCGGCTACTATTTCAACAGCGACGAACAACCGACCAGCAGCGAGCCGCGTTACACCCTGAGCCGGGACAAGGACAGTGACTCCTGGTTCTTTGCCACCCTGCGCAACGCCGAAGCGTTCAACATCAACGTCGATTACAACGCACTGCTCGACACGACCAAGGTCTGGTTCAATATCCTGGTCACCGACGATCAGAAGGTTCTCGGCCTGGCCGGCTCCGGAGTGGATCTCTCAACGTTCATCCGCGATTTCATCGCCACCGATGAGCCGGGCGTGAGCCCCATGATCATCGACACGCAAGGCGCGATCCAGGCTCATCAGAACCGCTCGCTGATTGCGCTGAACTCCGGAGCGCGCAGTGATGCCGAAGCGGACAACAGCCTCTTCGGCCTGCTCGCCGACAACACGCAGCGCAAGGCGGTGCGTGTTGCCATGGAGCGCACCCGATCCCAGCCGGACCGACTGGAAATCGTCCCCGTGTCGATTGACGGCAGCCATCAGCTGCTGGCGCTTGCCTTCATTCCCGAACTTGGCTGGTATGTGGTCAACGGTGTCGACCTGAGCAGCGCGCAGATCATCGACAGCCGCTGGCTGGTGCCGCTGCTGATTGCCCTGGCCGGCCTCGTCCTGGTGCTGATCGTGCTTTTTGCCCTGGCCATCGACCGACTGCTGCTGCGTCCTCTGGAGCAGCTCAAGCGCAGCGCGCAAGCCATGGCAGCAGGCGACTACGATGTGCGCATGCCAGCCGGTCGCTCGGATGAAATCGGCGAGCTCAGCACGGCCTTCGGTGTGATGGCGCAGAAGGTCAGAAGCCACACCCAGGAGCTCGAGCAGCGGGTCCAGGCGCGCACGCTCGATCTTGAGCGGGCCAATCAGGAAATGGCCGCGGCGCACAAGAAAATCGATGACTCCATCGACTATGCCAGCCTCATCCAGCGATCGATATTGCCCAACCGCGAGCTGATAAGTGCCGTGGGGCACAATCACGCTGTGCTCTGGCGCCCGCGTGATGTCGTTGGCGGTGACTTCTACGTCTTTCGCAGTGCGCAGCGAGCCTGCCTGTTCGGTGTTGTCGATTGCGCCGGGCATGGCGTGCCGGGCGCGCTGATGACCATGCTGGCCCACGCTGCGCTCGACCAGGCAATGTCCAGTGAACCGCTGAATGACCCGGCGGCGATCCTGCGGCGAACCGATCAGATCATCCGTCACATGCTCAGCGATTCCGGCCAGCGCCGCTCGGTGGCGACCAACATGGACGTGGGTCTCGCTCACGTTGATCTGGATCAGCGCCAGGTCACCTTCTCGGGTGCGAAAATCGCCCTGTATTTCAGTGACGGCGAGCAGGTGGATCATGTCGACGGCTCGCGCAGAGCTCTCGGCGACCGACGGGGTGGTGAGTACCAGAACACGGCTGTGGCACTTTCTCCGGGACGGACCTTCTACCTTGCCACCGACGGGTTTCTCGACCAGGCTGGCGGCGAACGAGGCTTCGGCTTCGGTAACAGCCGCTTCGCCAGCATGTTGCGTCAGCACGCCGAGCTGCCGCTGGACGAACAGAGTGCCGCATTCAGCGAAACGCTGGCGCGATACCAGGGTGAGTATCCTCAGCGAGACGACATCACCATGCTGTGTTTCCGTTTCGATTGAGCAGGCGAGCCCTGCTATGCTCTTTCGACTCCGCCAGCATCCTTTCCGGGAGCAGTAATGGAAAACATCGATCTGTTCGCCATGCGCGAGCGATTCAACGATCAGCGCATCATGCTCTGCTTCAACGGGCCGATCACCCGTAGCCTGATCGAAGAGATCGGCAATGCTCTGCGCAACTACCTCTCCGCCGATCATGCTCATCCGTCGGCGGCCATGGACGTGTTCGCGGTGTACATCGAGATGACCCAGAACATCAGCCACTATTCTCGCGCCAAGGGCTGGAATGAGCAGGAAGGCGGCGCGACGGTCGTGGTCTCGCGGGACGACGACGGGCATTACATCGTTTCGGCAGGGAATCTGATCGAGATGACAGACGGCCAGCGTCTGCTCGACGCTGTCGACTCGCTTGCCGGGCTCGACAAGGCGCAGCTCAAGTCCGCCTACAAGGAGCAACTCCGGCGCCCGCGGGACGCAGCCAAGCCAACGGGCGCCGGCCTGGGGCTGATCGACATCGCCCGCAAGGCAAGCCAGCCACTGGCAGCCACCCTTCAACCCGTCCCGGATGGTCGGGGCTTCTTCAGCCTGAGCGCTGTCATCTGAATGCTATGAGCCAAACCGTCATGACCGATTTTTCCATTGCCGGCACCCAGTCGACCCCCGAGATTCGCAGTGACTGGGAAGCAGGCAAGCTGTTTATGAAGGGTGATTCCTATCCGGAAAACTCCTACGAGCTGTTCAACCAGGTGTTCGAATGGATCGAGGCATTTCTGGGAGAAGAGGAGCGGCCGCTCAAGCTCGAATTGCACCTGCTGTATCTGAATACGAGCAGTATCAAGGCCATGATGGACATTTTCGACACACTGGAAGCTGCCCACGGCGACGGCAAGCCGGTGAGCGTCGACTGGTTCTACGACCAGCGCAACGAACGCGTCGCCGAACTGGCTGAAGAGTTCAAGGAAGACTGCACGTTTCCGTTCCAGATCGTCAGTCACAGCTGACATGAAAGCCAATCGCGAGGCGCTCGAGGAGCGAATACGGCGGGTGCTGGCGGACCAGACCTCGCCGGCGAACCCTCTGAGCGAACCACTGGCTGAACTCTGGGAAGCACATCAGGACATGGCTCGGCGTATCGAACGCATCAGCCGCATTTCCGATGCCTACCAGAGCGAAGCCAAGCGCAACGAGATGAGTCTCGCGCAACGCCTCAACAAACAGTTGCGTCAGCTGGAAAAGGTCGCGCGTATATCCGACCATTACCAGAAGATCATGCATGACCTGAATCTCGCGCTTCGCGAGGCATCCACGCACGACCCTCTGACCGGCTTGCCCAACCGCCGGTTGATGCTTGAACGACTGCGTGAAGAATCCGAGCGGTTCCGGCGTTATCGTCACCCCTTCAGCATCGCCATGCTCGACATCGACCACTTCAAGCAGGTCAATGACAGATGGGGCCATGAAGTGGGCGATCAGGTACTGACCGAGGTCGCCCGCGTGTTGCGCTCGGAGCTACGCGATCAGGATCTGTGCGGTCGGTGGGGCGGGGAAGAATTTCTCTTGCTGCTGCCGGAGACGCCCCTGGCATCGGCCGGCGTGGTACTGGACCGGGTGCGCGGAGCGGTGGAGCGGCTGAACGTACGAGTGCATACCGAAACGGTTGCGGTAACGGTAAGCATGGGGCTCGCCGAACATCACGACGACGAGACCTATTCCGATACCATCAACCACGCAGACAGCGCGCTGCTGGCGGCGAAGCGCCTGGGACGCAACCGGTTCGAGAAGGCCAGCAGAGCCGCATCGGCCGATTAGCGACGGCGAATGTCGTCGTCCTCTTCCAGCGCGAAACCGCTGTTCGCGTTGCCCATCAGATGCTTGCCATCGGTCTCCGATCCCAGCTTGATCATCAGACGCAGATCGTTCGCCGAGTCGGCGTGGGCCAGCGCGTCTTCATAGGTGATCTCGCCCTGGCTGTACAGGCGATATAGCGCCTGATCGAAGGTCTGCATGCCCAGCTCGTTGGAGCGAGCCATCAGCGATTTCAGTTCGTGCACGTCGCCCTTGCGAATCAGATCGGCCGCCAACGGGGTATTGAGCATCACTTCAATGGCCGCCCGCCGGCCCTTGCCATCCGGCGTCGGGATCAGCTGCTGCGCCACGATCGCCTTGAGGTTCAGCGAAAGGTCCATCCACACCTGCTGATGCATCTCGGTGGGGAAGAAGTGAATGATCCGGTCAAGTGCCTGGTTGGCATTGTTGGCGTGCAGGGTAGCCAGACACAAGTGACCGGTTTCGGCGAAGGCCACGGCGTGATCCATGGTCTCGCGAGTACGCACCTCACCGATCAGAATTACGTCTGGCGCCTGCCGGAGCGTGTTCTTCAGCGCAACTTCGAACGAGTCGGTATCGATGCCGACCTCGCGCTGGGTCACGATGCAATTCTGGTGCTGGTGAATGAATTCGATCGGGTCTTCGATGGTGATGATGTGGCCGCTGGAATTCTTGTTGCGGTAGCCGATCATCGAGGCCAGCGAAGTCGACTTGCCGGTACCGGTGGCACCGACGAAGATCACCAGGCCGCGCTTGGTCATGGCCAGTTTCTTGAGGACCTCCGGCAGGCGCAGATCCTCCATGGTGGGAATATTGACCTCGATACGTCGCAACACCATGCCGACCAGGTTGCGCTGGTAGAAGGCGCTGACCCGGAAGCGCCCGATTCCGCGGGCACTGATCGCGAAGTTGCACTCGCGCTTGTCGGCGAACTCGCGACGCTGCGCCTCGGTCATCACGCCGAGCACGGTTTCACGGGTCTGTTCGGGGGAGAGCGGAGTCTTGGTCACCGGCAGGATCTTGCCGTTAACCTTCATACTCGGCGCGACGCCGGCAGTGATAAACAGGTCGGAGGCGCCCTTCTCGACCATCAGGCGCAACAGCTTTTCGAACTCCATGCTATCCCTCTGCTTCTGCGACGGCGCTGTCCGGCGCCGGCTCAGCTGTACTGAATGTGATTACAGGCTATCGGCGCTCTTGGCTTTCTCGCGCGCCGCGTCCTTGCTGACCAGCCCCTTGGCCACGAGGCTCTTGAGACACATGTCGAGGGTCTGCATGCCGATGTTGCCGCCAGTCTGGATGGCCGAATACATCTGCGCCACCTTGTCTTCGCGGATCAGGTTACGAATCGCCGGGGTGCCGATCATGATTTCATGGGCAGCCACCCGTCCGCCACCGATCTTCTTCAGCAGGGTCTGCGACACGACCGCTTGCAGGGATTCGGACAACATGGATCGCACCATTGACTTTTCATCACCGGGGAACACGTCGACCACGCGGTCGATGGTCTTGGCTGCCGAGGTGGTGTGCAGCGTGCCGAACACCAGGTGCCCGGTTTCCGCTGCGGTCAGCGCCAGGCGGATGGTTTCCAGGTCGCGCATCTCGCCGACGAGGATGATGTCCGGGTCTTCCCGCAGAGCTGAACGCAGTGCCTCGGCGAAGCCCAGGGTGTCCTTGTGGACTTCACGCTGGTTGACCAGACACTTCTTCGATTCGTGAACGAACTCGATCGGGTCTTCGATGGTCAGGATGTGGTGATATTTGGTGCTGTTGATGTAGTCGAGCATCGCCGCCAGCGTCGTCGACTTGCCCGAACCGGTCGGCCCGGTCACCAGCACCAGACCGCGTGGCACGTCGGAAATCTTCTTGAACACGTCACCCATGCCCAGGTCTTCCATGGTCAGGACCTTGGAAGGAATGGTCCGGAAGACGGCGCCGGCACCGCGATTCTGGTTGAAGGCATTGACGCGGAAGCGGGCCACGCCAGGGACTTCGAAAGAGAAGTCGGTCTCGAGGAATTCCTCGAAGTCCTTGCGCTGCTTGTCGTTCATGATGTCGTAGATCAGCGCATGCACCTGCTTGTGCTCCATGGCCGGCACGTTGATCCGACGCACGTCGCCATCCACACGAATCATGGGCGGCAATCCTGCCGAAAGATGCAAGTCCGACGCGCCCTGCTTGGCGCTGAAGGCCAACAACTCGGTAATATCCATTGGGTTCCCCATTGCGTCCTGCGAGCATGTAGAATGCGGGGCAGGTTACATTCGATTGGCAAGGTGTCTAACGACAGTAATGTCCACGATAGCAGAGAATATTGCAAACGTTCGTGAACGGATTCACCGTGCTGTTGTCGCGTCCGAGCGACCGGCGAATTCGGTGGTTCTGATGGCCGTCAGCAAGACCCGCCCGGCCAGTGCCATCCGTGATGCCTGGGCTGCCGGCGTCCGCGATTTCGGCGAGAATTATCTGCAGGAAGCGCTCGACAAGATAGCGCAACTAGACGAGCTGCCGTTGATCTGGCATTTCATCGGGCCAATCCAGTCGAACAAAACCAAACCCATCGCCGAACACTTCCACTGGGTGCATAGTGTCGACCGTATAAAGGTGGCCAGGCGTCTCTCCGAGCAGCGTCCCGCACACCTTCCCCCGCTCAACATCTGCCTGCAAGTCAACATCAGTCGTGAAGCGAGCAAGTCCGGCGTGCTGCCGGAGGGCGTCGCTGCACTCGCTGCAGAGGTGGCCGAACTGCCCAATCTGAGGCTCCGCGGGCTGATGGCAATCCCTGCACCGGCTGACGACGGCGCCGGCAAACGGGCGCCGCTGGCTGCGCTGCGCGAGCTGATGAACAGCCTCGACATACCGCTGGACACGCTGTCGATGGGCATGACCGACGACCTCACCGAAGCGGTGCAGGAAGGCGCGACCATCGTCCGCATCGGCACAGCCCTGTTCGGCGAGCGCGACTACCCCACTATCAAACACGAGCAAGGATAGTTTTCATGAGCGCTCCGCATATTGGTTTTATCGGCGCCGGCAACATGGCCACCAGCCTGATCGGCGGCATGCTGCAGCAGAACATCAAGGCCTCTCGCATCATGGCCAGCGATCACAGCGCCGAGCAATGCGACAAGCTCGCCAGACAGTTCGGCATCCGTACCAGCAGCGACAACGCCGAGCTGGCGCGCCAGTGCGACGTGCTGGTGTTGGCAGTCAAGCCCCAGGTCATGCAGGCGGTATGTCGCGCGCTGCCGACCGAGCGCAAGAGTGGTCAGCTGATCATTTCCATCGCTGCGGGCATTTCCTGCGAAAGCCTGGAGCAATGGCTTGGCGCAGGCACGGCGCTGGTACGCTGCATGCCGAATACGCCTTCGCTGCGACGCCAAGGCGTGTCCGGCCTGTTCGCCACAGGCCGGGTCAGTGATGAGCAGAAGCAGCAGGCCGAGAACATCCTCAACGCCGTGGGTATCAGCCTCTGGCTGGATGACGAGGCGCAGATCGACGCGGTGACCGCTGTTTCCGGCAGCGGGCCGGCGTACTTCTTCTATCTGATCGAGGCGATGACCGCCGCAGGCGAAAAGCTTGGCTTGCCGCGTGAAACAGCAGAGCGTCTGACGCTGTTCACGGCGCTCGGTGCCGCGGACATGGCGGTGCACAGCGACGTGGACGCTGCCGAGCTGCGTCGCCGGGTCAGCTCGCCCGGTGGCACGACCGAACAGGCCATCAACAGTTTTGCCCGGGATGGCTTCCCGGAGATCATCGCCCGGGGCATGCAGGCCGCTGCCGCCCGTGGTGCCGAACTGTCCCGGGAACTCGCGTAAGGAATACAACATGAACAACCTGAACATGGCTGCCGTATACGTCGTACAGACACTTGGCAGCCTGTACCTGCTGATCGTACTGCTGCGCTTCATCTTTCAACTGGTACGCGCCGACTTCTACAACCCGCTGTCGCAGTTCATCGTGCGCGCCACCCAGCCGCTGGTGTTCCCCCTGCGCAAGGTCATTCCGGGTTTCAAGGGCATCGACTTCGCCTCGCTGGTGCTGGCTATCATCGTGCAGCTGGTCCTGATGACGATTATCGTCAAGCTGATGGGCTACGCACTGCCCGGCATCCTGCAGTTGCTGGTATGGTCGCTGGTCGGCGTGACGGCGCTGTTTCTCAAGGTGTTTTTCTTTGCACTGATCATCAGCGTGATTCTTTCCTGGGTCGCGCCGAACAGCCACAATCCCGCAGCCCAGCTGGTTCATCAGGTTTGCGAGCCGGTACTGGCGCCGATCCGCAAGATCCTGCCCTCACTGGGCGGCCTGGATCTGTCGCCGATCTTTGCCTTTATTGCCCTGCGCCTGCTCGACATGCTGCTGATCGCCAATCTCGCTCAGGCAACCGGCATGCCCCGCGGCCTCACCCTGGCCCTGTGACGAGCGGGTCGCTCAACCCAGCGTCTGGAGCAGATTCCAGGCGCTGATTGCGGTAATCAGCACTCCCACCACGAAGAGCAGCGCTCGAGCCGGCAGCACTCGGCACAACAGCGCTGCAAACGGCGCTGCGAACAGCCCACCGAGGACCAGGCCGGACACCAGCAGCCAGGTATCCGGCTGGCCTGCCAGCAGAATGAACGACGCCGCGGTGATCAGCGTCAGGAAGAACTCGGCGAAGTTCACCGACCCTATGGTTGTCCGCGGATCGCTACCCGAGCCGAGCAGCGTCGATGTCACCACGGGTCCCCAGCCACCACCTCCTGCCGAATCTACAAAGCCGCCAAGCAGAGCCAGCTTGGCTACATGTTGCGCCTTGCGTGACTGCAGCTTTTTACCGATTGCCTTCCACAGGATGTACAGGCCCATCAACAGCAGATAGGCCGAGATGAACGGCTTGAGCATGTCTCCGTCGAATTGGGTGATGACGTAGGCGCCCATCACCGCACCGATCATGCCGGGCAACAGCAGCTTGAGAAACAGGCGGCGGTCGATATTGCCCAGCTTTGCATGGGCGACCCCCGACAGGCCAGTGGTGAATACTTCGGCGATGTGTACGCTGGCACTGGCCGCGGCCGGTGGGACGCCGGTACTGAGCAGAAAGCTCGTTGCGGTAATGCCATAGGCCATTCCCAGGGCGCCGTCGATGACCTGCGCAAAAAAGCCCACGGCGAGCGCGCTCCAGAACGCCGGATCTTCTGCCGCACCGCGCAGCACGTCGCCTGCCGTCAATCCGGCATGGTCGCCAAGGAACAGCCGCCATCCGAGGTATCCCACCAGACCCGCCAGAACGAAGATGATCAGCCACATTGCACCGCGCAGCAGCGGATGGGCGGCCGGCTGGGCTATGCTGTGCTCGACCGGCGGCAGGCCCAGAGCCGAGTGCTCGCGAGCGAGCGGGCCGTCGGCGGTATCGAGATGGCGGATTTTCATGCTTTCACCGAAAAGATGGCATACGAGGCGAGCAGCGTATGTCGCCTGTTATATACCGTCAAAGAATAGATAATTATCTGGTTATAACTTTTAGTGGAATATCATTATCACTGGAACGCTGACCAGCTTGTCATTGATTGCCATCTGCAACCGGGCGCCAGGCAGGAAGGCATTGTCGGCGTGCATGGCTCACGGCTGAAGATCCGGATCGCGGCACCGCCAGTCGATGGCCGGGCCAACGAGCGTCTTTTGCGATTTCTGGCAGAAGCGTTTGGCGTTCCGCTGGGCCAGGTCAGCCTGTTACAGGGTGATCAAAGCCGATACAAGCGGGTTGCTATCAGGCGCCCTTCGCGGTTGCCGGCGGAAATGGGCATAGCGCGCCGCTGAATATTGCGTCGCCCCGCCCCGCTCTTTAGACTGGCGCCTCGATCGTTGGCCGCCAATACTGCCTGGTCCTGCCGGCCAACCCTTATAGGAACAGGTTCACGATGTCCCGATTTCCCGCTGATTCCGTCGGCCTGGTCACCCCGCAGTACCAGTCCTTCGCCGAGCCGTTGCGCCTGGCGTGTGGCAGGGACCTGGCCGGGTATGATCTGGTCTACGAAACCTATGGCGAGCTCAATGCCAGCCGCAGCAATGCCGTTTTGATCTGCCATGCCCTGTCCGGCCATCATCACGCCGCCGGTTACCACGATGAGGACGAGCGCAAGCCGGGCTGGTGGGACGCCTGCATCGGTCCGGGCAAGGCCCTGGATACCAACCGATTCTTCGTCGTGTCACTCAACAATCTGGGCGGCTGTCACGGCTCGACCGGCCCGTGCAGTACCAATCCGGAGACGGGCAAGAGTTACGGCGCCAGCTTCCCCATTCTGACCGTGGAAGACTGGGTCAACAGTCAGGCCCGGCTGGCCGACATGCTTGGCATCCGGGCCTGGGCTGCGGTGGTAGGCGGCAGTCTGGGCGGTATGCAGGCCCTGCAGTGGACCATCAGCTACCCCGAGCGGGTACGGCATTGCGTCGCCATTGCCACCGCTCCCAAGCTGTCGGCGCAGAATATCGCCTTCAATGAAGTGGCCCGGCAGGCGATCATCACCGATCCGGACTTTCATAACGGCGACTACGCTGCGTTCGGTGTGATACCCAAGCGCGGGCTGATGCTCGCCCGCATGGTCGGGCACATCACCTACCTGTCCGATGATTCCATGGGCGAGAAATTCGGCCGCGAACTGCGCACTGACCGGCTCAACTATGACTTCACCAGCGTCGAATTCCAGGTCGAGAGCTATCTGCGCTATCAGGGCCAGGAGTTTTCCGGACGCTTCGACGCCAACACCTATCTGTTGATGACCAAGGCGCTGGACTATTTCGATCCAGCCGAGGCACATGGTGGCAATCTCGCGCTCACGCTCGAACCGGTACAGGCGCGCTTTCTGGTGATTTCCTTCACTACCGACTGGCGGTTTTCTCCGGCCCGCTCGCGCGAGCTGGTCAATGGTCTGCTGGCGGCGCGCAAGGCAGTGAGCTACGTCGAGATCGACGCCGCCCAGGGGCATGACGCGTTTCTGCTGCCGATCCCCCGCTACGTCGAGGCACTCAGTCGGTACATGAATCAGATCGAGGTGGATCAATGAGCCTGCGCGCCGATCTGCAGATCATCCAGCAATGGATCAAGCCCGGGAGCCGCGTCCTTGACCTTGGCTGCGGCGTGGGTGAGCTGCTGCGCTTCCTGCGCGACCACAGGTCAGTACAGGGATACGGTCTGGAAATCGATCCGGACAAGATCAATCGCTGCATCGAAGCAGGCCTGAGCGTCATCGAGCAGAATCTCGATCACAGTCTCGACAACTTCGCCGACGGCAGTTTCGATACGGTAGTCATGACCCAGTCGCTGCAGGCGTTGCACTACCCGGACCGCGTCATCGAGGACATGCTGCGTATCGGGCACGAGGCGATCATTACATTTCCCAACTTCGCTCACTGGCGGTGCCGGTTCTATCTCGGAACCAAGGGGCGGATGCCGGTATCGGAGTTCATGCCCTACACTTGGTACAACACACCGAACATTCATTTCTGTACATTTCAGGACTTCGAAGACCTGTGCCGCAGCCGTAACATTCAGATTCTCGACCGTTTGGTGGTCGACCAGACTCACCGCAGCAGCCGGATCACAACCCTGTGGCCGAACCTGCTGGGTGAGGTGGCGATCTACCGAGTTACCCGCTAAAGAGGAAGTGTCATGTTACGCAAGATGATCGGCTGTCTACTGCTGCTTGCCTCCGCCACGGTGCTGGGCCAGGCACAATCGAACCCGCAGCGTTTCGGCGACCTGCTGGTGCATTACAATCTGCTCAACAGCAGCTATCTGGAACCTGAGATCGCGGCCAACGCCGGGCTCTCCCGGGGACCCACCCACGGGGTGATCACTCTGCTGGTCCAGCGGGACACCAGGGAGGGCAAGATTCCGGTGGACGCCCGCGTCAGCGGAACCGTGAGCAACCTGCTGCAACAAAGCGCTCCGATCGAGTTCATACGTATCCAGGAAGATGAAGCGATCTATTTCGTGGCCAACTACACCGCCGCACAACGCGGTGTGCTGCGCTTCGAAGTGAACGTGCAGGCCGAGAAAGGCGCCCCGGTTCATACCTTGCGCTTTCAACAGGAATTTCATCCCGATGAGTGACCCTGTACTGCCCTTCGACAAACTCGTGCTTGCCAGTGGCAACACCGGCAAGCTCGCCGAACTGCAGGCCATGCTCGGCAACGCGGTCGAGGTTCTGCCGCAGAGCCGGTTCGTCCAGGAGGAGGCCGAGGAAACCGGACTTACCTTCGTGGAAAACGCCCTGATCAAGGCCCGTCATGCGGCGCGTGCCTCGGGGCTACCGGCTCTGGCAGACGATTCCGGTCTGGCAGTCGATGCACTTGGCGGCGCGCCGGGGATCTATTCCGCCCGCTATGCCTTCGGCGGTGACGCGGCCAACAACGTCAAGCTGATGGACGAGCTCCGCGGGCTGCCGGACGATCAGCGCGGCGCTCGATTCATCTGTGTGCTGGCGCTACTGCACCATGCCGACGATCCGACACCGATCATCTGCGAAGGCGTCTGGGAAGGCCGCATCCTGAGCGAGCCACGCGGCACCAACGGCTTCGGTTACGACCCGCTGTTCTGGGTGCCTGAGGCCGGTCGCGCCAGCGCGGAACTGACCGCCGCCGAGAAGAACGGCATGAGCCACCGCGCCCGGGCGATGCAGCGGCTGCGCGAGCGGCTGGGATTGGCATGAGCACAGGCTGGAGGCTGGAGGCTGGAGGCTGGAAGGCGAGTCTGCCGCCCTTCCCGCTGTCGTCAGGGGGCTGCACATGAAAGGCCTTGAAGTGTCATGACGGTCTCCACGCGTTCTCCGGGCTCGGCAGAGGTGCATAACTCCCGCGCCCTTCAGCCTTCAGCCTCCAGCCTTCAGCCAGCGGTGTCGCCGCCGCTGGCGGCATACGTCCACATACCCTGGTGCGTGAAGAAATGCCCGTATTGCGACTTCAACTCGCATACATCGGCCACCGGCCTGCCTGAAACCGAGTATGTCGATGCGCTCATTGCAGACCTTGATCAGCAGCTGATCGGCGGCGAGTCCCGGCCGCTTGCTTCGATCTTCTTCGGCGGCGGCACGCCGAGCCTGTTCTCCGCCGCCAGCCTGGGCAGAATCCTCCACGCACTGGAGGATCGCCTGTCCTTCGCTGCGGATATCGAAATCACCCTCGAAGCGAACCCCGGCACCTTCGAGCAGGAAAAATTTGCCGGCTACCGAGCGGCCGGCATCAATCGCCTGTCAATCGGCATCCAGAGCTTCAACGCCGGGCATCTCAAAGCGCTCGGCCGCATCCATGATGACGCCGAAGCCCTGCGCGCGGTGGACATGGCGAGGCGTGCGGGTTTCGACAACCTCAACCTCGATCTCATGCATGGGCTACCCGGTCAGACCGTCGATCAGGCGCTGGCCGATATTGCTCAGGCCATCGAATTGGGTCCCGAACACCTGTCGTGGTACCAGCTCACCCTCGAGCCCAACACCGTGTTCTACAGCAAGCCGCCCGTGCTGCCGGAGGATGACATTCTCTGGGACATCCAGGAGGCCGGGCAGGCGCAACTGGCTGCGGCCGGACTGCAGCAGTACGAAATATCGGCCTACGCGCTCAGCGGCCGTCGCGCGCGGCACAATCTCAACTACTGGCAATACGGCGATTTTCTCGGCATCGGCGCTGGCGCGCATGGCAAGCTTACCCGCGCCGACGGTGCGGTCGAGCGATACTGGAAAACGCGTCTGCCCCGCGACTACCTGGATCCTGCCAAGGCGTTCGCTGCCGGCAGCAAGACAATCGCCGGCCAGGAGCTGCCATTCGATTTCCTGATGAATGCCCTGCGACTGGTCGACGGCGTGCCGAGCCGTCTCTACGGCGAGCGTACCGGGCAGCCGCTCGAAACAGTCGCCGCAAAGCTGGATCTCGCCGTGGAACGCGGGTTGCTCGAACCATGGCAGGTACAGTTGCGGCCCACCGAGCGTGGCCGGCTGTTTCTGAACGACCTGCTGGAGATGTTTCTCTAGGCATCGCCCCGCCTCCGGCGAACGATGTCCTATCATTCACGGGTCCGCTGCGTGCTTGCGCGGTGCCATATGCGACCCGTACAGTTATGCAAACTGTCTCGACAGAGGAGGTTTCCTTGAACCCGTTCAGCTTCGCCACCACCGCGCAGATTCTTTGCGAATCCGGCTCTGCAGCCCGTCTCGGTGACCTTTGTCGGGAGCGCGGCGCCCGACGCGTCCTGATCGTGACCGACCCCGGCATCACCCGCCTCGGCCTGTTGGAGGCCGTGTTGCCCGGTTTCGCAACCGCTCAGCTCGGGTATGAAATCTTCGACCAGGTCGAGGCCGACCCGCCCGAGGCCGTGGTCATGAGCGCCGTCGAGCAGGGCCGCCGCATGCAGGCCGATCTGGTCATAGGTTTCGGCGGGGGCAGCTCGATGGACGTTGCCAAACTGGTGGCCTTCCTTGCCCACCCGCAGTGCAGGCAGCAGCTCAGCGATATCTATGGCGTGGGTAACGCCCACGGTCCACGGCTCCCGCTGATTCAGGTGCCTACCACCGCCGGGACCGGCTCGGAAGTCACCCAGATTGCGATCATCACCACCGGCGAGACGACCAAGATGGGCGTCGTTTCGCCGGTATTGCTGCCGGATCTGGCCGTGCTCGATGCAGAGCTCACGGTCGGTCTGCCGCCCAGCGTTACCGCAGCCACCGGCATCGATGCGATGGTTCATGCCATCGAAGCGTACACCAGCAAGATCAAGAAAAACCCGCTGTCGGACATGCTTGCCCGCGAGGCCTTGCGGCTGCTGGCAGCCAATCTGGATGAGGCGGTACACAACGGCAGCAACCGGGAGGCCCGCCAGGCGATGCTGCTCGGTGCGCTGCTCGCCGGCCAGGCCTTCGCCAATGCGCCGGTCGCGGCAGTGCACGCGCTGGCCTATCCCCTGGGCGGGCATTTTCACATACCGCATGGCCTGTCCAATTCGCTGGTACTGCCAGCCGTCATCGAGTTCAACGCCTCGCATACTGCGCCGCTGTATGCTGAGCTCGCCCCGCTGCTGGTCCCGGACCTCAAACCAGGGGACGATCACAGCCTGACCGAGCAGCTGATCGAAGCGTTGTGCCAGCTGAGCCCGCGCTCAGGCCTGCCCAACCGCCTGCGCGACGCCGGCGTGCCCGAAGATGCGCTGCCGATGCTGGCGCGCGATGCAATGCTTCAGCAACGCTTGCTGGTAAACAACCCGCGCGAGCTGACCGAAGCCGACGCACTGGCCATCTACCGCAAAGCCTACTGATCCTGACCTCCGGGCCTGCCGGCCCGGCGTCTGTTCATTCGTACGGAACCTACATGACCGAGAAGCAAGCGCTCCGCCGCGCGGATTTCAACTACCTGCACCCGATCGTCACCCGCTGGCACGACAACGATGTGTACGGCCACGTCAACAACGTCACCTACTACGCCTACTTCGATAGCGCCGTGAATGCCTGGTTGATCGAGCAAGGGGGCCTCGATATACATCAGGGGAACCAGGTGGCCTTCGTGGTGAGTTCGGCCTGCGATTACTTCCAGCCGATCGCCTTTCCGGACAAGGTTGAAGTGGGCGTGCGGGTGGCGAAGCTGGGCAACAGCTCGGTGCAGTATGAGCTAGGGGTGTTCAAGGCGGGTAGCGAGGAGGCCTGTGCTGCAGGGCGCTTCGTACATGTATTCGTCGAGCGTTCAAACAATCGTCCATGCCCCATTCCGCCGGGCCCGCGGGCAGCGCTGGAGCGGTTGGTTCGCGGTTAGCCCCCCGGCAGTCGAGACGGCGCAGCCAGCATAGCGCCCCTGCTGGGCGAGCCGCTGCAGGAGCGGGCATGACCGCGAAGAAGGTGACTCGGGCTCGGCTTCGCGCGCCCAGGTGCGCTCCCACAAATACCTACGTCCGCCCCAACCCTGTAGGAGCGGGCATGACCGCGAACAAGGTGGCTCGGACTTCGCTTTCGCGCCCAGGTGCGCTCCTACACGGCTCCGCCTGTCAGCCGAGTACCGCTGGCAATCGCCCCGGCGTGAACAGCTCGATCCAGTAACCATCCGGATCGCGGATGAAAGCGATGTCTTTCATCTTGCCGTCCTGGGGGCGCTTGACGAAGGACACACCGAGCTTCTCGAAGCGCTCGCAGGCAAGATCGAGATCCGGTACGGCAAAGCCGATATGACCGAAGCCCTTGGGCTCGTCGTTGCCGTTGTGATAGGCGAACTGCGGATCATCCTCGGCGCCCCAGTTGTGCGTCAGCTCGAGCATCGCCGGTCGACCGAAGGTCTGTACCAGTCGCTTGTCCGGTTCCGGTGACCAGTAGCCCATGTCCTTCTCGTCGATTGCCGCAAGAAAGAACAGGCTGAACTTCATCTCCTCGAAATCCAGGCGCTTGACCAGCGTCATGCCCATCACCCGGGTATAGAAATCCAGACTGTTCTCGGGCGACTTGATGCGCAGCATGGTCTGATTGAACACGAACCCTTCCGTGGATGGGTCACGCTCCTCGCACAGACCGGGGGCGGCTTCGAAGTGACGGCTCATGCACTACTCCTCTGGTGAAGGCTTGAATGCGACAGCTTAGCACCGCCCCGGGGCATCCGGCTCAACGGAAAGGGCGATCCTGCCACCAGGGGTAGAACGGCGGGCGATCCTGGCTCGGGCGCAGCTTGAACTGAGGTTGACGCTTCTCCAGAAAGGATTGGACCCCCTCCTTGGCATCGTCCGATTCGCCCATGAAGGCGATCGCGCGCGAGTCGACGATATGGGCTTCCATCGGGTGATCGGTGCCGAGCATGCGCCACATCATCTGACGGTTGAGCAGCGCAGACATGGCCGACGTGTTGTCGGCAATTTCACGCGCCAGTTCACGGGCCGCCGGCAGCAGTTCGTCCGGCTCGTGGAGGCTGCGCACCAACCCGCCGCGAAGCGCCTCTTCGGCATCGAATACACGACCGGTGTAGACCCATTCGGCGGCCTGCTGCACACCCACCAGGCGCGGCAGGAACCAGCTGGAGCAGGCTTCCATGGTGATCCCGCGGCGGGCGAACACGAAGCCGAAGCGCGCCTTGGTCGACGCCATACGAATGTCCATGGGCAGGGTCATGGTTGCGCCCACGCCCACGGCAGCGCCGTTGAACGCGCCTATGACCGGCTTGGTGCACTCGTAGATTCGCAGGGAAACAGTGCCGCCCCCGTCACGCAGCTCGGCGCCTTCGGGCTCGCTCTGGCGCTTGTGGCGATTGAAGGTGTCGCCGCCTTTCTCCAGATCGGCGCCTGCGCAGAACGCCTTGCCGGCTCCAGTAACGATGATCACGCGCACCGCGTCGTCCGCATCGGCTGCATCGAACGCGGCGATCAATTCGCGGCGCATCGCCCCATTGAACGCGTTCATGCGATCGGGGCGGTTCAACGTAAGGGTAAGAATGCCTTCTTCGACCTGATAGTCGAGCGTTTCAAAGTCCACGGCTGGCTCCTGTTTCTGTCCGATAAGATCGGGACAGTGTAGGAGCCAGCCGACGCGGCGGCCATCACCCTTGCGATTCGATATGCCTCGGCATAGCTGTCACGGATGCCGACGATTCACTCGCTGCGTGCGAACTTCAGATCCCAGACACCGTGCCCAAGACGTTCTCCGCGACGCTCGAACTTGGTGACGGGGCGCTCCTCGGGACGCGGCACAAAGCCCCCGCCCTCAGCCAGGTTGCGATAACCCGGCGCCGCGCTCATGACCTCGAGCATGTGTTCGGCATAGGGTTGCCAGTCGGTGGCCATATGGAATACGCCACCGACCTTCAACTTCTGACGCAACGCTTCGGCGAAGCCAAGCTGTACGATGCGCCGTTTGTTGTGCTTCTTCTTGTGCCAGGGATCGGGGAAAAACAGCAACACGCGGTCCAGACTCCCGTCCGGTATGCAGCGATTCAGCACTTCGATCGCGTCGCAATCGAACACCCGAAGGTTGTCGATGCCGGCGTTGAGCACCCCGTTGAGCAGCGATCCGACACCCGGGCGGTGTACCTCGACGCCGATGAAATCCTGGTCCGGTGCCACCTGGGCCATTTCCAGCAACGAATGCCCCATGCCGAATCCGATTTCCAGAGTCCGCGGCGCCTGGCGTCCGAAGACCTGATCCAGATCCAGCAACCCCTGCTCCAGCGACAGCCCGAAGCGAGGCCATCCGTGATCAATGCCGCGCTTCTGCGCATCCGTCATGCGCCCGGCACGCATGACAAAACTGCGAATGGCGCGGCGGTGCAACGCCTCTTCCGGGTGCTCGAGCGTCTCGGGCTGGTCGTGCGGGTTCTCGGACATCGGTTGCTCGATCAGAAAAAGGTCCCAGCCAGCGGCGATGATGCGCTGGCGTAAAGTTTGCGCGGCATGCGCCCGGCGAGGAAGGCACCACGGCCGGCGAGCACTGCATGCTTCATGGCTTCGGCCATCAACACCGGCTGCTGCGCATGGGCAATCGCGGTATTCATCAGTACGCCGGCGCAGCCCAGCTCCATGGCGATGGCTGCATCCGACGCCGTGCCGACACCGGCATCGACCAGCACCGGTACCGTGGCCTCTTCGAGGATGATGCGCAGGTTGTACGGGTTGCAGATGCCCAGGCCTGAACCGATCAGGCCGGCCAGCGGCATCACCGCAACGCAACCGATCTCGGCCAACTGGCGGGCGATGATCGGGTCGTCGCTGGTATACACCATTACGTCGAAGCCATCCTTCACCAGTACTTCGGCCGCCTTGATGGTCTCGACCACGTTGGGAAACAGCGTTTTCTGATCGGCGAGCACCTCGAGCTTTACCAGCTTGTGGCCACCGAGCAGTTCACGCGCCAGGCGGCAGGTGCGTACCGCGTCCTCTGCGGTGTAGCAGCCGGCGGTGTTCGGTAGAATGGTGAAGCGATCCGGCGGAATCACTTCCAGCAGGTTCGGCTCTCCGGGATTCTGGCCGATATTCGTGCGGCGGATGGCAACCGTGACGATCTCGGCGCCCGAGGCCTCGATGGCCTGGCGGGTCTCTTCGAGATCCTTGTACTTGCCGGTACCCACCAGCAAGCGCGAACGATAGCGAACGCCGGCGATTTCCAGCGCGTCCTGGGTCAGATCTGTCATGGTGTGCTCCGCTTGGGGCTAGCCGCCGCCGATGGCGTGGACAATTTCCACCCGGTCGCCGTCCGACAGCTGCGTCTCGGCGAACTGACTGCGCGGCACGATCTCGAGGTTCAGCTCGACAGCCAGACGCTTGCCGATCAGGCCGAGACGTTCGATCAGATCGGCCAGCGTGGCTGGTTGCTCGACGGAATAGGCTTCGCCGTTCAGCTGAATCTGCATGCTGCACTCGGGGACAGGTGGGAAAGGCGCCATGATACCCCTAAACATCGCCCCTGCCGAGGGCAGCCAGGGCAATCGATGTCAGCTCAGACGCCATCCGCCTGCCCCAAGGCAGATCCACGCCACCAGGAACAGCACACCCCCCATCGGCGTGATGATCCCGAACTTGCCGATCCCGCTCAGCGCCAGCGTGTACAGACTCCCGGAGAACAGCAGAATGCCCAGCGCAAAGAGCATGCCGGCGGCTTTCAGCAGCAGGTTGTCCGGTGAGCGCAGCAACAGCAGGGCCACGCCGATCAGTGCTGCGGTATGCCAGAGCTGGTATTGCAC
The DNA here is from genome assembly GCF_020025155.1 of Halopseudomonas nanhaiensis. NCBI lineage: Bacteria > Pseudomonadati > Pseudomonadota > Gammaproteobacteria > Pseudomonadales > Pseudomonadaceae > Pseudomonas > Pseudomonas nanhaiensis. Next base: position 3,497,933 of record NZ_CP073751.1, read on the forward strand.
GCCGGTCTGGAATGCTGCCAGCAGGTTCTCCGGCAGTCGGTTGCGCAGACCATGTGCGGCGAAGGCACCCAGTGCAACGCCGGTAAACCCGCTGAACGATGCGAGCAAAAGCAATATCTTGGCCACCCTCAAACCCCCCGGTCTATACTGCGGTCCTGTCCCGCATGTAGTGATTGCATGATCAAACGCATACTTGCCAAGGCAGCCAGATGGCTGCTGGTCCTCATGGCGCTGAGTCTCATTCCGGTCATCGTTTTGCGCTGGGTGCCCACGCCGGGCTCGATGCTGATGCTCGAGCGATGGGCAGCAGCGCGTGCCGACGGCGGCCTGGACATCCGCCACCAGTGGATCGCGTACGACAGGATACCCGACAACATGAAGATGGCAGTGATTGCTGCAGAAGATCAGCGTTTTGCCGAGCATTTCGGCTTTGATCTTCAGGCGATTCGCGCGGCCATGGAACATAACCGTCAGGGCGGCAGCGTTCGCGGGGCCAGCACTCTGACCCAGCAGGTAGCGAAGAACCAGTTCCTCTGGTCCGGGCGCAGCTGGCTGCGCAAAGGTCTCGAAGCCTGGTTCACGTTGTGGATCGAGGTGCTCTGGCCCAAGCAGCGAATTCTGGAAATGTACCTGAATGTGGCTGAATGGGATGAGGGCGTGTTCGGCGTCGAGGCGGCCGCCAGACATCACTTCGGGGTAAGCGCCAGTGTGCTGTCCGATCGGCAGGCAGCACAGCTTGCCGCCGTCCTGCCCAGTCCGCTGCGCTGGAGCGCCAGCCGCCCGCCGGCACATGTGCAACAAAGAGCCGGCTGGATCCAGCGCCAGTCCAGGCAGCTCGGCGGCAGGCATTACCTCGATCAGCTAGAATCGGGTCGCCCGCTACCCGACTGGCTGACAGTCGAACATTGGCGCAGCCGCTTCTGAGCGGTGTATCAGGAGTCGTCGCGCAGCCCGAACATGATCGAATAGGCTTCGTCTTCCCCGACTGCCACCACTGCGCCAATGCGCGGATAGACCCAGGCTTCGCCGTCGCTGACAGGCATGCGCACCTCGGCTCCACCGAACGTGCCCTCAATGCTCTGCAGGTCGAGCGGCTCGACAGGAATCATGCTCATGCGAAGAATCTCCCGGTCTGCCAGCGCCTCACCCACGGCCGGCGCGACCGGCTGATCAGCGATACCCGGCTCCCAGGCCTGCGCCTCGACCAGGCTGTCCATCTCCGCGGCACCCAGGCCGATGACCGCCTGGGCCTGCCAGAGTCGCTCCTCGCTTTCCAGGTTATAGCGGCTGACCAGCGCAGGTTCGCCATCGGCGCTGATCATCCACAGATGCCCACGGCCGAGCGTCTCATCGGCCTGTGCCAGCGTCAGGCTGCGTTCATGCAACGGCTGCCACAGGGACTCGCGGTAGGTTTCGTACCACACCATCTGCCGGGGTGCGTCGCGCTGCGCCAGCCAGTCTCCCAGCAGAAAGAAGGCCAGCACCACGGCGCTGAAGATGGTGACGAGACGGACGCCCATGCGTGGACTCATTGTTGTTCTCCCTAGGAATGTACCGGCGCAATAAAAAGGGCACCCTGAGGTGCCCTGCTTTCAATCGTGCTGATCAGGCCTCGACGTCGACTTCGAGATTCTTCTTCAGCTTGTTCATGGCGTTCTTTTCAAGCTGGCGGATACGCTCGGCCGACACCTGATACTTGGCCGCCAGTTCGTGGAGTGTGGCTTTTTCCTCCGCCAGCCAGCGCTGGTAGAGAATATCGCGGCTGCGGTCATCAAGCTGTTCCAGACCCTGCTGGAGCTGGTTCACCGAACTGTCTGACCAGTCGGCCGACTCCAGCTGCGTTGCCGGATCGTAGCGCTTGTCTTCCAGATAATGGACCGGGGCGTATGCTGCGCCATCGTCATCATCATCCTGCGCACCATCGAATCCCAGGTCCTGGCCGTACAATCGGCTTTCCATTTCGCGCACTTCGCGCGTTGCGACGCCAAGATCCTCGGCCACCGCGTTGACTTCGTCATGCGACAACCAGGTCAGTTTCTTCTTTGCGCTGCGCAGGTTGAAGAACAGCTTGCGCTGGGCCTTGGTCGTGGCGACCTTGACGATGCGCCAGTTACGCAGGATGAACTCGTGAATCTCCGCCCGAATCCAGTGCACGGCGAAGGACACCAGCCGCACGCCCATTTCCGGATTGAATCGCTTGACCGCCTTCATCAGGCCGACGTTGCCCTCCTGGACCAGATCGGCCTGCGCCAGGCCGTAGCCCGAATAACTGCGAGCGATGTGCACCACGAACCGCAGGTGCGACATGACGAGTTGCCGGGCCGCTTCAAGGTCCTGCTGGTAGAACAAACGATCAGCCAGCTCGCGCTCTTCCTCGATACTCAGTACCGGGATGCTGCTTACGGTCTGAACATACGCTTCCAGGTTCGCACCAGGAACCAGGTTGTGTACGGGCTGTAAAGCAGTGCTCATGTTTGAACTCCGAGAGAAGTTGACGGCTCAGTTTATCACCGGCATATCAGACTGTGAATGGCGCTGCGAGTTCAAGCCCGGGGCCAGTATTCACGCGGCTTCGCTGGCAATTTTCGGCCTCGCGCGGGCTACTGCGGCTCGATGTCGCGGATATGCCGACCGACGGCCAGCCAGGCGCCCGTCAACCCCAGCAACATGGCACCGCCGAGCAGCGTCAAGCCGTCTTCCAGGGGCACACCGTCAAGCTCGAAGTCACTCCGATAGAGACTGGCTACATCGCGAACGGCAAGATTCAGCCAGGCCAGTCCGCCCGACAGCAAGAGCCAGGCCAGCAGGCCGGCGAGCAGACCGTAGAGCACGCCCACGTACAGAAACGGACGACGCACGAAGGCATCGGTTCCGCCCACCAGCTTGATCACCTGAATTTCTTCCCGGCGGCTCTCGATGGCCAGTCTGATGGTATTGGCCATGACCAGCAGCAAGGCGAGAATCAGCAACAGCGCGAGCCCCCCGGTGAAACGCTCGATCATGCCGAGAATGGCGCTGAGACGCTCTACCCATTCCAGATCGATCTGTACGGTATTGACGCCATCGAAGCCGGCCAGCCGGTCACGAAGCGGCGCGAGCGCCGCGGCGCCACCCTCGATGCTGTGCGGCGTGACCAGAATCACCGAGGGCAAGGGATTGTAGGCCAGCTGGTCGAGTGCATTTCCCAGCCCCGAATGCTGCTGGAATTCGGCCAGCGCCAGTTCCTTGTCGAGCAGCTGTGCACTGGCGACCTGGTCAAGCTCGCGAATCCGGTCACGCAGCGCCAGGGCCGGCTCGGCCATGACGTCGTCATCAAGGTAGACAGACAACTGCGCGGCCCGCTGCCAGTCGACACCCAGCCGCTCGACCTGATCGATCAGTACCGCAAGCCCCATCGGCAGCGCCAGCACGATGGTCATGACCAGTACCGTCAGCGCGCTGCTGAAGGGTTGCTGGCGGATCCGCGCCAGTGCCTGCCCGGCGCTGTCGCGGTGACTGCCCAGCCAACCTCGCAGCGGCTGCTTCCAGTCCTGCCCGGAACGCGCTGCGCCGGTGGGCCGGGCACGCTTCTCGGCCGGTTTGCGCTCAGGCTGGCGGGCGCTCATGGCTGGTCTCCGTCGCGCAGCAATCGACCCTCACCCAGGGTGAGCATGCGATGGTCCAGACGGGCTATCAGCGGCAGATCGTGGCTGGCGATGAGTACCGTGACGCCAACGCGATTAAAGTCCTCGAACAAGGCCATGATTTCAGCAGACAGCGCCGGATCCAGGTTCCCGGTCGGCTCGTCGGCCAACAACAGTGCCGGCTTGTGCACCACTGCACGGGCGATACCGACCCGCTGCTGCTCCCCACCCGATAGCGCGATGGGATGGACGTTTTCCTTGCTGAGCAAGCCAACCTTGTCCAGGGCTGCGCGCACCCGGCGTCCGATCTCGTCGCGCGGTGTTCCGTTGATGATCAGCGGCAGAGCGACGTTGTCGAACACCGTACGGTCGAACAGCAGCTGGTGGTTCTGAAAGACCACGCCAATCTGCCGGCGCAGGTAGGGGATGTCGTCACTGCCGAGCTGACGCAGGTCCTGACCACCGATGTGCACCTGGCCCGCAGTAGGACGCTCCATGCACATGATCAGCTTGAGCAGCGTACTCTTGCCGGCACCGGAGTGACCGGTGATGAACACCATCTCACCGGTGCGGATATGGAAGCTGAGGTTCTCCAGCCCCTTGTGCCCGTTCGGATAGCGCTTGCTGACCTGTTCGAAGCGAATCATCGATCAATCGCGCCCAAACAGAGCCTTGACGAATTCCGGGGCGGTGAACGGACGCAGATCATCGATCTGCTCCCCGACACCAATGTAGCGAATCGGCAGGCCGAACTGCTTGGCCAGGGCAAAGATCACGCCGCCCTTGGCAGTGCCGTCGAGCTTGGTCAGGACCAGGCCGGTCAGGCCGACGGCTTCGTTGAACAGCCGGGTCTGACTGATCGCGTTCTGACCGGTACCGGCGTCGAGCACCAGCAGCACCTCGTGTGGCGCCTCGGGATCGAGCTTGGCCATGACCCGCTTGACCTTTTTCAGCTCGTCCATGAGGTGGTCCTTGTTGTGCAGGCGGCCGGCGGTGTCGGCGATCAGCACATCCGCACCCCGGGACTTGGCGGCCTGGAGGGCATCGAACGTCACCGAGGCGGAATCGGCGCCGGTGTGCTGGGCAATCACCGGGATCCGGTTGCGCTCGCCCCACACCTGCAATTGTTCAACTGCCGCAGCGCGGAACGTATCGCCGGCTGCCAGCATGACCTGCTTGCCCTCGCCCTGCAGGCGCTTGGCCAACTTGCCGATGGTTGTGGTCTTGCCGACGCCGTTGACGCCCACTACCAGGATCACGAACGGCGTCTTGTCAGCCGGAATCTCCAACGGCCTGGCCACATTGGCCAGCAGCTTTTCCAGCTCGCGCTGCAGCGCTGCGTACAGCGCCTTGCGGTTGGACACTTCGCGGCGGCGGACGCTTTGCTGCAACGTCTCCATGATCATGGTGGCCGCCTCGATGCCCACATCGGCCATCAACAGGCGTGTCTCCATGTCCTCGAGGAGTTCGTTATCGATCTCCTTCTCGCCGAGGAACATGTTGGCCATGCCTTCGCCGAGATTCGCACTGGTCTTCGACAGACCGGCGCGCATGCGCGCAAGAAAGCCGCGGGGTTCGGCAGGCGGCGCTGGTGCTGCGTCGGGCTCGGCCTGGCCGAGATCGCCGAACAACGATTGGGCGACATCACGTGCCGCATCGGGTTGCGCTGCGGACGGCCGAACAACAGGCTCTGCAGCCGGAACGGTTGCCGGGTCGGTGACGGGTTGTACCGGCGCGCTGTCGGCAGCGTCGCGGGTGGATTCCGTCTCGGCCGTGGCAGGCCGGACCTCGGCCGGATCGTCCTGCGCCGGTGCAGCATCGTCCTGCCGCCGACGGCCCCAGCCAAACAGCCCGCGCTTGGGCTTCTGATCGCCGTCGTCCGCGCCACGGTTGGATTTGTCTTTGGAACCAAACATGAACAATCACTATCGATTCGGGGCGGCTGCGTTTGGCTGCCGCGTTGAAGGTTGGGTTATCCTACCCCACTTCCGCCGTCGGCGGTACGAAGTCGTTCCCAAGGATCCAAGCATGCTGCGGCCTATCTTGACGATTTTCCTCGCTTTTTTGGCACCGACCATGGCTGGTGCCAATACTGACCTGGAACAACAACAGCAAACCCACGAATTCACCCTGGACAATGGCCTGAAGGTCATCGTTCGCGAAGACCATCGCGCGCCGGTGGCGGTGTCGCAACTCTGGTACAAGGTCGGCAGCAGTTACGAGCCGCCCGGCAAGACCGGCATGTCCCACGCCCTGGAGCACATGATGTTCAAGGGCAGCGAGCGACTCGGCCCGGGTCAGGCATCGCGCATACTCAACAGCCTGGGTGCGCAGGAAAACGCCTTCACCAGTCGCGACTACACCGCCTACTATCAGGTGCTCAACCGTGATCAACTGGCCGTGGCGCTGGAACTCGAGGCCGAGCGGATGCGCAAGCTGACCCTGCCGGAAGACGAGGTCATGCGCGAGATGGAAGTGATCAAGGAAGAGCGCCGTCTGCGCACCGAAGACAATCCCAATGCGCTGGCCTACGAGCGCTTCCTGACCCAGGCGCACTTTGCCAGCCCGTACGCTCAGCCGGTCATCGGCTGGATGCACGATCTCGATCGTCTGACAGTCGATGATCTGCGCCAGTGGTACGACCTCTACTATCAGCCGGGCAATGCGATTCTGGTGATCGTCGGTGACGTCGAGATCGACGAAGTGCGGCCCATGGTCGAACGCTACTTCGGACCGATCCCCGCCGGAACCGCGCCCGAGGCAAAACGGCCGCTGGAACTGCCAGGAGGCGGAGAACGTCAGCTCAGCATGCATCTGGACGTGCGGCTACCGACCTTGATGCTGGGCTTCAACGTGCCGAGTCTGACCACTGTTGCCCAGCCCTGGGAGGCGCATGCGCTGCGCCTGCTGGAAGCGGTCCTCGATGGCGGCTACAGCGCCCGCCTGCCGAGCCGGCTCGAGCGAGGCGAGTCGGTCGCTACTTCCGTGTCGGCCAGTTACGACGGCTTCGCCCGCGGCGACACGCTGTTCATGCTCAGCGGCATTCCCAATCAGGCCCGCGAAGTTTCCCTGGAGAAGCTTGAGGAAGCGCTGTGGACGGAGATCGAGCGAATCCAGAGCGAGCCTCCGGAGCGCTCGGAGCTGGAACGGGTGCAGGCGCAGATGATCGCCGATCTGGTCTACGACCAGGACGGCATCAGCCAGCAGGCCAACCGCATCGGTGCTCTCGAGGCGGTGGGCCTGCCCTGGAGGCTGCTCGACGATGACATCGAAACCCTGCAGGCGATCACACCCGAGCAGATCAGCGAGGTGGCCCGTCGCTATCTGGTTCGCGAACGCCTGACCCGAGCCCATGTTCTCCCCGTCCCGGCCGAGGAGGCCACACAATGAGCGATTCCCTGCATCGTTTCCGCTGGCTGTGGGCCGTTGCTCTCCTGGTCGGACTGCTGGTGGTACTGCTGTTCCAGGCCCGATCGAACTCCACTGCCCCGTCCGAAGAGCCTGCTGCAACCAGCGAAGCGGTCAGCACGGAGGCCGAGCCGGTCGCCGAGGTCGATGGCTCGGTCGAAGAGGCTCTGCCGGTCCTCGACTCGTTACCCAGCTGGGACAAGGACGAACCGCCGGCCAGGCGCAATCTGGATCTGCAACACTGGACCACCGAGCAAGGCACGCGGGTGTATTTCATGTCCGCCACGGAGCTGCCGATGATCGACGTGCAGCTGCTGTTCTCAGCGGGCTCCAGCCGGGACAACGGCCAACCGGGCCTGGCTACGCTGACCAACGGCATGTTGGGCGAGGGCACTGAAAACCGCGACGCTGGCGAAATCGCTGCCGGCTTCGAGCGCATCGGTGCGCAGTTCAGCAACAGCTCCCACCGCGACATGGCTCTGGCAGGCCTGCGCAGCCTATCGGCCGCTGACAAGCTGGATCCTGCGATCAACCTGTTTGCCGAAGTGGTCACTCGACCCAGCTTTCCCGAGGATGCCTTCGAACGTCTGCGTAATCAGCTCCTCGCCGGCCTGCAGTTTCGGCTGCAGCAACCTTCTTCGCTGGCCAGCGAAGCCTTCTGGGACGCTCTCTACGGCGATCATCCCTACGGTCACCTGCCTCAGGGGACTCCGGAAAGCCTGAGCACGCTGACGCCAGAGGCGCTGGAGAATTTTCATCAGCAGTTCTACAGCGCTGGCAACGCAGTGATTTCCATTGTCGGGGCTGTCGATCGCCAGCAGGCCGAACGCATCGCCCAGCGGCTTGCCGATGCGCTTCCGCAAGGGCCGGCGGCCGACCCGATACCGGCGCCGGAACCAACCGCGGAAGACGGCGGGCGGCGCCACGTCGAATTTCAGGGCCAGCAGGTTCACATTCTCACCGGCCAGCGCGGCATTTCCCGTGACGATCCGGACTACGCGGCCCTGTACGTGGCAAACGAGATTCTCGGCGGCTCCGGCTTCGGCTCGCGCCTGATGGAAGAAATCCGTGAGAAGCGCGGCCTGTCCTACTCGGTCAGCAGCGGCTTCTCGCCAATGCAGACAGCCGGCCCGTTCACCATCAGCATGCAGACCCGGGCCGATCAGGCTGACCTTGCATTGGGCGTCATCAACGAGTCGCTGCAGCGGTTCATCGATGAAGGCCCGACCGAAGCCGAGCTCAAGCGTACCAAGCGCCAGCTGATGGGCGCCTTTCCGCTGAGCACTGCCAGCAATGCCTCGATCGTCGGACAGCTGGGCATGATCGGCTTCTACGATCTGCCGCTCAATCATCTGCAGCTGTTCATGGATCAGGTGCAGGCACTCACGGTCGAGCAGGTCCGTGAAGCCTTCGCCCGGCATATCACCCTCGACCAGCAGCTGATCGTCACCGTCGGGCCGACGCCGGAGCCGGAACCCGAACCGGAGCTGCTCGAAACGACCGAGCCGGCGGAAGCCGCCGCAGGGGAGCAGCCATGAGCCGGCGGCCCCAGCCGGCAACCAGCCAACTGCGCATCATTGGCGGAGAATGGCGCAGTCGTCGGTTCGGCTTCACCGAAGAACCGGGCTTGCGTCCGACCCCGGACCGTGTGCGCGAAACGCTGTTCAACTGGCTCAGCGGCGAACTGGAAGGAGCGCGTTGCCTGGATCCGTTCGCCGGCAGCGGCGCGCTGATGCTGGAGGCGCTGTCACGCGGCGCAGCCTATGCGCTCGGATGCGACACCAGCCGTGGCGTGGTGCAGACGCTTCGGGGTCATCTGGCAACGCTCGGCTGCGATCACGCCGACGTGCGCCAGCAGGATGCGCTGGGCCTGCTGGCAAGCGCGCCCGACCAACCCTTCGACGTGGTCTTTCTCGACCCGCCCTTTCGCCAGGGCTTGCTCGAGCCGGCTTGTGCAGCGCTTGAAGCAAACCACTGGCTGACCCGCCACGCCTGGATCTACACCGAGAGCGAGTCCGCTCCGGCAGCCCTGGCCCATCCGGGCACCTGGCAGCTGTACCGGGAAAAGCGGGCGGGTCAGGTGTGGTACAGCCTTTGGCGGCGTCAGGGGTGACAGCGTTCAACCCCGCCGCATGGCTACCAGGCGGGCATCTGCAAACGTTGTACAGTCCGTTTTTCCGGCGCCCGCCTCGGCTCGAGCGGACGCGCCAGCGTCTGATTCTCGCAGACGGCGACTTCATCGATCTTGACTGGTACGGCCCCGATCGGGCCGGCGGCCCCTGGGTGATCCTCCTGCATGGCCTGACCGGGAGTTCCGATTCGCTGTACGTGCTGGGGCAGCAGAAGGCGCTCGCCGCCGCCGGCTGGCGCAGCGTGGCGGTGAACTGGCGGGGCTGTTCAGGCGAGCCGAATCATTTGCCACGCGGCTACCATTCGGGCGCCAGCGATGATCTGGGCGAGATCATCGACCAGCTGCGCGATATGGCAGGCTCCCACCGTCCGCTGGCCGCCATCGGCTATTCATTGGGTGCCAATGTGTTGCTCAAGTACCTGGGTGAGCGCGGAGCCACCAGCCCGCTGGTCGCCGCTGCGGCCGTATCGGTCCCGTTCAGGCTGGACCAGTCTGCCGATCGCCTCGGCGAAGGGTTCTCGCGGATCTACCAGGCGCGCTTCATGCGCGAGATGGTTGCCTACGTGGCAAACAAGCAGGCAGCCTTTGCCCGTACACGACGCGAGCAGGAGCACGCCAGGCTGGTCGCCCTGGGCTCGCTGGAAGGCATGTCTACCTTCTGGGAGTTCGATGAGCGGGTCACCGCTCCGCTGCATGGCTACGCGGATGCGCAGGATTACTACCGCCGCTGCAGCAGCCGCTACTTTCTAGGCGCCATCGTCACGCCGACGCTGATCGTGCAAAGCAGCGACGACCCGTTCGTCTATCCCCGCAGCCTGCCGCCGATTGAAGAGCTGCCCGACTCGATGACGTTCGAGCTGCATTCGCGCGGCGGACATGTCGGCTTCGTCGAAGGTCCACCCTGGCGCCCACGGTTCTACCTGGAACGACGCCTGCCGCAGTGGCTGGCCGAGCAATTGCCGCCCTGGCGTGACGATCAGCGCAGCGGGGAATGATAAGCCTGCAGCAACGCTTCGACGGCTGGCCGTGCCTCGTCGGACAGCAGCGGTCTTTCCTGAGCCAGAACCTGATACACACCACGTCGCAACAGCTCGGGCGTCAAGGCTTGCCCTGCCTCGAGCACCGACGTGCAGAGGAAGCTGACCCAGCTGGTCATCAGCAACCAGCTGTTTACCGCCAGCACCTCCGGGTCGGTGAGCGACCGGCGAAGGATGCCGGCGTCCACCAGCCCCTGATAGATTGCCCGGGCGCCGTCGATGCAGCGCCGTGAAAATGCGCGGTAGCGTTCGGCAAGCTGCTCGTCGCAATCGAGCAGATGCTCCAGGTCGCGCAGCAGAAACCGGTAGTCCCACAAGCCATGGAACATGGATTCCAGGTAGGTGCTCTTGTCGGCAAGCGTCAGCGCGCGGCCTTCCGGCACCCTGAGGTATGCATCCACCTGCGCCTCGTAGCGGGCAAACAGCTCTGCAATGATCTGCTGCTTGTTGCGGAAGTGGTAATACAGGTTACCCGGCGACATCTCCAGATGCGCTGCGATGTGATTGGTGGTCACAGCCCGCTCTCCCTGCTCGTTGAACAGCTGGAGACTGGCCTGAAGAATGCGTTCGCGGGTTTTCATGGCGCCCTGGCTTGTTATGTCCGTTTGACACTTTAGAGCAATTGCTCTAACAATAGCGACAACAACAAGAGTCGTCATCGACCTTACCGAGGCCCCAATGGTAGCCGATATAGCCCCCATGCAGGATCAGCAGGCATCGCTCACACGCATGGGCGAGGTCTTTGATCGTCAGCGCGCCGCCTTTCGTGCCGCACCCATGCCCGATGTCGATCTTCGCCTGGGCCAGCTGAGGGCGCTGAAGTCTGCCCTGCTTTCCCATCAGCAACAGCTGATCGACGCGATCAATGCGGATTTTGGTCGCCGCTCGGCTGACGAAACGCGCCTTGCTGAAATCCTGCCCGCTATCGAGGCGCTCAACTATTCGATCAAGCACCTGCGCGGCTGGATGAAGCCCTCCCGCCGTCGAGTGGGGATGGCGTTTCAGCCAGGCAAGGCGCGGGTCATCTACCAGCCGTTGGGCGTGATCGGCATCATCGTGCCCTGGAACTACCCTCTGTATCTCGCGATGGGCCCGCTGACGACAGCGCTGGCCGCCGGCAACCGGGCCATGGTCAAGATGAGCGAGTCCACGCCAGCCACAGCCGAAGCGCTGGCAAACATGCTCGCCGGCGTGTTCGACGAAGAACAGGTCGCCGTGATCACCGGCGAGGCGGAGGTCGGGCAGGCGTTTTCCCAGATGCCGTTCGATCACCTGCTGTTTACCGGCGGGACCGGGATCGGACGCCACGTCATGCGCGCCGCCGCCGACAATCTCACGCCGGTGACCCTGGAGCTGGGAGGCAAGTCGCCGGCAATCGTGTCGACGGACGTGCCTATCGCTGACGCGGCCGAGCGCATTGCCTTCGGCAAGGGCCTCAATGCGGGGCAGACCTGTGTGGCGCCAGATTATGTACTGTGCCCCGCCGAGCGCGTGAACGAGCTGGTCGATGCGCTGCGGCGGCAGTTCAGCACCTTCTATCCCACGCTGGCCGACAACCGCGACTACACCCAGATCATCAATCCACGCCAGTACAAGCGGCTGCTCGGCTACCTTGCCGATGCGACCAATCGCGGCGCGCGGGTGATCGAGGTCAATCCGGCAGGCGAAGACTTCACGCAGACCAGGATCATTCCCCCGACGCTGCTGCTGAATGTGAATGACGACATGAAAGTGATGCAGGAAGAGATCTTCGGCCCGCTATTGCCGATCATCCCCTATGCCACGCTCGACGAAGCCCTCGATTACATTGCCGACCACCCGCGGCCGCTGGCGCTCTATTATTTCGGTTACGACAAGGCCGCGCAGAAGCGGATCATGGAACAGACCCACGCCGGCGGCATGTGCATCAACGACACCGTGTTCCATGTGGCACAGGATGACATGCCGTTCGGCGGCGTCGGCCCTTCCGGCATGGGCCACTATCATGGACACGAGGGCTTCCTGACGTTCAGCAAGGCCAAGGGTGTATACATCAAGCAACGTTTCAACGGCGCGCGCCCGGTCTATCCGCCCTATGGCGGAGCGCTGCTGAAGATGGTGTACAAGCTGTTCTTAAAATAAAAAATGCAGGCATCAGCATGGCCAGGGATTCATCCAATCTGTCACGGCGTGAACTGCTCAAGCTCGGGGCCTGTGCCAGCCTGGTGCTGAGCACCGCGGGCCTCACCGCGACGCTGAGCGGCTGTTCGTCCAGCCAGGCTGCCAACGATTTCGCAGTGCTGCGTGACTCCGACCTGCCCGTTCTGCGGGCACTGTTCCCGGCGATCGTCGGCTCGCACCCGGCCCTTCAGGCTGACGGTACTGCGCTCGAACTGGCTGTCCGGCAGCTGGATACCACACTGGACAGCACGTCGCCGGCCGTGCAGCGCGACGTTCTGGACCTGCTCGGCATGCTCAGTCTGCCGGTGACGCGGGGTCCGCTGACCGGCATCTGGGGCAGCTGGGACAGCGCATCGCCCGACGCATTACAGCGTTTTCTCGAACGCTGGCAAAACAGTCGCCTGGACATGCTTCGCCAGGGTTACAAGGCACTCTGCCAGTTGCTTCTGATGAGCTGGTATGCCCTGCCGCAGTCCTGGGCCGAAACCGGCTATCCCGGTCCGCCGACCATCTGAACCGCCCGAGGGAATCCGATATGCCCGTACCCGATCTGTTCATGCAAGGCGTCACGCGCGGCTGGCAGGTACTGGACGCCAGCGAGTTCGACGGCGAGCGCACCTTCGAGGCAGACGTGGCGATCATCGGCACCGGAGCGGGCGGCGGTACCACGGCCGAGATCCTCGCCAATGCCGGGCTGCGGGTTGTGCTGGTGGAAGAAGGGTCGCTGAAGACGTCTGGCGACTTCAGGAATGACGAAGCCAAGGCCTATGCCGAGCTCTATCAGGAAGGCGCCGCCCGGGCCACCCGAGACGGCGGAATTGGCATCCTGCAGGGACGCACCGTCGGTGGCACTACCACCGTGAACTGGACCAGCAGCTTCCGGACGCCGACGCCTACGCTGGAGCACTGGGCCCGGCAGCATGGTGTCGAGGGCATGGACGAAGCCAGCCTGGCGCCCTGGTTCGCGCGCATGGAGGAGCGTCTGGGAATATCGCCCTGGGCGGTGCCGCCCAACGCCAACAACGATGTGCTGCGCGCCGGTTGCGAGTCGCTTGGCTGGCACTGGGCAGTGATTCCACGCAACGTTCGCGGCTGCTGGAATCTGGGCTATTGCGGAACCGGCTGTCCGACCAACGCCAAGCAGTCGATGCTGGTGACCACCCTCCCTGCCGCTCTGGAAAAGGGCGCCGTGCTGATCCACCGCGTTCGCGCCGAGCAACTGGTATTCGACGGCGACCGGATCAGCGAGGTCCGCTGCCGGGCGATGAATGCGCGCCTGACGCAAGCGGACGGGCAACAGGTTCGGCTGCGCGCCCGGCATGTGGTGCTCGCCGGCGGCGGCATCAACAGCCCGGCGCTGCTGCTGCGCTCCAAGGCTCCGGACCCGCATCAGCGCACCGGCAAGCGCACCTTTCTGCATCCGGTCAACTTCAGCGTCGGGCAGTTCGACCAGCCGATCAATGGCTTCTACGGCGCGCCGCAGTCGATTTATTCCGACCACTTTCAATGGCAGGAGGGCACCGCCGGCCCGATGGGGTTCAAGCTCGAGGTGCCCCCGATGCAGCCGAGCATCACCTCGGCGCTGCTTGGCGGGCATGGCAGCGACAACCTCGCACGGGTGCGCAAGCTCTCGCACAGCAACGTCATGATCGCGCTGATGCGCGACGGTTTTCACGAGGAGAGCGTCGGCGGCGCGGTGCTCCTTCGCGACGACGGTACCCCGGTGCTCGATTACCCCATCAACGACTACCTGATGGCGGGTGCGCGTCGGGCGTTTCTGGCGATGGGTGAGATCCAGTTCGCCGCCGGAGCGCGTGCCGTGTCGCCCACCCACAGCCATGGCCAGCTGAGCCACAGCTGGAGCGACTACCGCAGCCAGGTCGAAGCGCTCAGCTATCGGCTTCACGACGTACGCCTGGCCAGCGCCCATGTCATGGGCGGTTGCGCCATGGGCGAGGACCCGGCGCAGTCCGTGGTCGACAGCCGTGGACGTCATCATCATCTGCAGAATCTGTCGGTTCTCGACGGGTCGCTGTTCCCCACCAGCATCGGCGCCAACCCGCAGCTGTCGATATACGGCATCGTCGCGCGGCTCGCTACCGGGCTGGCGGAAGCGCTTGCCTGAGCCAGACTGGAGCGGGCTCCGGCCCCTCCCGCTTGGTCCAGCCGGCGCATTGCGCTACCATCTGCTTCCCCACCTTTGGCTCAGGATCACCCGATCGATGAATACGGTTCTCTACCCTGGCACCTTTGACCCCATCACCAAGGGCCACACCGATCTGGTCGAGCGGGCATCGAAGCTGTTCGACCGGGTGGTCGTGGCGGTCGCCGCCAGCCCGAAGAAGAATCCGGCCTTTGACCTGGAGCAGCGAGTCGAGATGGCGCGGGCGGTGTTGGCGCATATGCCCAATGTGGAGGTGGTCGGGTTCTCCTCGCTGCTCGCGCACTTCGTCAAGGAGGTGAATGCCAACGTGCTGCTGCGCGGCCTGCGCGCCGTGTCGGACTTCGAATACGAGTTCCAGCTGGCGAACATGAACCGCGTGCTCGCGCCGGATGTCGAAAGTCTGTTCCTGACGCCCTCGGAAAAGTATTCGTATATTTCGTCAACGCTGGTACGGGAAATCGCCGCGTTGAACGGTGACGTCACAAAATTCGTCCATCCCAAGGTCAACGAGGCCCTGATCAGGCGCTTTCGGCCTGATCAGGCGTAAGCGGAGTATCCCAGCGCCATGTCACTGATCATTACCGACGACTGCATCAACTGCGATGTATGCGAGCCGGAATGCCCCAACGGAGCGATCTCCCAGGGCGAGGAGATCTACGTTATCGACCCGAACCTGTGCACCGAGTGCGTCGGCCACTTCGACGAGCCGCAGTGCCAACAGGTATGCCCGGTCGACTGCATCCCTCTGGACGTGAACAACGTCGAGAGCAAGGACGAACTGATGGAGAAGTACAAGATTCTCACCGGCGCGGCATGAACACCCTGCGCGGCGCCCTTTTCACGCTCGGCCTGCTGATCAGCGGTGCGCTCGATGCCGCCGCTCCCGAACAACAGGCCGTCGCCACTGCGCACCCTCTCTCTACCGATGCAGCACACCGCGTTCTGGATCAGGGCGGCAATGCCTTCGATGCAGCGATTGCCGCGGCCGCTACGCTGGCTGTAGTCGAGCCGCAGGGTTCCGGCCTGGGTGGTGGCGGGTTCTTCCTGCTTCGCCTGCAGGACCAGGACGGTGTCGACTACCGCTTCCTCGATGCCCGTGAAACCGCGCCGCTGGCGGCGCATCGGGACATGTATAGGGACGCCGACGGCAAGGTTTCGCGGCAGAGCGCCCTCGACGGTCCGCTCGCCGCCGGCATTCCCGGACTGCCCGCGGCTCTGGTTCATCTGGCCGAGCACTACGGCCAGTTGCCGCTGTCAACAAGTCTGGCCCCGGCCATACGGGCCGCCGAGGAAGGGTTCGAGGTGGGTGAGCGCTATCGGATGCTCGGCGGCTTCCGCCTCAAGGCGATGCGTACCGACCCCGAGACCGCGCGAATATATCTGCGGGACGGCGAGCTGCCGGCTGTCGGTACGCTACTCAGGCAACCGGAACTGGCTGCCACACTCCGAGCCCTGGCGCAGCAGGGACGCGACGGATTCTATGCCGGACCCATCGCCGAACGCATGGTCGAGGGCGTACGGGCCGCAGGGGGCATCTGGCAGGAAGCCGACCTGAGCGGATACCGCATCATCGAGCGCGAGCCGATTCGCTGGCGCAGCCAGGGGCACGAGATCATCAGCGCACCGTTGCCATCGGCCGGCGGCATTGCGCTGGCCGGTATTCTTCAGGGACTTGACCATCTACCCGCGACGCCCCCCGGATCGGCACAGCGTACCCATCAGCTGGTCGAGCTGATGCGCCGGGTATATCGCGACCGCGCTGTTCTGCTGGGCGACGCCGATCAGATCGACGTGCCGGTCGCGCGCCTGATCTCTGCAGAATACGCCCATGCACTGGCCGATGGCATTTCAGCGCAGCGCGCAACGCCAAGCAGCGAACTGGGGGCGCCGCAGGGGTTCGTAGAGGGCACCCATACCACACACTTTTCGCTGATCGATAGCCAGGGCAACGCCGTTGCCGCGACACTCAGCATCAATCTGCCTTTCGGCGCCGCTTTCACGGTGCCGGGAACAGGCGTATTGCTCAACAATGAAATGGACGACTTCGCCGCTGATCCGTCAGGACGCAACGCCTACGGCCTGGCCGGCAGTGAGGCCAACGCCATCGCCCCGGGCAAGCGACCGCTGTCGAGCATGACGCCCACCATGCTGGAAAACGACCAGCGCCTTGCCGTGCTAGGGACACCCGGTGGCAGCCGCATCATCACCATGGTGTTGCTGGGGAGCATGGAGGCAATGGACGGCCAGCCCGTGGAGCACTGGGTATCACGTCCGCGCTTCCACCACCAGTATCTGCCCGATCACATTCAGATCGAGGATGGCGCCTTCACCCCGCAGGTACGCTCAGCGCTCGAACGGCTGGGGCATCGCATCGAACCGGTCGGGCGCGAGTATGGTGACATGCAGGCGGTGAACTGGGACAAGCGCCAAAGCGAGCTGTCCGCAGCCAGCGATCCGCGCGGCGAAGGCAAGGCGCTGGTGCGGCGGGCGCTCAGGGCAGACTGAACGACGGCTCGATCCGTTCGCGCGGCAGCGAATCCAGCGCAGGCTGAACGGCGACATCATGGTTTTCGGCAAGCACCACATGGGCGCTGTGCAGTCGCCGCCGCACCCGCAGCAGATAGTTCAGATCATTGAGCAGTGACGTCGCCTGCCAGCCGTCCATCTCTCGGTTGCGCACATGGGTCTGGACGTTGCGCTGATACGCCTCGGCGAACAGCGTTTCCTGGTCCAGATAGCCGCTCAGCAGACGCTGCTGCTCCTCCCGGTCGCCCTGCAGGTCATCCAGTCGGGCCAGATCGATCAGGGCCAGACCGCATTGCTCCCTCAGCTCCCGATACGCCGCGCGCACGGCGGCATTCTGACTGTCGACGCCGCGGCGCAGATTGGCCTGCATATGCTTGGCTGCCTTGACTGCTTCGACGAGATCGCGCGCGGCAAGCGTCTGGTTCATCACGCTGTGTTGCTGTTCGGGCAACAGCGAAACATCGATGCGGCTGATGAATTCGAAGATATCGCCGTACACCGGCTTGATGTGGCGGTCATACAGCGCGTCGGCATCTTCGCGCAGTTCCGGCGGTACCGGCCGGCTCACGAACGTCTGCAGCTGTTCGGGGTTCATGCCGCGCCCCACCGAGGCAGGCAAGTAGGCTGCCGCAGCAACCACCTCACGGCTCAAGCGGCCGAGGTTGGCGACTTCTGCCTGCAACACCTTGAGCGCGGAATCCGCATGGCGCAGGGACGCATCATTCAGAAACCGTGCGCGCGACCCCGGCTGCTCGCCAAGTGGAAGGGGTCGTCCGCGGGCGACGCTCCGGTCGGGCAGCCAGCGCAGCAGTCCCCTGGACAGGGGCTTCACCCAGGGCACCATCAGCACCAGGCCAAGCAGATTGAACAGCGTATGAAACAGTGCCAGCTTCAGCGTGTAACTATCTGCCGCAATTCCCACGCTCTCGCTGATGACATCGACCGCCTGGGACAGCAGCGGCAGAACCGCCAGCGCCACGGCGGCAGTGACCAGATTGAACAGAATGTGGGCAGCAGCCAGGCGCCGCCCGGCCTGATTGCTGCCAATCGCCGCCACGACCGCGGTGATCGTCGTACCCAGGTTTGCGCCGATCGCCATCGCCAGGGCATTGTCGTAGCTCAACTGACCGGCAGCCAGCGCAGCCAGCGTAATCATCAGCGTGGCATGGCTGGACTGCATGAGTACCGTCGCCACCAGACCCGCGGCTACATACAGCAGCACCCCAAGCCAGCCGCTCAGCGCCAGCTGCTCAAGCGCCAACGCGCCTTCGAAACCTCCCATTCCGGACTTCATCAGATCGATGCCGAGAAACAGCAGACCGATGCCGAGCAGCACCTGACCGAGACCCTTCCAGTGGGCTTCGCCACGGCGGCCAAGGATCACGCCGAACACCAGAAGGGGCATTGCCACCGTTGCGAGATCCACCTTCAGCCCGACCAGCGCGATGAGCCAGGCACCGGTGGTAGTACCCAGATTCGCGCCGAAGACGATGCCGATGCCCGCGCTGAGGCTGATCAGCCCGGCGCTGAGAAAGGCGATGCTCAATAGCGTCACCAGCGAACTGGACTGCACCAGTGCGGTGGACAGCATGCCGAACCCGAGACTTTTCCACAGCCGATTGGTAGAGCGGGTCAGCCAGCGTTCGAGGGCACCACCGGTGAACGCCTTGAAGCCGTCTTCCAGGTGATGCATGCCGAGAATAAACAGCGCTATGCCTGCGGCAAGCGTAGCAAGCTCAGGTTTCCAGACGAACAGGCTGACGAGGACAAGCAAGGCCGCGCTGAGCCAGCCCGGCCTGAGGAATGCACGCATAAAAACCTACGACACGGTGGCGCGACGGACCGCCGCTTCCGTTTCGGCGGTCGCGCTAGGTCAGAGACGTTCCTGCTGCTGCTTGCGGCCATAGCCGGTCTTGGTACAGCCAAGGCAGCGCATGAAGGTTTCGCGACCGGGGCGTACCACAAGCTCCTGACCGGCTTCGGCCGTATTGCCGGCCAGCGCAGTGAATGGCAGGCTGACCAGGAACGCGGCAGCGCCGACGGCAGTCACGGCAGCGCCGATCGGACGCGCGATGACCAGGTCGCCGACCATGGCAAAGATGCCTGGATTTTCGACGTGTTCTTCATAACCGAAGGCGGCGGAGTCGGCGGCGAATACGCTGCCTGCGAGCAGCAGGCCGGCCAGCATGGCGGTGGTGTGACGTAACAGGCGCATAGTAGGATCCCTGGTGGTGGCCCGGTAGGCATTTATTCTCACGAACAACACCCTTCCCGGGTGCCGTTGGGCCATTGTAGGCCCAATCGTGGCATTACGGAATCTGGCCGCAGAAAATTGCCAACCCGTCCCGATTCCGCCGCCTTCAGCGCTGGCAACGCCTGCAGAATACCGAGCTGCGCTGCCCCAGGCGCACCTCACTCAGGGTGCCGCCGCAGACCTTGCATAACTGGCCGCCGCGCCCGTAGGCGAACAGTTCCTGCTGGAAGTAGCCGGGCTGGCCATCCCCGCCGATGAAGTCGCGCAGCGTGGTGCCGCCGCGCTCGATGGCATAGGCGAGAATCCGCCGAATTTCCTCGGCCAGCCGGTCGTAACGGGCACGGCTGATACGCCCTGCCTCGCGTCGCGGATCGATGCCGGCCGCAAACAGAGCCTCGGTGGCGTAGATGTTGCCAACGCCGACGACGACCGCGTTATCCATGATGAAGGGCTTGACCGCCATGCTGCGTCCGCGCGACAGACTGAACAGCCGACTGCCATCGAAGGTTCCGGACAACGGCTCCGGGCCGAGATGGGCAAGCAGCGGATGGCTGGATGGATCGGTACTCCAGAGCATGGCGCCGAACCGACGCGGATCGGTATAGCGCAGCGCCATGCCCGAATCGAGCTCGATGTCGACATGCTCGTGTTTGAGCACCGGCGTGTTCACCGGCACCAGACGCAGATTTCCTGACATGCCGAGATGGCTGATCAGCGTGCCCCCGCCGATATCCATGAGCAGATACTTGGCGCGGCGGCGCACGGCAGCAAACGTCTGGTCCTCGATCTGGATGCCGAGATCCTCCGGTATCGGCCAGCGCAGGCGACGGTCGCGCACGATCAGGCGCGTTACACGGCGACCCTCAAGGTGGGGAGCGATGCCGCGGCGGGTAGTCTCGACCTCGGGTAATTCGGGCATGTTTCGTCAGCGCTCAGCTATGCAACCAGTAGGTGGCGAACAATAACAGTAGCAACAGCGGCATGACACTGGCCACGAATCGACCGTTCCAGCCGAACGCCACGCGCCAGGGCTTCTCGCCGCTGTAGCGGGCGAGGATCAGCGTGGACGGGCCGAACGGCGAAAAGATCATTGCCAGCGAGAATCCGCACATCAACCCCACGGCCGGCGTCATGATCGGCACACCAAGGTACCCCAACTGCGCCAGTAGCCCGGCAATCAAGGAAAGCGAGACGATCGGCGCGACACCGATGACCGCCAGGGTGATGGTGCTGAACAGGCTGGCTACCGCCAACAGAAGATTGTACTTGGGCTCCTGAGCCAGCCAGGCTGCGATGTCTTCCAGCGGGGCCACCGCCCCAAGCACTGCGCCGAGCACGGCAGCACAGCCGAATATGAACATCTCGTTGTGCATGCTGCTCATGTTCTCGGTCACCTCACCCAACGCGGCGCGCGGCGAGCGATCCCGCCAGAGCAGGAATGAAACGACGCCGCACGGAACCAGTACCATGGCAGATTGCGATGCCGACAGCTCGGACAGCCAGGCAAGCAGACCTATTGCCCCCAATCCCAGCAGGCTACCGATCAACAGGCTGATCATCCCTTCGGCCTTGCTGCTGTCACCAATGTTGTCCCGCAGAGCAAGCAGGCCGCCCGTCTCCCGTCGCCAGCCGACGAGGATCATCATCAGCGCCGCGATCACCCCGTAGGGCACCATGCTGGCCCACGAGAGCTCGGGCATTTCCCGCGAGATGATCGCGATGGTCACGCTGGTCGGCGCCAGCAGCGGCACCAGAGCGAACCCGCGCAGCGTGGTGACCATTACGCTGCGCAGGCCGGCGCGTCGCTGCTCCTCGGTAAGCGGATAGCGTTTGAGATGCTCGGTAAGGGTGCCGCAGAGCAGGTTCATCATGCCGAAATTGAGAATCGAGCCGATGCTCCCGGCGGCAAGCACATAGCGCGGATACAGCACGACCTTGGAACCCGACAGCAGCGCCTTGTGCATCTCGCGCAACTGGGGAAGGCGCTTGGCAAGCAGCTGCATCAGACCCAGCGCGCCGAGAAAGCTGGTGTAGTACGCCGCAGAGGAGGCCAGCCGAGGCCATAGCGCTGCGTCGGCTCGGCTGCTGAACAGCGAGGCCAGAACGATACAAAGCGTGGCGATGCCGAGCCAGCGAGGATACGGATTGAGACGGCGAAAATGCAGGGTAAAGTAGGCAAGGAAGATCAGCGCCGCCAGCCAGCTCAGCGGCTTGAATGCGCTCAGCAGGGCGATCAGCTCGAGGCCTACGCCCAGTGGCAGCAGCGCTGCCTTCATTGACAGAGGCTCACGGCAGATCCTTGCGGTATGCGCCCTTCTTGAACACGCCTTCGCCAAACCCGATCAGCCTGTCGTCATGGTCGAGCAGGTCGCAGCTGGCCATGAACACCTTGTGGCCGGCGCTACGGCAGGTCGCCACGGCGCGCACGCGGGTGCCGACCGGAGCCGTCGCCGAGAAATTCACGTTCAATGACAGGGTGATGGCGACCCGGCGCTCCTCGGCCGTGGGTGCCCAGGTGCCGCACAGGCCCATGGCGATGTCCAGCAGGCTGGCAGTGACGCCACCGTGCAGGTTGCTGGCATTGTTCATGTGCTTCTGGGTCAGCGTCAGGGCGATCACCGCCCGGTCCTTGCCGTATTCCACCAGCTCGACCCCCAGGTCCTGGAAGAAGCCGGTGACCGAGCGCTCTACAGCCTGACGTTGATCCTGATCCACTAGACACCACCTTAATCTACACTTGCGGGACACTACAGCCGCCAGCGATTTGGAGCCGGCCTCGACTGTCCTGATTTTGAGACAAGTATGCCACGTCGCTGTCTGACCACGGCGAGCGGGCTCCGATCTGCGCGAACTTGCAACCACGCAGCCCAGGATTTAATCTCGCATACCTGCAACGAAACCTCATTCCGCTATGCGGAACGACAAGAGTAACGAGGAGTTTACGCATGTTCAACCGGATTGGCGTGATTGGCGCCGGTGCCATGGGCCGCGGCATCGCGCAGCTTTTCGCTTCCAGCGGCGAGCAGGTAATCATGTATGACACCCGCGCCGAGGCGATCGCCGACGCACTCGAATTCAACCGCAACCTGCTGCAACGCTCGGTCGCCAAGGGCAAGCTCAGCCAGGACGAATTCGATGCCACTGTCGCCCGCATGCAGCCGGCCGCCAGCCTGGATGATCTCAAGGACTGCGACCTGATCATTGAAGCGATCGTCGAGCTGCTCGAGGTCAAGCAGAACCTGTTTCGGGATCTGGAAGCCATCGTCCGGGACGACTGCGTGCTCGCCACCAACACCTCCTCGCTCTCGGTCACCCGCATCGCCGCCGGGTGCCAGCGCCCCGAACGTGTGGCCGGCTTCCACTTCTTCAATCCTGTGCCGCTGATGAAGATCGTTGAAGTCGTGCGCGGCTCGCGTACCGACGAACGCTACATCCAGGGTCTGGTGGAGCTCGCCGAGAAAGCCGGTCACTTCCCGGCCATCACGCCCGACACGCCCGGCTTTCTGGTCAACCACGCCGGTCGCGCCTTCGGCACCGAGGCGCTGCGCATGCTCAGCGAAGGGGTTGCCACGCCGCAGCAGATCGACCGCATCCTGCGCGACGGCCCGGGCTTTCGCATGGGGCCGTTCGAGCTGTTCGACCTGACCGGCCTGGACGTCTCGCATGCGGTCATGGAATCGGTATACGAGCAGTTCTATCACGATCCGCGCTACACCCCCTCTTTCATCGCCGCGCAGCGCGTGGCCGCCGGATTGCTTGGTCGCAAGACCGGTCAGGGTTTTTATCGCTACGAGGACGGCCAGAAGGTCGAAACCCCCGAGCCTGCCGCCGAAACCGTACTGGTCAACCGCCCTTTCTGGCTGCACTGCGATGATGACGCCGTGCGCAGCGATGTGCATGCTGCTCTCGAGGCGGCTGGCGCCACGCTTGAGACCGGCAACCAGCCCAGCGCCGAAGCCATCTGCCTGGTGACTCCGCTGGGCGAGGACTGCACCACTGCCCTGCTGCACCTCGGCCTGCCCGCCGAGCGTACCGTGGCGATCGACGTTTTCGCCAACTGGGACAAGCGCCGTACTCTGATGCGCAACCCTGCCGTATCGACCGATGTCGTTGCCCAGGCTCGTCAGGCTCTGGCCGCCGACGGTGTACCGGTCGAGGTGATCAACGATTCACCCGGCTTCGTCATTCAGCGCCTGATCGCCAGCGTCATCAATCTGGGCAGTGAGATCGCCCAGAAGGGCATCACCACCCCGGAAACACTTGATCGCGCCATCCAACTCGCGCTTGGCTACCCCAAGGGTCCGCTGGCTTTCGGCGAACATTACGGCAAGCAGCGCGTGCTGACTGTGCTGTGCAATCTGCAGGCGGTGTATGGCGAGCCGCGTTACCGGCCAAGCCCCTGGCTGCGCCGCCGCGCGCAACTCGATCTGCCACTCACCACCCCGGACAACCAGGAGTAATTCATGAGCACTGCCTACATTTACGATGGTTTGCGTTCCCCTTTTGGCCGCCATGCCGGCGCCCTGGCTAGCGTACGTCCGGACGACCTGCTCGCCGAGGTCATGCGCGCGCTGATCGAGCGTAACGGGTTCGACAAGAACCAGTACGAAGACGTGGTCATGGGCTGCACCAACCAGGCCGGTGAAGACGCGCGCAACATTGCCCGTCACGCCGCGCTGCTGTCCGGTCTGCCTCACGACGTGCCCGGGCTGACGGTCAACCGTCTGTGCGGCTCCGGCCTTGCCGCGGTGCTCGACGGTCATCGCATGATCCGCGCCGGCGAAGGCGAGCTCATCATCGCCGGCGGTGCCGAGAGCATGAGCCGCGCGCCTTTCGTCATCGCCAAGAGCGAATCACCCTACTCCCGCGAATTCCGTGCCTTCGACAGCACCATCGGCGCTCGCTTTCCCAATCCGAAGGTCGAACAGGCACACGGTTGCGACACCATGCCGGAGACCGCGGACAACGTGGCCCAGGAGCTGAACATCACCCGCGAGCAGGCCGATACCTATGCCGCCCGCAGCCAGGAGCTCTACGAAAAGGCGCGCGCCGACGGTTTCTTCAAGGACGAGATCCACGGCATTGAAGTGCCGCAGGGCCGGAAAAAGCCGCCGACGCTGGTCGATCAGGACGAGCATCCGCGCCCGGAGAGCAACATGGAGGCGCTGAGCAAGCTGCGCCCGCTGTTCGAAGGCGGCGTGGTCACCGCCGGCAATGCCTCGGGCGTGAACGACGGGGCTGCGGCATTGATTCTCGGGTCCGAAGCAATTGGCGAGAAGTTCGGTATCAAGCCCCGCGCGCGTATCCTGGCTGGTGCCGTAGCTGGCGTGCCGCCGCGCATCATGGGGGTCGGCCCGGTCGAAGCCTGCAGGAAGGCTCTCGCCCGCGCAGGTCTGACACTCAAGGATATGGACGTCATCGAGATCAACGAGGCCTTCGCCTCGCAGGTGCTTGGCTGCGCGAAGATGCTCGAGCTGGACTTCAACGATCCGCGACTCAATCCGAACGGCGGCGCCATTGCCGTGGGTCATCCCCTTGGCGCCTCCGGCGGCCGCCTGGCGCTCACCGCCATGCGCCAGCTCGAGCGCACCGGTGGCCGCTATGCGCTGGTCAGCCTGTGCATCGGCCTCGGTCAGGGCGTGGCGGCGGTCATCGAACGGGTCTGATTCGAGAAGCCGCTGAAAGCTGAAAGGCTAGGACGCGAAAAGATAAGGAGCCCTGCCGGTTGGCGGGGCTTTTCGTATTAGTCAGCTGTGCGGCATGCCGATGCAGCCCAGGCCAGGTCACGCCGTTTCTCCGTGCCGGCCTCGGACATCGTTCAGCCTTTACGAGTCTTCTTTCCGTCCTGCGCACCAGCGGGCGGTTCTGCTAAGGTATCGCCATCTTTCTACGCAGGAATGAGTATGCAGATGAATCCGTTCGAATGGCTTGGTGAAGTGCTCGGCTCTATTGTCCGGGTGATCATTGACAGTCTCGCCTGGCTGTTCGACATCCTCAGCGGTGCCAGCGCCGCCTTCGTCAACGGGTTCGCGCGAACGCTGGGGGTGGACAGCAGCTGGCTGAGTATCGCCGCGGTCATCGTCGGACTGCTGCTACTCTATGCGGGTGTACGCGCCTTCATGCGCAAGCATTTCATCGCCGGGGTCATCTGGCTGTTGCTGGGCCTCTGGCTGCTCAGCGCAATGGTACGCTGACGGAACAACCGTCAACGCAGGGGGTCGTCAGTCGGACGCTCTGCAAATCGTCACGCATTCACTCCGAGGAGGTTACATGGGCTTCGCACTGTCTACCGAACTGCAACTGACCAGCACTGCTTTCGAGCAGCATGGCGCCATCCCTACCAAGCACACCGGAGAAGGCGTCGACGCGTCGCCTGCGCTGAGCTGGTCGAACCCGCCGGCCGGTACCAAGTCGTTCGCGATCATCTGCCACGACCCGGATGCTCCCCTAATTTCTCCCAACGGTACCTACGGCTTCGTCCACTGGGTGCTGTACAACATCCCGTCCGAGGTCGAATCGCTGCCCGAGGGCACCAGTGACTTCACATCGGGCAAGAACAACTTCGGCAAGATCGGCTACAACGGCCCCATGCCGCCCGAAGGCCATGGCCGCCATCATTACTATTACTGGATTCTGGCGTTGGACGCGGACCTGCACCTGCCCGAAGGCATGAACATGTGGGAACTGCTGGCCAAGGTGGAACGCCACACGCTGGCGATGAACCGCCTGATCGGGACCTACCAGCGCGGGTGATCCTGGGCCCAGCCGCAGGAGCGAACGGGGCGCCTGACGGGTCATCAAATCGATGGCTCACCCCTTTCGCGCCCAGATGCGCTCCTACAGAGATGCGGGGAAACCTCACCTTGTAGGCGCGGGCATGACCGCGAAGGGAGATGCGCCGGCCTCTCCCTTCCCTCACCCCGATCAATATCCCAACGACTGCCCGATCGCCTCACGAAGTGGTGCATTGAGCAGCCGCCGCGTTTCCCGATAGGCCTGGCGATCCAGCGTCGCCAGGGCTTTAACCTTGCTCCGCGCCCGCTCCAGCAACTGATCCGGCGGGCACAGCTCGTCCAGAAATCCCGCGTCCATGGCCTGCGCAGGGTCAAGCAGCTCCGCCTGCAATGCGCAGCGCGATAGCCAAGCGGTGGGAATGCGCTCGCGCGCCAGGTGCATGGCGACATCCGGCATGGTCATGCCGATCGCCACCTCGTTGAGACTGACCTTGAACGGGCCGGCCGATCCCAGCCGGTAGTCGGCCAGCAACAGAAGAAACGCTGCCTTGGCCATGGCGTGCCCGGTACTGGCGATCACCAGCGGGGCCGGGAATTCGAGCATGGCCACGGTCAGCCGATCTCCCGCTTCGCGCATGGCGTCCCGGGCGGGCCCGCCGGCGTCGATCAGCTTGCGATCGTAACCCCCACTGAATATGCCCGGTCGACCGTAGAGCAGAACTGCCGCATCGGCTCGGGCCGCTTGGTCGAGCGCATCGAGCAGCGCCTCGATCATGCTCTGCGAGAGCGCATTGGCCTTGCCGTCGTCCAGACCGATCTCGGCGATACCACCAGCGATCGACAGGCTGAGTGCGCTCACGTGTCGGACTGCGCGCGTGCTTCGTCACGCAGAACGCGGCGCAACAGCTTGCCCACGGTGGACTTGGGCAGGTCCTCCCGAATTTCCACGTAGCTCGGCACCTTGTAGCCGGTTAGATGCTCACGACAATGCGCGATGATCGCCGCCTCATCCAGGCTCGGATCATTGAGGCTGACGAACAGCTTGATCGACTCGCCCTTGCGCTCGTCCGGAACGCCTACCGCTACACACTCGCGGATGCCGGGATGGCGCATGACCGCATCCTCGACATCATTCGGGTAGACGTTGAAGCCGGACACCAGAATCATGTCCTTCTTGCGGTCGACCAGCTTGAGGAAACCTTCCTCGTCGATGATCCCGACATCGCCGGTCTTCAGCCAACCGTCATCGGTGATCGTTTCGGCGGTTTCGCCGGGACGCTGCCAATACCCCTGCATGACCTGCGGCCCGCGGATCAACAGCTCGCCCGGCTGGCCGCGCGGCGTCTCGTTACCGTCGTCATCGATCGTCTTCATCTCGGTATCGATCACGGCTCGACCGATGAACCCTTCCTTATAAGGTGTGAACGCGGT
This sequence comes from Halopseudomonas nanhaiensis, assembly GCF_020025155.1. Taxonomy (NCBI): domain Bacteria; kingdom Pseudomonadati; phylum Pseudomonadota; class Gammaproteobacteria; order Pseudomonadales; family Pseudomonadaceae; genus Pseudomonas; species Pseudomonas nanhaiensis. The sequence goes on from NZ_CP073751.1 coordinate 3,525,401, forward strand.
GGAAGCGACGACCACGGGCGAGGTTTCGGTCAGCCCGTAGCCTTCACGCACCACCGCTCCGGTACGTGCCTGCCAGCGCTTGGCGATCTCGGTGTTCAGCGGCGCCCCGCCGGAGTTGACCCACTTGAGCTTGCTGAAGTCGATGCTGTCGAAGTCGGGATGATTCATGAGCGAGACGAACAGCGAATTGATGCCCGTCAGCAAGGTGATCGGCTGACGCTTGATGTCGGCGATCATACTGTCCAGATCACGCGGGTTGCTGATCAAAATGCTGTGGAAGCCGGTGTAGACCGAGGCGATGCAGTTCGCCGTGAAGGCGAAGATATGATAGAGCGGCAGTGGCGACACGCGCACTTCGTTGCCGTATTCGACATCACCTTCGCGGATGATGCTGACGGCCTGCAGCACGTTGCTCAGAATGTTGCGGTGGGTGAGCATGGCACCCTTTGAAACGCCCGTGGTGCCGCCGGTGTACTGCAGCAGCGCGAGGTCATCGAGCCCTCGCTCGGGCTGGACCGCTGGCAGCTGCTCGCCGCGGCGCAGCGTCTCCATGAAGCGTACTGCGCCCTTTTCCTCGGTATCGAATACCGGATTGCGCAGATCATCCGTGCCGGTGACGATCAGCAGGTCGACATCGGTCTCAGCCTGAATCTTGCGCACCAGCGGGATCAGTTTGTCCAGCACCACCACAGCCCTGGCGCCGGAGTCGGCAAACTGGTGACGGGTTTCGAACGGGGTGTATTGCGGGTTGGTGTTGACGACAACCAGACCCGCCTTCATGGCGCCGAAGATGGCGATAGTGTACTGCAGCAGGTTGGGCAGCTGGATGGCCAATCGATCACCCGGCTTGAGCCCGGCCGCGTGCCGAAGGTACCGCGCGAACAGGTCAGCCTTGTGGCGCAACTCGAGGAAATTCAGGGTTTCGTCCCCGCAGGAAAACGCCGGTCTGTCGCCGTATCGCTGGCAGGCCTGTTCGAGGACGTCGAAGACAGTGCTGTGTCCCAATTGCGTCAGTTGAGTGGCCACGACCGATTGTGCAGGAATCGACATCTGAACCTCTTGTTTTTGGACTGTTATTTTGCAGTGCGAAACTACATACCAAAAAGATGCTATTCTATCTACCTCAAGTGTGCAATCATCGAGACAATCTCTAACCAGTCTCGCTGTGCAGAATGCCTGCATCTGGTATCGTTCCGGCTTCCGGGCAACAATCCGGAGTAGACCAAGAACAATAATAGACCGCTGCAGGACGCATCGATAAGGTAACCAGACCACATGAACGAAGAGTTGGAATCCCTGAGGGAGACGATACCGGGCAAGGATCGCAAATTCGTCGAGGCCCTTTCTCGCGGGCTGGACGTCCTGCGTGCGTTCAGCCAGGGCGCAGTCGTCATGGGCAACCAGGACATCGCCAGAATCACCGGGCTGCCAAAGCCCACTGTTTCGCGGATGACTTACACCCTCACCAAACTGGGCTATCTGAGCTACTCACCGCAACTGGAAAAATACCAGCTTGACTCCGGTGTGCTCGCGCTGGGCTACGCGTACGTCTCCAACCTTCGTGTACGTCAGCTGGCCAAGCCATACCTGGACGAGTTCGCTCGCACCACCAATACCTCCGTCGGCCTGACCTGCCGCGACCGCCTGTCCATGATCTACGTGGAAAACTGTCGCCCTGCAGAGACCACCTCGCTGCGCATGGATGTCGGCGTGCGCCTGCCACTGGCGACCACGGCAGCCGGCCGTGCCTATCTTGCGGCCATGAAGGATGAAGAGCGCAGCCATGTGATCGCCGCTCTAAAGGACCGTCACGCGGAAAACTGGACCGAGCTCGAGGCCGGTTTGCAGCGAAGCTTCGAGGACTACGCCAAGCATGGGTTCTGCCTGTCCCTCGGCGACTGGGACCGCAACGTCAACGCCGCCGGGGTGCCCCTGTTTCTGCAGGACGGAACGCTGATGGCGCTGACCTGCGGTGCGCCGTCGTATCTGGTATCCGAGGAAAAAGTGAAGAACCAGCTCGCCCATCAGCTGGCAATGCTGGCACGCGATGTGGAGCGCCTGGGCGTCTGATCCGGACACGGGGTTTGCGTCCGGAACCAATGCGGCAGCGGGGTGCCAAAATCTATCGCCCGCATTGCCATCCCGCCCCTCGAATTCGGGCCATCAACATGAGTGATTCAGCCACATTTCGCCTGCGAGGGGCATCGACAAAGGATTTGTTTTTTTGTATTTTGCCTAGCGAAACATGGTTTCATTATTTCGCATAGTGAAACACAGCCCACCCAGTTAAACGGAGGTTAAGCATGTCGGACGTGGTTACCCTGGAACGTCAAGGCGACATTGCCGTCGTCACAGTCAACAATCCACCGGTCAACGCATTGGGGATTGCGGTGCGCGAAGGCCTGCAGAACTGCTTCAAGGCCGCCGAAGCCGATCCGGAAGTCAAAGCCATCGTCCTGGTCTGTGAAGGCATGACCTTCATGGCCGGAGCCGACATCAAGGAGTTCGGCAAGCCGCCGAAGTCTCCCAGCCTCCCTGACGTTGTTGCCGGCATCGAAGCCGGCAACAAGCCCAGCGTTGCCGTGATTCACGGTACTGCCCTGGGCGGCGGGCTCGAGGTAGCGGTCAGCTGTCACTACCGCATCGCCCGCAAGGACGCAAAGGTCGGCCTGCCCGAAGTCAAGCTGGGCCTGCTCCCCGGCGCTGGCGGTACGCAGCGTCTGCCGCGTCTGGTGGGCGTACCCAAGGCTCTGGACATGATTGTTTCCGGCAACCCGATCGGCGCTCCTGAAGCGTTCGAACTGGGCGTGGTCGACAAGTTGATCGAAGGCGACCTGCTGTCCGAAGGCATTGCCTTCGCCCAGCAACTGCTGATGGACGGCAAGGGCGCACGCCGCACCGGCGAGCGCACCGACAAGCTCGAAGGCGTCGACAACGCCGGGGCCGTCGCCGCCAAGCGCGCCGAAATCGATAAGAAGATGCCTGGCCTGTTCTCGCCTCAGCGCTGCGTCTCTGCCGTCGAAGCGGCGTTCACCCTGCCGCTGGAAGAAGGTCTGAAGCGCGAGCGTGAACTCTTTGGTGAATGTCTGGTATCGCCGCAGCGCGGCGCGCTGGTCCACGCGTTCTTCTCCGAGCGTCAGGCCTCCAAGGTCGATGACCTGCCCAAGGACACGCCGGTGCGCGAGATCAAGTCCGCTGGCGTCATCGGTGGCGGCACCATGGGCGTGGGCATTGCCATCTGCTTCGCCAATGCCGGTATTCCGGTGAAGATTCTCGAGATCAGCAGCGAAGCCCGCGACAAGGCCATCGAGCGCGCCCGGGATACCTACGGCATGAGCGTCAAGCGTGGCAGTCTGACCCAGGACGCACTCGACAAGCGCATGCGCCTGATCAGCGGCATAACCGATTACGCCGACCTTGGTGACGTCGATGTCGTGGTCGAAGCCGTGTTCGAAGAGATGGGCGTCAAGCAGAAGGTGTTCGAAGCACTGGATGCCAACTGCAAGCCCGGTGCCATCCTCGCCAGCAACACGTCGTCGCTGGACCTGAACAGGATCGCCGACTTCACCAAGCGCCCGGAAGATGTCGTCGGCCTGCACTTCTTCAGCCCGGCCAATGTCATGCGCCTGCTGGAAGTCGTCCGCGGCGAGAAGACCAGCAACGAAGTGCTCGCTACCGCGATGGCCATCGGCAAGAAGCTGAAAAAGGTGTCCGTGCCGGTCGGTGTCTGCGATGGGTTCGTCGGTAACCGGATGGTGTTCCAGTACGGTCGCGAGTCGGAATTCCTGCTCGAGGAAGGTGCCACCCCGGCACAGGTGGACGGCGCGCTGAAGAAGTTCGGCATGGCCATGGGCCCCTTCGCCATGCGCGATCTGTCCGGCCTGGATATCGGTCTGGCGATCCGCAACCGCCAGCGCCAGACCCTGCCCAGCGAATACAAGCTGCCGGCCATTCTCGACAAGATGGCAGAAGCAGGCATGCTCGGTCAGAAGACCGGGAAAGGTTTCTACGTTTACGAGTCGGGCTCGCGTACCCCGCAGGAGAACCCAGACCTGCCGCCGATCCTCGAAGCCGCTTCAAAAGAGCAGGGCGTCGAGCGTCAGCAGCTGTCCGACGAGTACATCATTGAGCGCACCATCTACGCGCTGATCAACGAGGGCGCCAAGATCCTCGAAGAAGGCATTGCCCAGCGCGCCAGCGATATCGATGTGATCTATCTGAACGGTTACGGCTTCCCCGCCCATCAGGGCGGTCCGATGTTCTATGCCGACACCGTCGGAGTCGATCGCGTGTACGCGAAGATCTGCGAATTCCACGACAAGCTCGGTGCCTGGTGGAAGCCGGCACCGTTGCTGGAAAAGCTGGCCAGGGAAGGTCGCAAGTTCGCTGATCTCTGATGACCCCGGGGCCTGCCGGTTCGCCGGCGGGACCGTACCGTTTACAACGAGGACTACACATGGAAATCCATTTCTCACCCGAGCAGCTCGCCTTCCGTGACGAAGTGCGTGAGTTTCTGAAGAACAACCTGCCCGAGGACATTGCGGCCAAGGTCAAGCTTGGCAAGCACATGGCCAAGGAAGACCACGAGCGCTGGCAGAAGATTCTGTCCAAGCAGGGCTGGTACGCACCGGGCTGGCCGGTCGAACACGGGGGCACCGACTGGGGCCCGATCGAGAAGCACATCTTCGACGAAGAGTCTGCCGCTGCCGGCGCTCCGCGCCTGGTCCCGTTCGGCGTCAACATGGTCGCTCCAGTGATCATCAAGTTCGGCACTGAAGAGCAGAAGCAGCGCTATCTGCCGCGCATCCTCGACGGTACCGACTGGTGGTGCCAGGGCTATTCCGAGCCCGGCGCCGGTTCCGACCTGGCTTCGCTCAAGACCCGCGCAGTGCGCGACGGCAATCACTACATCGTCAATGGTCAGAAGACCTGGACCACCCTGGGCCAGCACGCCAACTGGATCTTCTGTCTGGTACGTACCGACCCTGAAGCTCAGCAGCAGCGTGGCATTTCCTTCCTGCTGATCGACATGGCCACGCCCGGCATCACCGTGCGCCCGATCATCACCCTGGACGGCGACCACGAAGTCAACGAAGTCTTCTTCGACGACGTCAAGGTACCGGTCGAGAACCTGGTCGGTGAAGAGAACAAGGGCTGGACCTGTGCCAAGTACCTGCTCACTCACGAGCGTACCGGTCTGGCCGGCATCGGCGCCTCCAAGGCAGCCATGCGTCATCTCAAGCGCGTCGCTTCCAAGCAGATGAAGAACGGCAAGCCGCTGATCGAAGACACGCTGTTCCGCACGCAGATCGCCGAAGTCGAGATGCAGCTGATGGCAGCCGAAATGAGCACCCTGCGGATCGTTGCAGCAGCCTCCGAAGGCGGCGTACCGGGCGCGGAAAGTTCGATCCTCAAGGTCCAGGGCACCGAAATTCGCCAGGCCATCACCAACCTGCTGCGCAAGGCACTGGGCGTCTATGCCCTGCCCTTCCTGCCGGATGAAATGGAATACGGCTACGAGGGTGAAGTACTGGTAGACGACTACGCTCCGTCGCTGGCGTCCTCGTACTTCAACATGCGCAAACTGTCGATCTTCGGCGGATCCAACGAGATCCAGAAGAACATCGTCTCGAAAATGATTCTCGAACTCTAAGGAGACTGCCCGTGGACTTCAAACTGTCTGAAGAGCAACAAATGCTCCAGGAAACCGCGGCCCGTCTGGTTCGCGATACCTACACCTTTGACAAGCGCGAGCACGCCAGCAAGAGCGAAGCCGGTTTCTCGGTCGACTTCTGGAAGCAGATGGGCGAGCTGGGCCTGACCGCCATTCCGTTCCCGGAAGAGCTCGGCGGCTTCGGCGGCACCGGCGTGGAAAACATGCTGATCATGCAGGAGCTCGGTCGCGGCATCTGCCTCGAACCCTACATGGAATCGGTCATCTTTGCTGGCGGCCTGATCACCCAGCTGGGTACCGACGCGCAGAAGGAAGAACTGCTTGCCGGCATCGCCTCGGGCGAGCTGCAGGCCACTGTTGCCCTGGAAGAACTGCACAGCCACTACGAGCTCAGCAATGTCACCACCACTGCTTCGCAGCAGGGTGACAGCTGGGTTCTGAACGGTCGCAAGGGCGTGGTCATCGGCGGTCACACTGCCGGCAAGATCATCGTCTCGGCGCGTACCGCCGGCGATGCCCGTGACAAGGACGGCATCAGCCTGTTCATCGTCGATCCGAGCAGCGAAGGCGTGCGCCGTCGCGACTACGCGACTGTCGACGGTCGCAAGGGTTGCGAGCTGTTCCTCGACGGGGCCAAGGGCGAACTGCTGGGCACTGCAGGCCAGGCGTATGATGCCATCCGCTATCAGTCCGGCCGTGCCATCGCTGCGCTGTGTGCCGAAGCGGTTGGCGCCATGCGCGAACTGTGCGACATCACGCTGGACTACCTGAAGACCCGCAAGCAGTTCGGCGTGGTCATTGGCAAGTTCCAGGTCCTGCAGCACCGTATGGTCGACATGGTCAGCGAGCTTGAGCGCGCGACCTCCATGGCGATCCTCGCTGCATCGCTGGCCAACGACGAAGACAGCGAGCTGCGCAGTGCCAAGCTCTCCGCTGCCAAGTACATGGTCAACCGCGCCGCACAGTATGTGGCCGAGCAGTCGATCCAGCTGCATGGCGGTATCGCCATGACCTGGGAATACGCCGGTGCGCACTACGCCAAGCGTCTCGTGATGATTTCCCACCAGCTGGGTGACGAAGACCATCATCTGGCCGCCTACGCAGACCAGCTCAGCGCCTGAGCCGATAACCAGCCGGAATAATGGCGTGACCGCCCTCGTTCCGGCTGGTTTGTCAGCTTAATGGCCATTTGCACTATCGGGTGCCAGCGACTGCCGTTATGCTAGGCACCCTTTTAATGTCATGCGCCCGCGGGCGTCTCATAGACTTGTGGAGGACTAGCGTCCATGAAAATCCTCGTCGCCGTTAAGCGCGTGGTCGATTACAACGTCAAGGTTCGCGTCAAGGCGGACAACACCGGTGTCGATCTCGCCAACGTCAAGATGTCGATGAACCCCTTCTGCGAAATCGCCGTGGAAGAAGCCGTGCGCCTGAAAGAGAAAGGCGTGGCGACTGAAATCGTCGCCGTATCGGTTGGCCCGACCGCTGCCCAGGAGCAGCTGCGTACCGCGCTGGCACTGGGTTGCGACCGCGCCATTCTGGTCGAGAGCAGCGAAGAGCTGAACTCGCTGGCCATCGCCAAGCTGCTCAAGGCCGTGGTCGACAAGGAACAGCCCCAGCTGGTCATCCTCGGCAAGCAGGCGATCGACTCGGACAACAATCAGACCGGCCAGATGCTGGCTGCGCTGTCCGGCTACGCCCAGGGCACCTTCGCCTCTGAAGTGGCCGTCGACGGCGAGCGCGTCAAGGTCACCCGTGAAATCGACGGCGGTCTGCAGACCGTTGACCTGAAGCTGCCGGCCATCGTCACCACCGACCTGCGCCTGAACGAGCCGCGCTACGCCTCCTTGCCCAACATCATGAAGGCCAAGAAGAAGCCGCTGGAAACCGTCAAGCCTGACGATCTGGGTGTGAGCACCAGCTCCACCATCAAGACTCTGAAGGTCGAGTCGCCGGCTGCACGCAAGGGCGGCATCAAGGTCAAGAGCGTCGACGAGCTGGTCGACAAACTCAAGAACGAAGCCAAGGTGATCTGAACATGACAACTCTGGTTATTGCAGAACACAACAACGCCGAGCTCATCGCCTCGACGCTGAACACCGTCGCCGCGGCCAAGGCCATCGGCGGTGACATCGAAGTACTGGTCGCTGGCGAAGGTTGCCAGGCCGTGGCTGACGCTGCTGCCAAGATCGACGGCGTGTCCAAGGTCCTGCTGGCTGACAACGCGGCCTACGCGCACCAGCTGCCGGAAAACATGGGTCTGCTGATCGCAGAACTCGGCAAGAATTACAGCCACATCCTTGCCAGCGCCAGCACCAACGGCAAGAACTACATGCCGCGTGTTGCCGCCCTGCTGGACGTCGACCAGATCTCCGAGATCTCGGCAGTGGAAGGCGCGGATACCTTCGTGCGTCCGATCTACGCCGGTAACGCCATGGCTACCGTGCAGTCCAGCGCGTCGATCAAGGTCATCACCGTGCGTTCCACCGGTTTCGATCCGGTCGCAGCCGAAGGCGGCAGCGCCAGCGTCGAGAACGTCTCCAGCGCGCAAGATGCCGGTGTATCGAGCTTCGTCGGCGAAGAGCTGGCCAAGTCCGACCGTCCCGAACTGGCGGGTGCCAAGATCGTCATCTCCGGCGGGCGCGGCATGCAGAACGGCGAGAACTTCGAGATGCTGTACAAGCTGGCCGACAAGATCGGTGCAGCGGTGGGTGCCTCGCGCGCTGCGGTTGACGCAGGCTTCGTCCCCAACGACATGCAGGTCGGCCAGACCGGCAAGATCGTTGCACCGAACCTGTACGTTGCAGTCGGCATCTCCGGTGCCATCCAGCACCTGGCCGGCATGAAGGACTCCAAGGTGATCGTGGCGATCAACAAGGACGAAGAAGCACCGATCTTCCAGGTAGCCGATTACGGCCTAGTCGGCGATCTGTTCGAGCTGATCCCCGAGCTGGAAAGCAAGATCTGAGCAGTGCGCAGCACGCAGTAAGAAAAACCCGGCCTTGGCCGGGTTTTTTGTTGGTGCGCGGCGATGGGGAGCGCGATCCCAACACAGAACTTCGCGCTGCCGGCGATCCCGCGTTCGCGCCCAGGTGCGCTCCTACATCAGAGTGTGCATATCGAATCCTGTAGGCGGGCATGACCGCGAAGAAGGATGCACGGTATCCAGGACGATACCCCGGAGCGTCTGCGATGCCGCTTTCGCGCCCAGGTGCGCTCCTACATCGTGCCTGCGCCCGTAGGAGCGGGCATGACCGCGAAGACGAATGCACGAAGCGATCGGCCGGCGGCTTACACCAACGCCACCGGCGAGACCGGCGATCCCACAGCACCAGGCAGCCGCAGCGGCGGTGCGGTCAGCAGGAAGCGGTTGCGCCCGCTCGCACGCAGGTGCTGCGCCAGTTCGGTCAGGTACCACAGCTCACCGAGGTGAATGCCGAGCTTGAACAGGCAATGCTCGTGCAGCGGCAAAGCGGCGCAGCAGCCATCGCCCTGACGCGCCGGATAGGCTTCCACAGCATAATTGTCAGCGATCAGCACGCTCAAGCCGCTGTCGGTCACCCACTTGAGCAATTCCGGATCGCGACCATCGAGCACTGCGCAACTGTTTTCCAGGGTATGCGCATCCGGTTCGCGGTTCATGTCCAGCACCACATCGGCAAAGCCGGTATACAGACAGACCATGTCGCCCGGCTCCACCACCACGCCGTCGGCCTGCATGATCCGCTGCAGCTGCTCGAAGCCGACGAGCACCCTCTCACGTCCGATATGTCTTTCCAGATCGATGAGCACCGCGCGCCCGCTTACTGCTGTTTCGGCCATCTTCTCGATGCCCAGCCGCTCGGCACGAACGCCTTCGAGGGCGTCTTCATGGCCCTGCGGCCCGAGCACCTCGACGCCGGCGCGCCAGCCGTTGTAGTACAGCGGCTCGGCCGTACCGTCGCCATCGGCGTCGAACATGCCGCCGACGTGCGCAAGCGCGTCCCACTGTGTCGAGTATTGGGTATACAGCAGCACTGCATCGTCGCTGACTACATCGGTGAAGTCGGGATTCACCTGATGCAGCGGGAAGTTGTAGTTGACCTTGCCCGCGCGCCCCGAGGTGAAGCGTCGTGGTGGATGGCGGAAGCGATTGAGCGCATTACCGCCCGGATAATCCAGTGGCAGACTAAGACAGAAGCTGCGTCCGTCCCGCACTTCCGCCACGCCCTGCAGGACCTTTTCCGGCGTCAGCAGGTTCAACCTACCGAGTTCGTCGTCCGGGCCGAAGTCACCCCAGTTGGACCCTTCCGGGCGGTTTTTCCAGCGCATGATGGTTCTCCGCTTGTCGTTCTTGTTGGCCCCAAGATGCCATGCCGTAACGCACCGGTCATGTGGATCAACGAGCGTGTTGACGGACCATACGCATGACCTCGATCAATAACCGGGACGTCCCGGGGAGTTACCCTGCGCGCCCTCTTGTCTTGTAAACAGGATGACGCCAATGCCCAAAGCCCCCGAACTTCTTGCACCCGCCGGCACCCTCAAGGCGATGCGCTACGCCTTTGCCTACGGCGCCGATGCCGTGTACGCCGGCCAGCCGCGCTACAGCCTGCGGGTACGCGAAAACGATTTTCACGATCCCGAGGTACTCGCCGCGGGAATCCGCGAGGCGCATCAGCTGGGCAAGCGCTTTTATCTCGCGAGCAATATCGCCGCGCACAACAGCAAGGTGGCGACCTACCTGAAGGATCTGGAGCCGATCATCGCGATGGGGCCGGATGCGCTGATCATGTCCGATCCCGGGCTGATCATGCTGGTCCGCGAGCGCTGGCCGACACTGCCGGTCCATCTTTCCGTGCAGGCCAACGCGGTGAACTGGGCGACGGTGAGGTTCTGGCAGAAGCTGGGGCTGGAGCGCATCATCCTGTCTCGCGAGCTGTCTCTTGACGAGGTCGAGGAGATCCGTCGCCGCTGCCCCGATGTGGGCCTCGAAGTCTTCGTCCACGGCGCGCTATGCATCGCCTACTCCGGTCGCTGCCTGCTCTCCGGATATTTCAATCATCGGGACGCCAACCAGGGGGCCTGCACCAACGCCTGCCGCTGGAAGTACGACGTACAGCCCGCCGTCGAGACGGCAGAGGGCAATGTTGAGTCCATCGCCCCGCCGCTGCAGGTGATTCGCCAGATCGACAAGCCCGATGAGCTGATGCCTATCGAGGAGGACGAGCACGGCACCTACATCATGAACTCCAGGGATCTGCGCGCGGTGCAGCACGTCGAGCGGTTCGTGGGGATGGGAGTCGACTCGCTGAAGATCGAGGGTCGGACCAAGTCGCACTTTTACGTCGCACGCACGGTGCAGGTGTACCGCCACGCGATCGACGATGCCGTCGCGGGCCGCCCCTTCGATCTAGGCTTGATGGACGATCTGGAAAGCCTGTCAAACCGCGGCTACACCGAGGGCTTCTACCGCCGTCATCCGCCGGGTGTGTACCAGAACTACGAACATGGCGCGTCGAGAATGGAGCGACACCAGTTCGTTGGCGAGGTGATCGACGCTGCCGATGGCTGGCTCACGGTCGAGGTGAAGAACCGTTTCCAGCGTGGCGATCAACTCGAGCTGATGACGCCTGCTGGAAATCATACCTTCGTCCTGGAATCGCTCAGGGACCGCCATGGTGATCCTGCGCAGGTGGCGCCGGGGGCCGGGCATCGCGTGCGCATCGCCCAGCCACCGGGGGTATCCGCTGACATGGCACTGCTGTTGCGCTATCTACCGGAGTAATTTAACGGCGCGATGGAATTTTCTGCCGCAGACAATGCCTTAGTTTGCGGCTCGGCCGCTTCGATTGGCCGGGATTCCGGACTCGCCCTGCAGGGCGCGTCGTGGTTTACTTGCCGCACTTTTTAGACGGAGAAGGCGTTTCTATGGATTGGCTGCAGGTGGTCATACTTGCCGTGGTGCAGGGACTGACCGAGTTCCTTCCTATTTCCAGCTCGGCACACCTCATTCTGGTCCCCATTCTCGGCGGCGACCCCGATCAGGGCCTGGCTTTCGATGTCGCGTTGCATCTGGGCAGTCTGGCAGCGGTACTGCTGTACTTCCGTCAGGACATTGGGCGGATGACGCTAAGCTGGACGCGGTCGCTGTCGACCCGAGAGCTCGACGCCGACTCGCGTCTGGCCTGGGGCGTGATTCTCGGTACGATTCCGGTTGGCCTGGTCGGGCTGATCATGCAGGATTTCATCGAAACCTCCCTGCGTTCACCGATCTGGATCGCCTGGGGTCTGATCATCTTCGGTCTGCTGCTGGGCTGGGTCGACTGGCGTCATCGCGGGCAGCGCAGCGAGCACCAGCTGCGCTGGAAGGATGTATTCTGGATCGGCTGCGCACAGGCGCTGGCGCTGTTCCCGGGTGTCTCGCGCTCGGGCATCACCATGACGGCAGGCCTGATGGTCGGCTTGAACCGCGAGGGCGCCTCGCGCTTCTCATTCCTGCTGTCGATTCCGGTCACCGTTCTGGCCTGCCTGTTGAAGACCTACGATCTGGTCAAGGCCGATACCCAGGTCGAGTGGGCGCCCATGGCTGTGGGCGTCATCCTGTCCGGCATCAGCGCCTATCTGTGCATCCACTACTTCCTGGCGTTCATCAAGCGCATCGGCATGCAGCCATTCGTGGTCTACCGTGTCGTCCTCGGCGCCATTCTGCTCTGGATGTTCCTCTGATCTGAACGCTTCCGCCCGTTCGCCGGGCGGGGTGTTCACGCCACCGGCATGACTTCGATCAACATCCACCGCGGGTGGCCGTGGTCCAATACTGGCCTTTGAATAGCACCTGGCAGATACCGAGCCGGGTTACAACAATGACCAGATGGCACCAACCCCATGCTTTCCTTACTCGACCTGCTGCGTAACCGCCTTGCCAGCCTGCTGCCTAGCGAGCTGAAAACGAGTGAACTGCCTCGCCTGCTGTCGCCTCATCGGCATGCGCTGTTGCTGACCCAGCGACGGGCAACGATGATCGTCAATCGGGTGCGACTGTTTGCCTTTCTCTTCGCTGTACTGACGCCCGCCTGGAGCGTCGTCGACTGGATGGTGTTCCCCATCGAGCTATGGTTTCACCTGGCGCTGCAGCGCCTGATGGTATGCCTCGCGTTTGCCGGGGTACTGCTGTTCTACCGGCCCAGTGGGCAGCTGTTCGACGCCTATCGTGCGATCGGCATCCTGTTTGCAATCCCGACAGTGTTCTACATCACCTCGCATTATCTGCTCGGGAGCTACCAGCTCACGCAGTTTTCCGCAGCGGTGGGTGCGGGCTACGCCTTTCTGCCATTCGTGCTCATGGCGGGTCTGGCCATCTTTCCGCTGACGCTCGTCGAGAATCTGGTACTGGCGGTGGTGCTTCTGCTCGCCCAGGCACTGGCAGGGTACCTTAGCTGGACCACGCTCAACTGGCCGTCCTTTGCCGGCGCCTTCTGGTTGCTCATGCTTATCGCCGGGGTCACGGCGCTGGCATGCATGAGCCAGCTGGCGTTCATGATCGCTCTGGTGCGACAGGCGATTCGCGACCCACTGACCGGCGTCTTCTCGCGCGGCAGCGGTGAAGAAATCCTGCGCCTTCAGTGGGACGCAGCCGAACGCCAGAACAGCGCGCTGTCTGTTGCCTTCATCGATCTGGATCATTTCAAGAGCATCAACGACCGTTTCGGCCATGAGGCCGGCGACCGCGCACTGGTTGGCGCCGCACGCAACATGCTCGCCAGTCTGCGCAGCTCGGACAGCCTGGTGCGCTGGGGTGGGGAAGAATTTCTGCTGATCATGCCGGACACCGACATGACCCAGGCCAGACGTGCCCTGGAGCGGCTGATGCAGCAGGGCTGGGGCAGCCGGCCCGATGGCAGCCGGCTGACGGCCAGCATCGGCCTGGCTGAGCGCTGTTATGACCGCAGCGCGCAACCCCGTGCCCTGCTTGATACAGCCGATCAGCGCATGTATCAGGCCAAGCAGGCTGGCCGCGATCGGCTCGGGGCGATCAGCTGACCGGGAGCCGGGCTTCGTACCAGCTCGCGAAGTGGTCAGCAGGCATCGGCCTGGCGAACAGATAGCCCTGGCCAAGCCGACAGCCGTGAGACTGCAGAAAATGGCGCTGGCCCGACGTTTCGATGCCTTCAGCCAGCACATCAAGGCCGAGATTGCAGCCCAGATCTATGACCGTCCTCACCAGCTGGCACTCGCCAGCGTCGGCAGGCACCGCCGCCAGAAAGCTCTTGTCGATCTTCAGCTTGTCCAGCGGGAAGCGACGCAGATAGGCCAGCGACGAATAGCCCGTGCCGAAATCGTCAACCGCGATGCGTACCCCGAGTTGCTTCAGCGCGGCGAGTATCTGCCCTGCCTGCTCGGTGTTGCCCATCAATGCACCTTCGGTGATCTCCAACTCCAGCCGCGACGACGGCAGGCCGGTAGACTGCAACGCCCCGGCGACCAACCGCACGATATCCTGGTGCATGAACTGGATCGGTGACAGGTTCACCGCAATGGTCTGCACGTCGATGCCGGCATCGAGCCACAGCTTCGCCTGCCGACAGGCCTGGTGCAGCACCCAGCTACCGATCGGCACGATCAGCCCGGTGTCCTCGGCCAACGGCACGAAGGTAGCCGGCGAGACCTGCCCGTGCCGATGACTGTCCCAGCGCAGCAGCGCCTCGGCCCCCACGCAGCGGCCGTCGTTCAGATCGATCAATGGCTGGAAGTGCAGGCTGAGTTCGTCCATGGCCAACGCCTTGCGCAGCGAGCGCTCCAGCTCGAACCGCTCGCGAGCCTTCTCGGTGAGGGCGGGGACATAGTGACTGAAGGTGTTGCGCCCCTGGGACTTGGCACGGTACATGGCGGCGTCGGCATTGCGAATCAGCTCGGTGCTGCCGTTACCGTCTCCCGGGTAGACGGCAATGCCGATGCTGGCCCCCACGTAGACCTCCCGGCTGTCTTCGAGCATCAACGGGCGCTCGAGCAATGCCAACAGATTGGCTGCGACCTGATCAGCCACCTTCGGATCCGGCAGATGCTCGAGGATCAGCAGAAACTCGTCACCGCCAAGCCTCGCCAGCGTGTCCTCGTCCCTGCAGCGCGCGCGGAGCCGGCTGGCAACTGCGCACAGAACCGCATCACCGAAGCTGTGCCCGTGACTGTCGTTGATCGTCTTGAAGCGATCCAGATCGATGAACAGTACCGCAAGATAGCCACCCCGGCGATCGATCTTGTCGCGGGCATGGTCAAGCCGGTCACGCGCCAGCATGCGATTGGGCAGATCGGTCAGCACATCGTAATGCGCCATGCGCTGCAGCTGCTTCTGATAATGGTCGACGAAGCGGATCAGCAGTTGCGATCCGAGCAGCACGCCGATCATCAGCAGCAGCACGGCCAGCGCGTAGACCGGGGCCCGATCGGTGAATATCTGCTGGAACGTCTTGCCATCGACGAGCACGGCGCGAACCGCTGCCCCGGTCCCCCGGGTAACCCAGGCGCCGATCGGCCGATCGCCTCCCCAGAGCGCTGGAGTAGACAACGGTACCCAGCGGGAGTCGGCATCAGCCGCCTCGAACAGCGTGCGCTCCACCGGCTCGCCGTCCAGCGCATTCAACAGCCTTGGCTGCAACGGCCCGTCGACCAACGCCACATCGCTTTCATGCCACAACTGCAGCATGCTCAAGGCCTGTTCCTGCCGGGTCTGGTTGACGCTGCGCTGCTCGAGCACCATCGCCACCAGTACGAGTACCAGGGTACTCAGGAAAGCCACTCCATTGACCGCCCAGAACTTGTAACGCAGGGGCAAACGCTGAAGGGCTTGCATCGGCGACTCCGTGGACTGGAAAGGCCGCCATTGTAGCGGCCGTTGCAGACGCGTTCTTGACCTCGGTCAAGCATTGCGGAGTCGCCCCTGAAGAGGCCAAATACAAAAAAAGGCAGGCGACGGCCTGCCTTCCTTTCCTGCTGCGCGGGTTACATCCCCGGCATCAGAACCGTGTCGATTACGTGGATGACACCGTTGCTGGCCTTGACATCGGCCTTGACCACCTTGGCGTCGTCGACCTTCACACCGTCGCTGGCATCAATGCTCAGAGACTCGCCCTGCACGGTCGGTGCGCTGGACATGCCGGCAACGTCCTCGGCCATGACCTTGCCGGACACCACGTGATAGGTGAGCACGTCGGTCAACTTTTCCTTGTCGGCCAGCAGGGCTTCAAGGTCGGAGTCGGGAATCTTTTCAAAAGCTTCGTCAGTCGGCGCGAAGACGGTGAACGGCCCGGCGCCCTTGAGCGTCTCTTCCAGACCGGCTTCCTTCACCGCGGTCAGCAACGTATCGAACTGCCCCGCTTCGCGAGCCGTCTCGATGATGTCGGCGTCGGGTTTGTCGGCATGCTCGCCATGATTGTGTGCCATGGCCGGAGCGCTGACCATCAGACCCGCAGCGAACAGTGAGGCCAGAACAGTACTGTTGAATGCAGCAATGCGTTGTACAAACATGATGCTTCTCCTACATGGGTGGATATTTAGTTGTACACCACATGTACAGAATCTCAAGCCTCGTATAACGCTTCCTTACGCCGGTCGCTTCGCAGAAGCCTCCGTACTTACGTCGAGGCGTGTACCGAGGAGCCCTCTACGCAGCCTGTTCCCGGGAAGACTGGCGGAAGAAGCCCTCTAAAATGCGGCTTCGCTCTGAAGCATCCGGTATCAATATACGGGGGCTTCGACCAAGGTCTCGACTTGTGGTCGTGTCCTTGCAGCATCTATTACTCCATAATTGCTGAACGGGATTGTCTCCCGCTTTTATGAAGAGGTACTCGACGTCTATGTGGTACAACGGTTTGCTCGATCTCAACGCCTGGCAGGTTCTGGCGGCGACCCTGGTCATGACCCACATCACCATCGTCAGCGTGACGGTCTACCTGCACAGGTACTCCGCCCACCGTTCGCTGGAGCTGAATCCGGCCCTGAAACACTTTTTCCGCCTGTGGCTGTGGCTGACCACCGCCATGAACACCCGCGAGTGGACAGCCATCCATCGCAAGCACCACGCCAAGTGCGAAACCCCTGAAGATCCCCACAGCCCGGTCCAGAAAGGCCTGATGACCGTGCTCCGTCGGGGCGCCGAACTGTACCGTGAAGAGGCGCAGAACGAAGAGACGCTGCGCATCTATGGCAAGAACTGCCCGGACGACTGGATCGAGCGTAACGTTTACAGCAAGTATCCCAATGGCGGCATCAGCATCATGCTGGCGATCAATCTGCTGCTGTTCGGCGTCATCGGTCTCACCGTGTGGGCCGTGCAGATGATGTGGATTCCGGTCACCGCGGCAGGGATCATCAACGGCCTCGGCCACGCCGTCGGCTACCGCAACTTCGAATGCAAGGATGCGGCTACCAACATCTCGCCCTGGGGCATTCTCATCGGCGGTGAAGAGCTGCATAACAATCACCACACGTATCCGAATTCGGCGAAGCTGTCGGTGAAGAAGTGGGAGTTCGACATCGGCTGGATGTACATCCGCCTGTTCAGCATACTGGGGCTGGCCAAGGTCCGTCGCACCGCACCCATCGCCCACCGGGTCGAGGGCAAGCAGACGCTGGACATGGATACCGCCATGGCGATCCTGAACAATCGTTTTCAGATCATGGCGCAGTATCGCAAGCTGGTGATCAAGCCGCTGCTACGCCAGGAACTTCAGAAGATGGACGACTCGGTACGCCACGTCTTCCGCCGCGCCAAGCGCCTGCTCAGCCGCGAGCCGAGCCTGCTGGAACCGCGCCAGGAAGAACGAGTGCAAACCATGCTCAGCCACAGCCAGACGCTGCGAGTAATTTACGAGAAGCGACTTGCGCTACAGCAGATCTGGGGCCGTACCAGCGCCAATGGGCATGACATGCTCCAGGCCCTGCGTGACTGGTGTGCCCAGGCAGAGGCCAGCGGGATCAAATCCCTGCAGGACTTCGCCATGGTGCTGCGCAGCTACTCCCTGCAGCCACAACAGGCCGCCTGAACGCCCACGCCTCCCATCTGAACAGGGCCTGCCGGCGGCAATCGCCGGCAGGCCTTCAGACCCGCTGACTGAACTATCCTCCGACGGCATGATCTCCTTGTAGGTGCAACCCGCACGAGCCCGGCAGACCGTTACCATTACAGCGGTCACCAGACTCGGCTCGCCGCAACGAGGAAATTACCGTGACCGCCACTGCCCACCACCACTATCGCTACACGCCCCATCCACTGCACGCCATTCTACTGGCTGGCACCGTGCCGTTGTTCCTTGGTGCCCTGCTGAGCGATATCGCCTACTTTCGCACCTATGAAATTCAATGGAACAACTTCGCCTCCTGGCTGATCGTCGGCGGGCTGGTTTTCCTGGGCTTCGCGCTGTTGTTCGCCCTGGTCAACCTGATTCGCGCCGTGCACAAGAAAGGACGGCCGCTGATTTATTTCATTCTTCTGCTGGTCGCCTGGATTCTGGGCTTCATCAACGCCCTGGAACATGCCAAGGACGCCTGGGCGACCATGCCATCCAGTCTTATCCTGTCGATCATCGTCTCGGTGCTGGTGTGCGTGGCCGCCTGGATCGGCCTTTCCAGCCTGCGCGACGGAGGTGAAGCATGAACCATTCGAGAGCACTGTCGATTCTGGGCATGGCGGTATTGCTGAGTGCATGCGGAGGCGATGACGAGAATCCGGTGGCCTACGGACCCGACCCGACCCTGCCGGAACCGGAGAGGGGTCTGCTGCCGAGCATGAAGATCGCCGAGCCGACACCCTGGGGCGATGCCCAGCCGACGGTTCCGGACAACTTCACCGTAACGGCCATCGCTACTGATCTGAAGATTCCGCGTCAGACGATCGTGCTGCCAAACGGGGACATCCTCGTTGCCGAGGGCCGCGGAGGCAACGCGCCCAAGCTCAAGCCCAAGGACGTCATCGCCGGCTATATCAAATCCAAGGGCACCACCTCGGTGGAAAGCGGCAATCGCCTCACGCTCCTGCGTGATGCGGACGGCAATGGCGAGTATGAAGAGCAGACCGTGTATGCCGACGACCTGAATGCACCCTACGGCCTCGCTCTGGTTGGCAACGATCTGTATGTCGCCAACCAGGATGCGCTGGTTAGATTCGATTATGAGGAAGGCCAGACGCAGGCGAGCGGGCCTCCGGAAAAGATCATCGACCTGCCTTCGCAGATCAACCATCACTGGACCAAGGCCATGACCGCCAGCGCCGATGGCCAGTATCTGTATATCGGTATTGGCTCGAACAGCAACATTACCGAGCGCGGGATGGAGGCGGAGGTCGATCGAGCCGTGGTATGGCAGGTGAACACCGAAACCCGCGCCTACAAGCCCTACGCCACCGGTTTGCGCAATCCCACGGCACTGACCATTCATCCCGATACCCAGCAGCTCTGGGCGGTGGTCAACGAGCGCGATGAACTCGGTCCCGATCTGGTCCCGGACTATCTGACGTCGGTTCAGGAAGGCGGGTTTTACGGATGGCCCTACGCCTACTGGGGCCAGAACGTCGATCCACGGGTCCGCCCACAGGACGATGAAAAGGTCGCCGCATCGATCACCCCCGACTACGCTCTCGGCTCCCACGTAGCAGCCCTCGGCGTGGATTTCTCCGACGGAGCCTTTGGCGGTCAGTTCGGCGAGGGCGCCTTTGTCGGCGAGCACGGTAGCTGGAACCGCGACGATCCATCCGGCTACAAGGTGGTCTTCGTGCCGTTCAGCGACGGACGCCCGTCGGGCGATCCTGTCGACTTCGTGACCGGGTTCCGTACCGAGGAAGGCAAGACGCGCGGCAGACCGGTCGGCGTGACCGTGGACCCGCAAGGCGCGCTGATTGTCGCGGATGATCTGGCAAACGTGGTCTGGCGGGTGACTCCCACCCGGTGAGCGGTGGTTGGCACAAAGCCGACGGCCGGCAAGGCCGTCCGGCTGCAAGTGTGCGCTATTGCCTGTGGCGCGGGTCGCTTTAACCCGCGCCACGGTTTATTCTTGGCGCTCATCAACCCATTACGGTTTGCAACGGATGCGTGCCTTCCTTCTGGTGAGTGCCTTGCTGCTGGCCAGCCCCGCCCTCCTCGCTTCGACCATTTACAAGTACACCGACGCCAACGGCGTGGTGACCTATACCGATCGCAAGGTGCTGGGCGCCAAGGTGATCGTGTTCCAGGACGCGATGGTCGAAAACAACGATCAGCAGGTCTACGTCTCCACCAAAAAACATGACGGCGGCGAGACGTTGATCGTGCATAACGATCTCTACGCTCCGGTCGAGATCGAGCTGAAGATCGAGTCGGCGCGCAACGTAAGCGGCGTCCCGGCCAAACCGATTCGCTGGGTGCTGACTCCGCGCCAGAGCATGCGACTGCTGACGCTAGTGCCCACTGGCGAAGGCAAGGCCGACTACCGTTACAAGCTGCGCTACGCCCTGGGCGACCCGCGCGCCCAGCATGCCACCGCGCGCTACCCCTTGCCCTGGCGCGGCGGCCCGTTTCGCGTGACCCAGGGTCCGGGTGGGAAATACAGCCATACCGGCGCAAAGGGTCGCTTCGCCATCGATATCGCCATGCCGGTAGGCACACCGATTCTGGCATCGCGCCCGGGCGTGGTGGTGAAGACCGAGAATCAGCAGACTGGCCGTGGCAACAATCCGGCAGGCAACTTCGTGCGGGTCCTGCACGACGACGGCACCATGGGCGTCTACCTGCATCTCAAGCAGGGTTCGGTTGCGGTGCGCGAGGGGCAGCGGGTGGACGCCGGAAGCCTGCTCGCCCTGTCGGGCAATACCGGTAACAGCACCGGCCCGCACCTGCACTTCGTTGTACAGCGGAACGTCGGACTTGAAACCGTCTCGATTCCGTTCGAGTTCGCCCAGCCGGTAGACAGTCTGCCGAACTTCGCCGTGGGGGGCGAGCGCTAGCAGTAGCCGGCAGTCCGGCTTTCAGGCAATAAAAAACCCGCACATGGCGGGTTTTTTATTGGGAGCAAGACCTTATTTGATCTTGGCTTCCTTGTACATCACGTGCTTGCGGACGACCGGATCAAATTTCTTGATTTCGATCTTGTCCGGGGTGGTGCGCTTGTTCTTGTCGGTAGTGTAAAAGTGACCAGTACCGGCAGAGGACACCAAACGAATCAATTCACGCATGGTTCTGCTCCTTAAACTTTTTCGCCGCGGGCGCGCAGCTCGGCCAGCACAACTTCGATGCCGCGCTTGTCGATGATGCGCATGCCCTTGGCAGAGGTGCGCAGACGTACGAAGCGCTTCTCCGACTCAACCCAGAAGCGGTGATGCTGCAGGTTAGGCAGAAAACGACGCTTGGTTCTGTTGTTAGCGTGGGAAACGTTGTTCCCAGTCACCGGACCCTTGCCGGTCACTTGACATACTCGAGACATGGTTAACCCTCTCCAACCACTTGCCCAACCCGAACTGGTTGGAAGCCATAAAAGAATCTGTTGTCCAGCCGGGGCAATGGAAAAGCGCTACCTGTCAGCACCTGAAATAAGGCGAAGCGGGCGCAGCCCCGAGAAGAGCGGAGCTTTATACCAAAACCCGCGCCGCGAGGCAACGCTTTTCCTTCACAGCAAACCTCGTTCGGCAAAGGATACCGGCTCGCCGTCGCCAATCACCAGATGATCGAGCACCCGTATATCCACTGTCGCCAGCGACTCGCGCAGACGTCGGGTCAACATCAGGTCGGACTGGCTGGGTTCGGCGACCCCCGACGGATGGTTGTGGGTCAGTATCAGTGCAGCGGCATTCAGCGCCAGGGCGCGCTTGACCACCTCCCGCGGATAGACGCTGGCACTGTCGAGCGTCCCCCGGAACAGCTCCTCGAAAGCGATGACCCGATGCTGGTTGTCCAGAAACAGGCAGGCGAACACCTCGTGCGGCAGACTCATCAACCGGCTGCGCAGATACGCACGTACCGCCCCGGGGGATGTCAGTGCATCGCCGCGCTGCAGGTCCTCATATAAATGCCGGCGGGCCATTTCCATCACGGCCTGCAGTTGCACAAACTTGGCCGGACCAAGCCCGGCGTGTCGGCAGAAAGACGTCAGATCAGCCTGAACCAGAGCACGCAGGCTGCCGAAGCCGGCAAGCAGATCTCGAGCCAGGTCCACGGCGCTACGGCCCGGCACACCGGTACGCAGGAAGATCGCCAGCAATTCGGCATCGGACAGCGCAGCTGCGCCCTGTTTGAGGAGTTTTTCGCGGGGTCGCTCGGACAGCGGCCAGTCAGTAATCGGCATGGGCAGAATCCTTGCAGATGCCGGCACGTACTTCCTGTTCGCGCCTGTATGCGGGAGTGGCGATTATAGGGTGTCCCGCACCGCGGCGTCGACCCGTGAAAGCAGCGCCACGGGCCTGCCCGTATGGTATCGTAGCGGGCATTCAGGCGCGCCCGGACCATGGGCGCCGGGCGGCGGGAGCGAAGCATGCAGCGGTTGTTGAACAAGCAGGTTGTGCTAGGCGTCAGTGGCGGGATCGCCGCCTACAAGAGCGCGGAACTGGTCCGCCGGCTGCGCGATGCGGGCGCCCAGGTTCGCGTGGTCATGACCCAGGCTGCCCGTGAGTTCATCACCCCCCTGACGCTGCAGGCACTCTCCGGCCACCCGGTGCATGGCGATCTGCTCGACCCCGCCGCCGAAGCAGCGATGGGACATATCGAGCTGGCGCGCTGGGCCGACCTGGTGCTGATCGCTCCTGCAACCGCCGATCTCATGGCGCGGCTGGCGCAGGGCCGTGGCGACGATCTGCTCACCACGCTCGTTCTCGCCACCGATGCCCAGATTGCCATCGCTCCGGCGATGAATCAGGCCATGTGGCGCGACCCTGCCACCCAGGCCAACCTGTCTGTACTCCTCGAGCGTGACGTGAAGGTCTTCGGCCCTGCGGCCGGCGAGCAGGCCTGCGGCGATATCGGGCCCGGCCGCATGCTCGAGCCTGCGGATATCGCGGCCCGGTCGGCCGAGTGTTTCGAGCGCGGGCTGCTGGCCGGCCGGCATGTGCTGATCAATGCGGGGCCAACGCGCGAAGCCATCGATCCGGTGCGCTACATCTCCAATCACAGTTCGGGGAAAATGGGCTTCGCCCTTGCCGCCGCCGCAGCGGAGGCCGGCGCCCGCGTGACGCTGGTAGCCGGACCGGTGCATTTGCCCACGCCCCCGCGCGTTCACCGCGTCGACGTGGTCAGCGCCCTGGACATGCTTGCTGCCTGTGAAGCCGCGCTGCCGGCGGATCTGTTCATCGCCTCCGCGGCGGTGGCCGACTACCGTCCGGTCGCCTGCGCCGAAGGCAAGCTCAAGAAGGAGCCAGGCAGCGACGCCGGGATGACGCTGGAGCTGGTGCGTAACCCGGACATCCTGGCGACCCTGGCCAGGCATCCGCAACGGCCCTGGTGCGTCGGCTTTGCTGCCGAAACCCACGATGTCCTGAGTTACGCCACGGAGAAGTTGCAGCGCAAGAACCTTGAACTGATCATCGCCAATGATGTCAGTTCGACATCAATCGGTTTCAATAGCGACGACAACGCCGTTACGCTGATCGATCGCAGCCTCACGCCACAATCGCTGCCCCAGGCGAGCAAGCAGAAGCTGGCGCGCCAGATCATTGCCTTCATTGCCGGCCAGCTGAACGCATAACAACAAGGATAGCCATGCACGCTCTCAAAGCCCGAATTCTCGACCCTAGGCTGGGTGACCAGTGGCCATTGCCGGCCTATGCCACACAAGGCTCGGCAGGCCTCGACCTGCGCGCAATGCTCGATCAGCCGCTGACGCTGGAGCCGGGGCAGACACAGCTGCTGCCAACCGGTCTGGCGATTCACATTGCCGACCCCGGGCTGGCGGCGCTGATCCTTCCGCGTTCGGGTCTGGGCCACAAGCACGGCATCGTGCTGGGCAACCTGGTCGGCCTGATCGACTCGGATTATCAGGGTGAATTGATGGTGTCGTGCTGGAACCGCGGCCAGAGTGCCTTCACGATCGAGCCGGGCGAGCGGATCGCGCAACTGGTGTTGGTCCCGGTGCTGCAGGCGCGTATCGACATCGTCGAATCATTCGACGACAGTCAGCGCGGCGCCGGCGGATTCGGCCATACTGGCAGCCACTAACAACAATACGAAGCAGGGAGGCGTTACGGAAATGAAGCTCAGGAAATCTTCCGGGGACCCGCAGTCATCCACCCTCCCCAGCACGCTCTTGCCGCTGCTGCTGGCTCTCGCCGGTATTGCTGCCGCCGCCGCGCTGATCTGGGCGGCGCTGTTCGGACCCAGCAATCAGCGTTACGAACAGGATATGGCCCAGGCCTATGCGCATCAGCAGGTCGGTGCCCTGAATCGAGTCCTGGCTCAGATCGAAGCCGATGTGCAGACGGCGGCCGCCAACCCTCAGCTGCAGGTGTCGCTGCAACAGGGGACCAGCCCGACACTGCAGCGGCTGATGCGTTACATGTACGCTGACAGTCTGGCGGTCTACGCGCACCTCCCGGGCCAGGCGCAGCCGGTAGAAGACAGCCAGGCCCCGCTCAGCTTTGCCGCACTGGACATGATCCGTCGCGCCGAGCGCGGCATGCCGGTTCCGCTGGAGGCTCATCAGATCAACAACGCGTGGAAGGTGTATGCGGTACGCCCACTGCGCGCGTCACCGAGCGCCAATATCGGCGGGACGCTGGCGGTGGTCTTCGAACTCCAGCGGCTCGAGTCCGCACTGCCGCCGTTGCCGGCCGAAGCCGGCGGCGTGACGCTCATCCAGCAATTTCCCGGCGCCCCCGAACAGCGGCTGATACAGCGCGGCAGTGGCTCCGGCGAGGCGCTTCGCCTGCCTACCGCCAATCCGGCCTGGTTCATCGAGTTCCGCCCCGGCCCAGCCCTGGTTGCCGGCCTGATCAATCCGCTCTGGCTGGCCGGCGCTGCGCTGCTGGTTCTGGCCGGGGCGCTCGCCTCGCTGCTGTGGTTGCAACGCGAGTGGACGCGCACGCTGCGGGCTGACGCCGGCACCCTCAATCAACTGACCCTGGGACACAAGGCAGCGGGCCTCAAGCTGGGCCCGCTGGAGCCAGTCGGTCAGAGCATCATGCGGCTGGCCAGTCGCAGCGGGCAGAAGGTCGGGCCCAATCCCGAGGCGACTCGCGAACCGATGGCAGCTGCCAGCAGCCCGCCCGCACCCGCCCGCACCCCGGCATTCGCCGAGCCGGAGATTCTCGATATCGATATCCTGGATGGCGAAGATCCGTTCGACATGGCCGGGAATCAGCCGCCGACGGCTGCGCCCATTCCCCAGCTTCCGGCCGAAATCTTCCGCGCCTACGACATTCGCGGCGTGGTCGGCAAAACCCTGAACGAGGAGTACCTGTACTGGCTCGGCCGCAGTATCGGTAGCGAAACCATCGCTGCAGGACAGCCGCGCATCGCTGTCGGGCGTGACGGTCGACTATCCGGTCCGGTGCTTGTCGAACAGCTCATCCGTGGACTGATGGAGTCCGGTTGTCACGTGGTGGATCTGGGCATGGTCCCGACCCCGGTCGTGTATTACGCCACCTCGACCACCGATGCCACATCTGGCGTGATGCTTACCGGCAGCCACAATCCGGCCGATTACAATGGCCTCAAGGTAGTGATAGCCGGCCAGACCCTGGCTGACGAGCGGATTCAGGCCTTGCACACCCGACTGAAGCAGAGCGATCTGAGCGAAGGCGCAGGAAGCCGCGAGCAGCTCGACCTGCTGCCGGGATACATACAGCGCATCGTCGAAGACGTCGTCCTCGCCAGACCCCTGAAAGTAGTGATCGATTGCGGCAATGGTGTAGCGGGTGTCGTCGCCCAGGCACTGTTCGAAGAGCTGGGCTGTACAGTCATTCCGCTGTATTGCGATGTTGACGGTACCTTTCCGAACCACCACCCTGACCCCGGCAAGCCGGAGAATCTGGTTGAGCTGATTGCGCACGTTCGTCAGCATGAAGCGGATATCGGTCTGGCCTTCGACGGCGACGCCGACAGGCTCGGCGTCGTGACCAGCGCCGGCGAGATGATCTATCCCGATCGCCTGTTGATGATGCTCGCCGAGGATGTCCTTACGCGTCAGCCCGGTGCCGATATCGTCTTCGACATCAAGTGCAGCCGCGGACTGCCTGCATTGATCAGCCGCATGGGCGGCCGCCCGGTGATGTGGAAATCCGGGCATTCGATGATCAAGAGCAAGATGCAGGAAACCGGCGCGCTGCTGGGCGGCGAGATGAGCGGCCACATCTTTTTCAAGGAACGCTGGTACGGTTTCGACGACGGCCTATACAGCGCCTGCCGCGTGCTGGAAATCCTCTCGGTCCAGGCACCCGGCGTATCCAGCACCGAGCTGATGGCTCAATACCCGTCGGGACTGACCACGCCGGAGATCAATGTCACTGTCGGCGAAAGCCGCAAGTTCGAGCTGATTGAAGCGCTGCGCAAGCAGGCCGACTGGGGACAGGGCAAGCTGACCGGGATCGACGGAATCCGTGTCGATTTCCCCTCGAGCTGGGGCCTGATCCGCGCCTCGAACACCACGCCGGTACTGGTACTGCGATTCGAAGCGGATAAACCTCAGGAGCTCGAGGCTGTCCAACAACTATTCCGTGATCAGCTGGCCGCCGTGGCGCCTGATCTTGAACTGACTTTCTGACCGCCAGGAGAACTTTTTACATGTTGAGCCGCGAAGCCGCCGCCCAGGTATCCCGGGTCCTGACCGAGGCGCTGCCCTATATTCAACGCTTCACCGGCAAGACCATCGTCATCAAGTACGGCGGAAACGCCATGGAAAGCGAAGAGCTGAAGAACAGCTTTGCGCGCGACATCGTGCTGATGAAGACCGTGGGCATCAACCCGGTCGTGGTGCATGGTGGCGGACCGCAGATCGGCGAGCTACTCAAGCGGTTGAACATCCAGAGCGAGTTCATCGAGGGTATGCGCGTCACCGACTCCCAGACCATGGACGTGGTCGAAATGGTGCTCGGCGGCTCGGTCAACAAGGACATCGTCAACCTGATCAACCAGGCCGGCGGTAGCGCCATCGGACTGACCGGGAAGGATGCCGGTCTGATCAAGGCACGCCGGCTGACGGTCAGTCGCCGCACGCCCGGCATGGACAAGCCGGAGATCATCGACATCGGCCAGGTCGGCGAGGTCGAGTCGGTCAACATCAAGCTGATCAATGCCCTGGTTACCGATGACTACATCCCGGTCATCGCACCCATCGGTGTGGGCAAGGATGGTGCTTCCTACAACATCAACGCCGACCTGGTCGCCGGCAAGGTCGCCGAGGCCTTGAAGGCCGAGAAGCTGATGCTGCTGACCAATATCGCCGGGCTGATGGACAAGGAAGGCACCGTGCTGACCGGATTGACCACCGCTCAGGTCGACGCGCTGATCGAGGACGGGACCATCTACGGCGGCATGCTGCCGAAGATTCGCTGCGCGCTGGACGCGGTGCAGGGCGGCGTGGGCAGCGCGATCATCGTCGACGGTCGGGTGCCCAATGCGGTACTGCTGGAGGTGTTCACCAACGCCGGCGTCGGCACACTGATCACCAATCAAAAGCCGGAATGACCATGCAGCGCGACGACTTCAGACTCTCTCACCAGCTGCGCGTGCGCTGGTCCGAGGTAGACATGCAGGGCATTGTCTTCAATGGGCACTACCTGACCTACGCGGACATCGGCATCACCGAGTACTTCCGTGCCCTGACCAGCAGCTGTGGCGGCGATACCGGGGCCAAGGGTGGCGATTTCTTTGCCGTACGCACGCTGCTGGAATACCGCTCCCCTGCGGAGAATGATGACCTGCTGGATGTGCATGTGCGCATCGCTCGGCTGGGCAATTCGAGCATGCTGTTCGTGATCGGCATTTACCGCGACGACACGTTGTTGCTGACCGGTGAGATCACTTACGTGTACGCCGACCAGCAGACCCGTCGACCGAAGCCGATTCCGGCCAGCTTCCGTCAGGCAGTGAACGCTTACGAGACCACAGCGCCGGTAGACGCTGCGCAATAACGCAACCCTGCGAGCGCGCTAGCGCGGTTGCATGTCACCGGTGAGCGCGACCAGACGGTCGCGCTGACGGGCGAATGCTGCATTGACCTCGATTATCTCGTCGCGCTTGCTGCTGATCAGGCGCTGCAGCCGCACTACTTCCGCGTCCACTTCGTTCAGCTCCGCGATGAGCCGCTCCTCGACCTTGCGGCCGGCACGCTCCTGAGCGGCCGCGCGTGCCTGCAACTCATCACGCTGGTCGCGCAACGCAGCGATATTGCCTTCGGTGGTGGTAATCAGGTTCTCGATCTGGACGATCTGCCGCTGGTGGGCGCGATCAAGGTCGCTCGGACTGCTGTAGAGGCGCAACAGTGTGGCATCAGCGGCGCGCTGACGTTCCTGATCGGCGCGCGCCTGGCGAGCGGCTTCGCGCTCCTCCGGCGTCGGTGCTGCGGGGATGACCTGCTTCACGCGGCCCTGCGCATCCAATACTTCGTACCCACGACTGACAAACTCGGCCGGCACGCGGCTATCGAGTACCGTGGTACCACGGTCGTCAACGTAGCGATACAGGTCCGCCTGCGCCAGCAACGGAACACTGCCCAACACGCCGAGACTTACCCAGTACAGCAGCTTGCGCATAACCCGGACACCCCATCCTGGAGCTTGACGCTCAAGATCTAGTTCAAATTCCGTACTGAGCCCGATACGCCTGCACCGCAGGCAGATGGTGACGCAGCTCGGCATCTTCTTCGAGGAACGCCAGGACCTGGGTAAGTGAAGCAATGCTGACGACCGGAATGCCGAAATCACGCTCGACTTCCTGAATGGCCGACAGCTCACCCTGGCCACGCTCTTCCCGATTCAACGCAATCATCACCGCAGCGGGCGTAGCGCCGGCCGCACGGATAATCTCGATGACTTCACGTACGGCGGTGCCTGCGGTGATGACATCGTCGATGATCAGCACGCGCCCCTGCAGCGGCGCCCCTACGAGAGAGCCGCCTTCACCATGATCCTTGGCTTCCTTGCGGTTGTAGCAGTAGGGCAGGTTGCGATCAAAACTCTCCGCAAGTGATACCGACGTAACGGCAGCCAGCGGAATACCTTTATAGGCGGGCCCGAAAATAACGTCCACTTCGTCGAGATCACTGTGGATGAAGGCCTGCGCATAGAAGCGCGCGAGCCGTCCCAGCGAGGTGCCGTCATTGAACAGACCGGCGTTGAAGAAGTACGGACTCTTGCGACCGGACTTGAGGGTGAATTCGCCGAAGCGCAAAACATTGCGATCGAGTGCAAAGCGAATGAACTCTCGTTGATATTCCTGCATCCCACCCTCTTCTAACAAAAAGCCCGCAAGCTCGGTTATCATACACGCTCGATTTCAGGGGAGCCATGCATGCGAATCATCAGTCTGAATGTCAACGGCGTCGAGGCTGCCGCGGCCCGGGGTCTGTTCGACTGGCTGCGCACACAGGATGCCGATGTCATCTGTCTGCAGGATATTCGCGTCACCGCTCCCGAACTGGAACAGGACCCGTACTGGATCGACGGCTACTGGCAGTACTGTTTCGAGGCGGAGGTTCCGAGCCAGGGTGGCGTGGCGATCTACACCAAGATCCAGCCCAAGGCGATCATCATGGGCCTTGGGTTCGAGCTGGCCGACCGATATGGCCGCTTCATTCAGGCCGACTTCGACAAGGTCAGCATCGGCTGCCTGCTGCTGCCCTCGGGTCGCAACGGGGATGCGGACCTGAACCAGAAATTCAAGTTCATGAACGACTTCACCGGGTACCTGAACAAGCAGCGCCGCAAGCGTCGCGAATTCATCTACTGCGGGTCACTGCACGTCGCACATCTGAAGCTGGACGTGAAGAACTGGCGCGACTGCCAGCATCAGCCAGGCTTCATGGCGCCGGAACGGGCCTGGATGGACGAGATCTTCGGCAACATGGGTTATGTCGATGCGCTGCGCGAGGTCACCCGTGAATCCGATCTGTACAGCTGGTGGCCGGACAGCGAACAGGCCCAGGATCTGAACCTGGGGCTGCGCTTTGACTACCAGTTCCTGACCCCCGGCCTGCGGCGCTTCGTCAAGAATGCGCAGATACCGCGCAAGGTCCGCTTCTCCGAGCACGCCCCGGTCATCATCGATTACGACTGGACCCTGAGCATTTAGCAGAAGCTGCAAGCTGCAAGCTGCAAGCTGCAAGCTGCAAGCTGCAAGCTACAGAGCGTGACAGGCATTGCGCGTTTTCACCTACGCAAGCTGCAGCCTGCAAGGACAGCTTGCCGCTTGGAGCTCATAGCTTGCCGCTGGCTTACTTGATGACTCGCCAGCAGAACGGGTAGCGATAGGCCTGGCCTTCGTTGGCCTTGATCGCGGCAATGATCATCAGCACCACCGCGCCAATCACCACCACCCAGATCAGCAGCATGCCGATGATGATCAGCATAAGCAGGAAGCAGATCAGTGCAGCAATGGTGACGCTGATCTGAAAGTTGAGTGCTTCCTTGCCCTGATCATCGATGAAGGGATGCTGGTCCTTCTTCAATTGCCAGACCAGCAGCGGGCCGATCAGGTTGCCGAAGGGTATGAGGCACCCGAGAAAGCCCGAAAGATGCGCCAGCAGTGCCCACTTGCGGGCGTCTGGGTCGGGCGTAATGAGTGGGGACTGCTCCAGTTCGTCTGTCATAGTGCGTTCCTGTCCGTCGGTTGGCTGTCATGAGGCCGGCATGGACGCAATCCCCGCGGCGCTCCTAGTCCTGCAGAGCCGCCGTTTGCATGGCGAACAGCTGCTCGATTCCCTGCCTGGCCAGCGCCAGCATAGCATTCAGTTCATCGCCACTGAACGGCGCCGCTTCAGCGGTGCCCTGCACTTCGATGAAACCACCCTTGTCGGTCATCACCACGTTCAGGTCGGTGTCCGCTGCCGAGTCTTCCAGATAGTCCAGATCCAGCACCGGCTCACCCTTATGGATGCCGACCGATACTGCTGCAATCATCTGCACGGCCGGGATCTTCTTGATCGACCCCCGCTTCTTCAGCACGCCCAGCGCATCGACCAGCGCGACGCAGGCGCCGGTGATGGAAGCTGTACGGGTGCCGCCGTCGGCCTGAATTACGTCGCAATCGATGTGAATGGTGTTTTCGCCGATGCTGCGCAGGTCGACCGCGGCGCGCAGGGAGCGGCCGATGAGTCGCTGGATTTCGAGCGTACGACCGCCCTGCTTGCCCTTGCTGGCCTCGCGCTGCATCCGCTCGCCCGTAGCCCGTGGCAGCATACCGTACTCGGCGGTGATCCAGCCCTGGCCGGAACCGCGCAGGAAGCGTGGAACGCCGGCCTCGACGCTGGCGGTGCAGATCACCTTGGTGTCACCGAACTCCACCAGTACCGAACCTTCGGCGTGCTTGGTGTAACCACGGGTAAGCGTCACCGGGCGCATCTGGTTGGCGTCGCGGCCGCTGGGTCGTTTGCTCATCTTGAATCCTTGTGTACTGCGTGTATGTGCCGGTCAGTATACGCGAGCAGGCCGGGCCCGGCTGTACCGCCTTGGAGTCGCGGGAGTACAATGCCATCACACGGAACCGGATAACGAGGCCAATGATGGTTTACAGCATGACCGCTTTTTCCCGCTGCGAGCTCAGCACGGACCGGGGCAACCTGGCGTGGGAAATGCGCTCGGTCAACCACCGCTACCTCGAACCCAGCCTGCGCTTGCCGGAAGCGTTCCGCGAGCTGGAAGGACCCCTGCGCGAACGGCTGCGCAAACAGCTTGCCCGCGGTAAGGTCGAGTGCACCCTGCGCTTTCATCCGGTGGTCGCCACCAGTGCCCGGCTGAACCTGAACCAGCCACTGGTCGACCAGCTTATCGCCGCCTCCCAGCAGTTGAGCCTCAACCTGGTCAACGCCGCCCCGGTCAACCCACTGGAACTGCTCGCATGGCCAGGCGTTCTGAGCAACGCTGAACCCGACGAAAGCGGTCTGATCGAACAGGCCGGAGCCCTCTTCGAGCGTGCCCTCAAGGATTTGAAGGACCAGCGTGCTCGCGAGGGCGCAGAGCTGCGCAAGCTGCTCGAAGAGCGTCTCGACGCCATTGCAGAACGCGTTGCGACGCTGCGCGAGATGATGCCGGAACTGCTGGTCGCGCATCGACAGAAGCTGATCGACCGCATCGCCGAAACCGGTCTGGACGTGGATAACCAGCGCATCGAGCAGGAAGTGGTGCTGCTGGCGCAGAAAATCGACGTAGCCGAGGAGCTCGACCGACTCGACACCCATGTCAGCGAGACCCGCCGCGTACTGGCCGGAGGCGAGGCCATGGGCCGCCGCCTGGACTTTCTGATGCAGGAATTCAACCGGGAAGCCAATACGCTCGGCTCCAAGGCGATCGATGCGCGTAGCACCCAGGCAGCGGTTGACCTGAAGGTTTACATCGAGCAGATGCGCGAGCAGGTGCAGAACATCGAGTGAGCCAGTAGGCAGTTCGCTCAGGTGGCGAACTGGCCAAGAATCGTCATGGCCTGGTCGACACTGGCGGTCAGCTGCACGGCGCTTGCACGGCTGTCACTGGCCTGCGTCTGCGTCGAACTGGCCAGGGCGCGGATTGTCTCGATATTACCGTTGATCTCGGTCGCCGCCCGGCGCTGCTGTTCGGCGGCGGCGGCGATCTGCAGATTCATCGCAGTCATGGTTCGGAATGCCTCGGTAATCCGATCGAGCTCCGCTCCCGAAGCCTTGGCGCTGTCGACGCTGTGCAGCCGGTTGCGCTCCGCCTGCTCCATGGCGACGACCGTTTCGCGCGTTGCCTCCTGCAGCGCGGCGATGGTCAGCTCCACCTGTTCGGTCGCTCTGCGGGTCCGTGCGGCCAGCGCCCGCACCTCTTCGGCCACCACAGAGAACCCCCGCCCCTGCTCCCCCGCCCGCGCCGCTTCGATGGCCGCGTTTAGCGCCAGCAGGTTGGTCTGGTCCGATACGCCCTGGATCACGTCGATAACCGCGCCGATTTCCCGACTGTAGGTTTCCAGCCGCTCTACCACGCCATGCACCGCGGTGAAGCTGGAGGACAGCTCCGAGATCGATGCAACGGTCTGATCGACCACCTGCT
This sequence comes from Halopseudomonas nanhaiensis, assembly GCF_020025155.1. Taxonomy (NCBI): domain Bacteria; kingdom Pseudomonadati; phylum Pseudomonadota; class Gammaproteobacteria; order Pseudomonadales; family Pseudomonadaceae; genus Pseudomonas; species Pseudomonas nanhaiensis. Next base: position 3,558,220 of record NZ_CP073751.1, read on the forward strand.
TGCCGAGCTTGGCGCGCTGTTCCGATGCCACAGCAGTCGCCGAGCCCGACTCGGCACTGAGCGCCACGCTGCCCGCTGCGTCGCTCATTTCAGCCATGGCGCGCACCAGGTATTCAACCTCGACCAGCTGGTCATCCATCTGCTGGGCTACACGGGTGCTGGCCGACATCGACTGACGTGATTGCTCGGAGACCGATATAACCTGCTGTTCCAGCACCACGAAGCTGCCATGAAGCTTCTCGATGATGCGATTGAACGAGCGCGCCAGCGCAGCCAGTTCGTCACGCCCCCGTACCGGCAGAGCGGCCTTGAGGTCGCCACTGCCCTCGGCGATCGCGCTCAGCCCCTGAACCACCTGATGTATGCGCCGGGTCAGACTGCGGCCGAGGGCGACACTGATCAGCACCACCAGCGCGACGATGGCCAGGGCGGCAATGATCAGCTGGTCGACCGTCCGATCGGCCTGCGCAACCAGCCGCGCCTGTTGCTCTATCAGCAAGGCGTTGACCACGTTTTCGAGTGTGGCGATGCTGTTCAACGCCATCTGGAAGTTGAGCGCGAAGGCGGCGGGGTTGGTTTCGCTGGCCAGCAGCTTTTCCTTGTCTGCGGCGATCCGTGCAGTGAGCGCCTGCAGATCATTCAGACCGGACTGCTGCTCGGGGGGTAGATCGGCCCACCCGCTGCCATCGACCTCGGCCCGCTTGAGCGCCTTTCGCAGACTGTAGCGCGAGTTGCTGAGGGCGACCTGCATCGATCCGTCGAGCAGACGTGCATAGTCCGGCGCAACATCCGCGACCGCAAGCGTCTGCACCAGAGCGTCACCCAGTGCCGGCAGCGAAGCCGACAGGCTCGCCTCGAGCGGCAGCCGCTGAAGGCTCAGGTCGCGCAGCACCTGGTAGATCCCCTGCGCACCCTGCGCATTCACGCGGATCTGTGAGAGCAGATCGGCAACGGTCGACCCCGCCTGCGACGGCTCGGCTTCATCCGTGTGGATCTCGCTCAGCGGCATGTGCTGGAAGGCGGCCCAGCGCGGGGATTCCAGCCGCTGCAGCCGCTCCTCGAGCGTGAGGAACTGGGCGTCGGTCCGCGCAATGAAGGCCTGCAGGTCCGCTTCCGTACGTGCGCTGGTCAGCTGGTAACCCAGCAGGCTGACCTCGCGCAATGACTCGCCGGCTTTGACAGCGGCCTTGTAGAAATCCACCGAGGCGGTGTATTCGCTCTCGAGGGTGCGCGTCAGCGCGCGCATGTTGTGCAGTGTAAGCAATACCTGCAGGCTAAGGCCGAGGATGCAGACAGCGATGATAAGAGTCAGGACACGCTTCATGAGAGGCTCGCAGCGACGGCCGGCAGCGCGATGTGCTCACCGGCGGAAGATTCGTGTCTCGCTCGCCTCGGTTAGCCTCGGCAAGGGACGGCCAAAGCGTATCGCTGAAATATTGCAGTGCCATTACCGAACCATGACACACCGACTCAACAAAGCTTCAGAGTCTGCTCTGCGAGCTGTCTAACCCGGGCCTTGTCCTCGTCCAGCAGCAACGCCCGCTCGGCTCGCAGCAGGGCCAGGCGGGTATGCCGCTGGGCATTGCTGCGGTAGGCGCTGCCGTATTGCGCCAGCATGCGCAGGGACTCGTGCAGCTTTACCTGCACTTCCATCGTCCCGGCAGCGTCGCGGGCGATGGGCGTGAACATTTCGTCGAACAGATCGGCCAGTTCGGTAGGTGGAACGTGAACCCTGGGGCGCTGCATCGTGCCGAGCGGACCAAGCTCTTCGCCTTCGGACCAGCAGGTCAGCACCCGCACCACGCGGCCGAGCACATCGATCGCGGTGCCCTGATCGTTGACCCCGGGTGAGAGCGCGCGCGAGGCAATATCCGACATTACCGCCATACCGTAGCGAGGGTCCTGATCGAACGAGCGCTCCTTGCCCAGGGTAAAGCACTGGTACACGTCCTTTGACACCCTCTCGCAGGGCGGCACGATCCAGGCTAGCGGCTCCGGCGGGTGCACGAAGCTTCCAGGCGGGCTGGTGATGTAAACCTGCCCCTGATTCTCGCAGGCCCACTCATCCAGGCCCTGAATATCGATATGCATCACGTAGCCCACCCGGTCCGGATACACCGGCGTCGCCTCGGCAGGGATCTGCGTGTGCGCATCGTACAATACGCTGGTACCGGCCGAGGGATGGTCCACGCGGCTGCAAATGGCTTTGACGATGGCGCCCTCGACTCGCTCGGCGGTGTCTGCCATCTGACCGAAGCTGGAAAGGTGCTCGATCCAGCGCAGCATGGTGATGGCGATTAGCGCGACGACCAGCAGACTGAAAAGAAACAGGACCAGACGGCCACGGGTACCGTAGACCTCGGTATGCAGGGCGATAATGCCCACCAGGGAAAACAGGAAAGAACCGAGGAAGGTCCCGAGCACGTTTTGCGTAGTGGTGTCCTGCATGAGCAGGCGGGTGGCACGCGGCGCAATGTTCGCGGTAGCGGAACCGTAGGCCGACACCATTACCGTCAGAGAAAAGGTAGTCACCGCGAGCATGCTGGTCGCGAGAATATTGAGAATGTCGTTAACGGCCTCGGCCCCGAGATCCATCGGCGCCTCACCCGGGTACAGTCGCTCCGCGGCAATCGCCAGCAGTGCCGCACCGACGCCCAGCAGGGCGAACAACGAAGCCCGTATCCACAAGGTGCGGCCGATCTGTGCCAACAACCACTGCCATTTCGAAATCATCTCGCCTTCCCGGTCCCGGTTCAGCTCAATAGACAGGCAAAACGCCGCCAGTGTCCATGACGAGCCAGCCGATTGACTTTATACTGCCTGCTTTTCACCGCAGGCCGTTATGCGAGATCGCTCACGATGACCCCAGCCACCGGCACGCTGTACATCATTTCCGCCCCCTCGGGCGCCGGCAAGACCAGCCTGGTCAAGGCCCTGCTCGATCAGGTCGATACCGTGCGCGTGTCGGTCTCGCACACCACGCGGCCCATGCGTCCCGGTGAAATCGATGGCGTCAATTACCACTTCACCAGCCGCGACAGCTTCCTCGAGCTGGTCGGTCACGGCGATTTCCTTGAGCATGCCGAGGTATTCGGAAACTTGTACGGCACCTCGCAAAGCACCGTGGAAAAAACCCTCGCAGAGGGCCACGACCTGATACTGGAGATCGACTGGCAGGGCGCCGAACAGGTCCGCAGGGCACTTCCGCAGGCCCGGTCGATCTTCATCCTGCCGCCGAGTCGGAAAGATCTGCGCGAGCGGCTGACCAACCGCGGCCAGGATGATTCCAGCGTGATCGACCGCCGTATGGCCGAGGCCGTCAGTGAAATGAGCCATTGCGTCGAATACGATTATCTGGTCATCAACGACTGCTTCCAGACCGCCCTGGAAGATCTCAAGGCCATTCTGCGAGCCGGTCGCCTCGACCTGGTCCGCCAGCAGGATCGTCATCGGACGCTGCTGGACGCACTCTTGTCAGAACGCGTCGCCAGCCAGTAGACTGTCAGGTCCCGCGCCCTGTTTGGAGCGCACCGATTCTCAAGAAAGTTTCCGGAGTACACCCATGGCTCGCGTCACCGTTGAAGACTGCCTGGATAACGTAGAAAACCGTTTCGAGCTGGTCATGCTGGCCACCAAGCGTTCGCGTCAGATCGCCACCGGCGGCAAGGACCCGAAAGTCGCCTGGGAAAATGACAAGCCTACCGTGGTCGCCCTGCGTGAAATCGCTGCCGGCCTGGTGACCAACGAGATTCTCGCCCAGGAAGCCATTCAGGATCAGCAAGAGCCGCTGTACTCGCTGGAATCCGATCTGGCGGAGTAAGGGCTTGCGCAGGACGTGCATGCCGAAGGTGATGGCCCGTTCCGCCGGGCGCAGGAGCCTTGCATGTCTGCTATAGAAGTATTCGCCGAGCGACTCGGCAGCTATCTCGAACCGGATCAGGTGAACCTGGTCCGGCGCGCCTATTTCTACGCCGAGCAGGCCCACGACGGCCAGACCCGGCGCAGCGGCGAACCCTACGTTACCCATCCGCTAGCCGTAGCCGGCATCCTCGCCGGCATGCACATGGATCATCAGAGCCTGATGGCTGCCATGCTGCACGATGTCATTGAAGACACCGGCATACCCAAGGACGCACTGGTTACGCAGTTTGGCGACACGGTTGCCGAACTGGTCGACGGGGTCAGCAAGCTTACGCAGATGACCTTCGAGACCAAGGCCGAGGCGCAAGCGGAAAACTTCCAGAAAATGGCACTGGCCATGGCCCGCGACATTCGCGTGATTCTTGTCAAGCTGGCCGACCGGCTGCACAACATGCGTACGCTGGGCGCGCTGTCTGGCGAGAAGCGCCGGCGTATCGCCAAGGAAACGCTGGAGATCTACGCCCCCATCGCCAACCGCCTGGGCATGCACAGTCTGAGCGTCGAGTTCGAAGACCTCGGCTTCAAGGCGATGTATCCGATGCGCGCCCAGCTGATCGACCGCGCGGTACGCAGCGCGCGCGGCAATCGCAAGGAGCTGCTGAGCAAGATTCTCGACTCGCTGCAGAACCGGCTGGAGCGCGAAGGTATTCCCGGGCGGGTGATCGGACGAGAGAAGCACCTGTACGGCATCTATCAGAAGATGCGCGGCAAGCGCAAATCCTTCAACGAGATCATGGACGTCTACGCGTTCCGCATCATCGTCGAGAAGGCCGATACCTGCTACCGCGCGCTCGGCGCCGTTCACAGTCTGTACAAGCCCTTCCCCGGGCGCTTCAAGGACTACATCGCGATCCCCAAAGCCAACGGCTATCAGTCGCTGCATACCACCCTGTTCGGCATGCATGGCGTTCCGATCGAGATCCAGATTCGCACCGAAGAGATGGAAGAGCTTGCCAATAACGGCATTGCCGCGCATTGGGTATACAAGTCCAAGGAAGAGGTGATCAACGGCAACCATGCCCGCACGCGCCAGTGGCTGAAAAGCGTACTGGAGCTGCAGCAAAGGGCGGGCAACTCGCTGGAGTTCATCGAGAACGTCAAGATCGACCTGTTCCCCGACGAAGTCTACATTTTCACCCCAAAGGGACGGATCATGGAGCTGCCCAAGGGCTCCACTCCGGTGGACTTCGCCTATGCCGTGCATACGGACGTGGGCAACAGTTGCATTGCCTGCCGCGTCAACCGTCGGCTGGCGCCGCTATCGGAACCCCTGCAGAGCGGGCAGACCGTCGAGATCATCACTGCCCCGGGCGCGCGCCCCAACCCCGCCTGGCTGAGCTTCGTCATCACCGGCAAGGCCCGCAGCAACATTCGCCACTTCCTCAAGCATCAGCGTCATTCCGAGTCCATCGCCCTGGGCGAGCGTCTGCTGGAGAAGGTTCTGGCCAGCTTCGACACCACACTGTCGGATATACCGCCGGCCCGCCTGCGCCGCGTTCTGGAAGATTGCGGGATGGACAATCTGGAAGAACTGCTCGCCGACATCGGGCTGGGCAACCGCATGGCCTACGTGGTCGCCCGGCGCCTGCTGATCAGCGAAGGAAGCAACGAAACCGAAGCGGCCAAGGTCGCCGAGCCGGACGAGGCGCAGATTCGTGAAATGCCCCTGGCCATTCGCGGCACCGAGGGGCTGGTCGTCAGTTTCGCGCGTTGCTGCAACCCGATTCCAGGCGACCCGATCGTCGGCTATCTCTCCTCGGGCAAGGGCATGGTCATCCACCAGGAGAACTGCAACAACCTGGCCGAAAGCCGTCACAGTGAAGAGAAGATCCTGCATCTGACCTGGGACAAGGACGTCACCGGCGAATTTACCGTCGAGCTTCGCGTGGAGCTCGAGCACGCGCGTGGCATCATCGCGCAACTCGCCACCGGCATCACCATGGCCGACGCCAGCATCGACAAGATCAGCGTCGACGAGCGCGATGGCCGCACCAGCGTGGTTCAGCTGGTGGTCCGGGTCCGCGACCGCCTGCACCTGTCCCAACTTATCAAGCGTATCCGCGTGCTCAGCGGCGTGCTGCGCATCACGCGTCTGAAAAACTGATCCGATCCGGAGCAAACATGAACAAGCAAGTCATCACCAGCGACCACGCACCGGCCGCAATAGGCACCTATTCCCAGGCCATCAAGGTCGGCAATACGGTTTATCTGTCTGGTCAGATCCCGCTGGACCCGGCCACCATGGAAGTGGTCGACGGCATGGAACAGCAGATCTGCCGCGTGTTCGACAACCTTCAGGCCGTTGCCGAGGCGGCTGGCGGATCCCTGCAGGATATCGTCAAATTGAACATCTTCCTCACCGACCTTGCCCACTTCGGCCTGGTCAATGAAGTCATGGCTCGCTATTTCAAGCAGCCCTACCCGGCCCGCGCAGCGATCGGCGTGGCTTCGCTGCCCAAGGGCGTGCCGGTGGAGATGGACGGCATCATGGTGGTTGGCTGAGGCTACCAGAGGCGCCTGCAAGGCGCCTCGTTCGCCAGCCTGCCTCATTCGGTGAGATAGGCTTCCATGGTGATGTCTGCATTCAACAGTTTCGACACCGGGCAACCCGCCTTGGCCTTGTTGGCGATCTCGGTGAATGTCGCCTCATCAAGGTTGGGCACATGCGCCTGGACGTCAAGGTGTACCGCAGTGATGGCGAAACCATCTTCCTGCTTCTCCAGCGACACTTCGGCCGTCGTGGCGATCCTGCTGGGTGTAAAGCCTTCCTGCCCGAGCAGCATGGAAAACGCCATCGAGAAGCATGCGGCATGCGCAGCGCCGATCAGCTCTTCGGGGTTGGTGCCGGGTCCGTCTTCGAACCGAGTGTTGAAGCCATAGGGTGAACTGTCCAGCACGCCGCTTTCGGTCGTGATGGTGCCCGAGCCTTCCTTGACCGTACCTTCCCATTCAGCTGAGCCAGTCTTTTTCATCGTCGCGTCCTCCAGTGGTTCGAGATCGGTGGACAACGCCAGGCGCCGAAGATCACCACTGCTTCCTCAGGCTTCGCTCAACATGGCCGCGTAACCTTCCCGGTAGCTCGGATAGCCAGGCACCCAGCCGGTCTCCCGCGCCAGCGCGTTGCTGCAGCGCTTACTCCCGGTTCGACCAATGCCGGGGCCCTCTGCAGCCAGTGTGGTGCCGAGCTGTTCGGCCAGCCAGCTACAGACCTCGTGAAGCGGAGCCGGCTCGTCGTCCACGCCCAGATAACAGGGCGCCAGCAGTTCGTGCTGGTCGGCCTGCACCAGCAGATGCTGCAGCAACCCGGCAGCGTCATCGCGATGAATCCGGTTGGTGTACTGCACCGGATCGGCGGGCACGGCTACACCGGCGCGCACCTGCTCGATCAGCCGGTTGCGCCCGGGGCCGTAGATCCCCGCCAGACGCACCACCGACGCGGGAATGCCACTGCGCAGCGCCACGTCCTCCGCTTCGATAAGCGCCCGGGCGGTATCCGAGTCGGCCAGTGCCGGGCTGTTCTCGGTCACCCACTCACCCTGGCTTTGCGCGTACACACCAGTACTGGATATCTGCAACAGGTGCCGGGGTTGCTGGCGGCGCTCGGCCATCCAGCCGACGACCCTGCGCAAACCGTCCACATACAGCGCGCGGTAAAGCTCGGCATCGCGCTTGCCTGCTGCGGGGCAATAGACCAGATAATCGATCTTGCGCGGCCAGTCGGCGGGGCAGTCATCGGTGAGAAGGTCCCCGGTCAGGGGCTGCACACCCTCGGGCAACCGCGAGGTATCACGGCGCATGCCGTATACCGTCCAACCCTGTGCCATGAGCCGCTCGGCCAGCGCGCCGCCAAGGTCGCCGCATCCGGCAATCACAACCTGTCTCATTCGATTGTTTTCCTCTATCGATCAACCCGCTATGCTTGGCTTGAATACATTGTGGACTCAGTATAAGCCATGACCCTCACCGAACTGCGCTACATCGTTACTCTGGCTCAGGAACAACATTTCGGCCATGCCGCCGAGCGTTGCCACGTATCGCAGCCCACGCTCAGCGTCGGCGTCAAGAAGCTGGAAGATGAGCTCGGCGTGATGATCTTCGAGCGCAGCAAAAGCGCGGTGCGGGTCACGCCCATCGGCGAGCGGATCGTTACGCAGGCGCAGCGGGTGCTGGAGGAGGCGTCAGCCATTCGCGAGCTGGCCAGTTCCGGGAAGAACCAGCTCTCGGCGCCATTGAAGGTCGGCGCCATCTATACCATTGGGCCGTACCTGTTTCCGCATCTGGTGCCTCAGTTGCATCGTGTCGCACCGGAAATGCCGTTGTACATCGAGGAGAACTTCACCCATGTGCTGCGCGACAAGCTGCGCAACGGCGAGCTCGACGCAATCATCGTGGCCCTGCCGTTCAACGAGCCGGACGTATTGACCAAGCCGCTGTACGACGAGCCCTTCAGCCTGCTGGTACCGGCCAGCCACCCCTGGGCCAGCCGCGAGACGGTGACACTCGATGAGCTGGACGACAGCAAGCTGTTGCTGCTGGGTGAAGGTCACTGCTTCCGTGATCAGGTGCTCGAAGCCTGCCCGAGCATCCGCAAGGGCGATGAACAGCACAAGCACACCACAGTGGAATCCAGTTCGCTGGAAACCATTCGGCACATGGTGGCCTCAGGCATCGGCATGACCGTGTTGCCGATGTCGGCCGCCGATGATCGCTACTACAGCTCCGATCTGCTGGTCACCAAGCAGTTCACCTCGCCGGTGCCCTACCGCACCGTGGCCATTGCCTGGCGAGCCAGCTTCCCGCGCCCCAAGGCGGTCGAAATCCTCAGCGATTCGATCCGCCTGTGCTCGATCAGCCAGCCGCCGCAAGCTGCCAGGTAACGATGCCGCCTCGCTCCGAGCGCACCGGCCTCACCGTCATCAAGGGCGTCGGCCCGGCGCTCGCCGACAAGCTCGAACGGCTGGGGCTGCGCAGCGTGGAAGATGTCCTGTTTCATCTCCCGTTGCGTTATCAGGACCGCACCCGCGTGACCCCCATCGGCGCCCTGCGGCCCGGCATGGACGCTGTAGTCGAGGGCGTCGTCCAGGCCGCCGACGTAGTCATGGGACGGCGACGCAGCCTGCTGTGTCGGCTGCAGGACGGCACGGGCACGCTGAGCCTGCGTTTCTACCATTTTTCCGCTGCCCTCAAGGCCAGCCTGCAACGCGGCACTCATCTGCGCTGCTACGGCGAAGTGCGCCCCGGGGCGTCGGGGCTGGAAATCTACCACCCCGAGATGCAGAACCTGGAGAGCGGGCAGACCGCCCCGGTTGCCGACACGCTGACGCCGATCTACCCGGCCACAGAGGGTCTGTCGCAGTTACGCCTGCGCAGTCTCAGCGAAGCGGCACTGCAGTGGCTGGCATCGGGCAACAGCCTGACTGAACTGCTACCGCCCGACATAGCGACCGCCCATGACCTGGCGCCACTGCGTGAGGCCATCCGCACACTGCACCGGCCACCGCCCGATGTAGACCTCGAGGCCCTGCAGGACGGTCGCCACTGGGCCCAGCACCGCCTGGCGTTCGAAGAGCTGATGGCTCACCAGTTGGCGATGCTGCGCCTGCGTGCGCAGGTCCGCTCGCGCCGTGCCCCGGTCATGACGGCCAGCGGCGCGCTTGCCAGACAGTTTGTCGAGCAACTCGGTTTTCCGCTGACCGGCGCACAGCGCCGTGTAGCCGATGACGTGGTACGCGATCTACACCAGCCGCGTCCGATGTTGCGACTGGTGCAGGGCGATGTCGGCGCGGGCAAGACCGTGGTCGCCGCACTCGCTGCGCTGCAGGCGCTGGAAGCGGGCTGGCAGGTTGCGCTGATGGCGCCCACCGAAATCCTTGCCGAGCAGCATTTCATCAACTTCCAGCGCTGGTTCGCACCGCTGGGCATTTCCGTTGCCTGGATGGCCGGCAAGCTCAAGGGCAAGGCGCGGGCCAACCAGCTGCAGCTCATCGGCACTGGTGATGCGGCGATGGTGGTCGGCACCCATGCACTGTTTCAGGACGAGGTGCGGTTCCACAATCTGGGGCTGGCGATCATCGACGAGCAGCACCGCTTTGGTGTGCAGCAGCGGCTGGCCCTGCGTGACAAGGGCGCAGCCGGGCAATTCTCCCCGCACCAGTTGATCATGACCGCCACGCCGATACCGCGCACGCTGGCGATGAGCGCCTATGCCGATCTGGATACCTCGGTACTCGACGAGCTGCCGCCAGGCCGGACGCCGATCAACACCGTGCTGATCTCCGACAGTCGACGCGAGGAGGTGGTCGAGCGCGTGCGGGCCGGCTGTGCCGAAGGCCGACAGGCCTATTGGGTCTGTACGCTGATCGAGGAATCCGAGCAGCTGCAGGCGCAGGCAGCCGAAGTCAGCTGGGCCGCGCTGTGCGAAAGTCTGCCGGAGTTGTCCATCGGCATGATTCATGGCCGCATGAAACCGGCTGAGAAGGCCGAGATCATGGCCGCCTTCAAGGCTGGCGACCTGCACCTGCTGGTTGCCACCACTGTGATCGAGGTCGGCGTGGACGTGCCCAACGCCAGCCTGATGATCATCGAGAACCCCGAACGCCTGGGCCTGGCGCAGCTGCACCAACTCCGTGGCCGGGTCGGACGGGGTAGCACCGCAAGCCACTGTGTACTGCTCTATCACGCCCCGCTGTCAGCGCTTGGGCGCGAGCGCCTGGGCATCATGCGTGAAAGCTCGGACGGTTTCGTCATCGCCGAAAAGGATCTGGAATTGCGAGGCCCCGGCGAGGTGCTCGGCACCCGTCAGACCGGGCTGGTCCAGTTTCGCGTAGCGGATCTGGTGCGCGACGCGGATCTGCTGCCGGAAGTGCAGGACGCAGCCAAACGTCTGGCGCGGGAGTATCCGGGGCATGTTCAGCCGCTTATCGACCGATGGTTGGCTCACGGGCAGCAATTCGCGCAAGTCTGACCCGCTTCGTCGCGGAGGCCATGCTAAGATCAGCGAAAAATCCTGTAGCGGCTTTTGACAGCCCGACCAGAAGGAACTCGCCGATGAACACGCTCCCTGCCAATGACGCCGGTCACGACAGCCTCCCCGACTCGATCGAGAAGCTTCTGCAACAGCAGGGCATCCGCTATCACCTGCGCCAGGCCGACCAGCTCGGACCACTGGCGCAGCAGGTTCAGGCCTGCCTGCTCGGCGATAGCGTCGGCATGCTGCTGGCGCTGTTCCCGCGCGATCATCTGCTCGACCTCAAGCGAATTGGCGAGTTGCTCGGTCGCGAGCTCGAGCCGGTGCGCATGGCGCAGGCCGAACGCATTCTCGCCAAGCACGAGATGACCAGCGTTCCGGGTCTTCCGCTGGTGTTCGGCTCGCCATGCGTGTTCGAGCAGCAGTTGCTCGAACACAACCGGTTATGGGTCGACAGCGGGCTGCCGGGCCTGTACCTGGAGCTTGAAGGGGACGACATCGGCGCACTGATTTCCAAAGCCAGCTCCGGACGCTTCGCTGTGCCGTTGAGCAGTCTTGAGCCTCTGCCAACCGACCCGGAGCAGGACCGCAGCAACATCAGCGACGCAGTGAAAAACTTCACGGCTCTGCGCATGCGCCAGCGCCTGGAAGAGACCATCGAGATCCCGCCGCTGCCGGAAACCGCACAGAAGGTGATGAAGCTGCGGGTGGACGCAGATGCGACGATCGAGCAACTGGCGGATGTGGTCGAGACCGACCCCAGCCTGGCCGCCCAGGTGGTTAGCTGGGCCTCGTCACCGTATTACGCTGCTCCCGGCAAGATCCGCTCGGTGGAAGACGCCATCGGTCGTGTGCTGGGATTCGATCTGGTGATCAATCTGGCCGTCGGCCTGGCTCTGGGCAAGACCTTCAGTCTGCCCAAGGACACCGCCGAAGGCAGCACCCAATACTGGGAACAGGCTATCTACAGTGCCGCGGTCATCGAAGGGCTTGCCAAGGCCATGCCCCGCGACAAGCGGCCCGAACTGGGCCTGAACTATCTTGCCGGCCTCCTGCACAATTTCGGATATCTGGTGCTGGCGTACATCTTCCCGCCCTACTTCAAGCTGATCTGTCGGCACGTGGAAGCCAACCCGCATGTACCTTCTCATCTGATCGAGCAACACCTGCTCGGCGTGACCCGCGATCAGATCGGCAGCTGGCTGATGCGTTACTGGGATATGCCTGCTGAGGTGTCGACCGCGATCCGCTATCAGCACGAACCGGCCTACAAGGGCGACCTGCACGTGTATGCCAACATGGTTTATCTGACCCTGGCCCTGCTGCGCGAGCGCGACATTGGCAGCGGACCGCAAATGCCGATACCCGACGAGCTGCTCGAGCGGTTGCATCTGTCGCGCGAGGCGGCGGCGAAAGCGGCTGACAAGGTATTGGACGCGCGAGACGCGCTACGCGTGCTGGTGCACGAATTCAAACACGGCTGGAAATGACGGAAGTCGCACCGGAGGCCTGAATCGGCCTCCGGCCGGCGGGCTCAATTGACCGAGTCGCGGAGGCTCTTGCCCGGTTTGAAGGAAACGGTATTGCTGGCCTTGATCTGCACCGGATCGCCGGTCTGCGGATTTTTCCCGGTGCGGGCGCCGCGATGGCGTTGCAGGAAGGTGCCAAACCCGACGAGGGTCACGGTGTCCTTGCGGCTGAGAGCCTGAGTGATTTCATCCAGTACGGCGTTGAGCACACGGTTGGCCTGGTCTTTACTCAGGTCGGCCTTGTCGGCGATCGCCGCGGCGAGATCCGGTTTACGCATATTGAAGCCTCATTGTCTGTTGTTTTTGTTTTTCCTGCCGCGTCCTCGCGACAGCGCCAAGGCCACCAGCACCCGGGGCCTGGCATGTCCCAGCCAAACCAGCATGGCATGAGTCGTGGCGTTGCGCCAGAGCCGAGCGCGACGAAGCCGGACAGAACCTCGTCTTTTGCTGACAAAAGGCAGGTGAAACCGGCCAGACGGCCGCGTTCAGGGCATCCAGGCCGGCAGCTGGCGGTTGAGCTGCAGCTTTTCGCTGACCAGCGCGCCGCTTAACGCGTACCCGTGCAATTGTCCGTGTGCATCGTGAAACAGCCCGCGAAGGTTGGCCCCGTCCCCGGTGATGGTCCAGCTGCCCTCGGTAGCCGTCAGCGGTGGCGAGACGACCAATGGGCAGGCGGGCGTCTTCACCGTGATCGGCATCGGTCCATAGCTCAGTTCAGCGTCACCGCCAGCCAGGTTCTGCGCCAGTACCCGCGCTGCGGCCATCAATGGCATCACGTACATGAGGCTGAGCGACGCGACTTCGGCGCAATCGCCCAGGGCATAGACGTGCTCGGCAGAGGTGCGCAACCGGCGGTCGACCTTGATGCCGTGCGCCACGTCCAGCCTGGCCTGCTCTGCCAGCGCCCGCCCCGGCACCAGACCGATTGCGGACAATCCCTGCTCCCCTTCCACCAGGCTGCCGTCCTCGAGGATCACGCTGATGCCGTGAGCAGCGGGCCGCATGTCACGGATGCCCTGGCGCAGATGAAAGCGCACGCCCAGCACCTCGAGCCCATGCTGCACCGCAGCGGCGATTTCCGGCGGCAGGAGACCTGCCATGACCTGCTGATCTGGCGCGATAACCTGCACCGAGTACCCGGCCGCTGCGAGGTCGTTGGCATACTCACAGCCGATCAGACCTGCACCGATGATCACGACGTTTTTCTTGCCGGCAAGCGCAGCGCGGAAGCGCGCGTAGTCGATGAGATCATTGACCGATTGCAGCCGCTCGCCCAGCGCTTCGGCCCAGGGCAGCCGACGTGCTTCGGCACCGCTGGCCAGTACCAGATCGCTGTAGGCCAGCTGTCCGTCCGTGGTCAGTATCCGTCGGGTTCCCGCGTCGATACCGGTCACGCGTGTATTCACCAGGATGCGCGCGTCAAGCTGCTCGGCCATCGCTGCGGCCGACTGCATTGCCAGCTCATCGGCTTCCTTGCCCTTGGAAAAGCCGGTCGAGAGCATGGGTTTGGAATAGAACCGGCCGTCGTCAGCGGTGACCAGGCATAGCGGCCGCTCGGTATCGAGCTTGCGAAACTCACGGGCGAGATTGTAGCCGGCCAGGCCGGTACCAAGAATCAACAGCGGAGCAGAATCGGACACGACGAACTTCCTGTGCAGTTGAATCAGCCGATCTCGATCATCTCGAAATCTTCCTTGCCCACACCACAATCGGGGCATAGCCAGTCCGCGGGAACGTCCTCCCAGCGCGTGCCGGGGGCGATGCCGTCATCCGGCCAGCCCTCGGCTTCGTCATAGATCAGCCCGCACACCACACACTGCCACTTCTTCATGAATATCGTCCCGAAACGTCGTTAGGAAAATTGCAGCGACACTACCGTAATAGACCGCCAGCGCCAAGCGCGCAGGGCGGCCAGAAGATGGGCAATCATGCTAACCTTGCGCCTTCGCTTCCACCGCAGACCCTGAACCTTCCGTGACCGTTCCCCATTGGCTGCCTGCCGAGCACCATCCCGCCCCGCCCGCCGATCCTCTGTATGACTGGCTCCGCGGCCAGGGCTCCCTGACCCGTCGGTTGATGGCCGCCGGGGGGGACGACTTCTGCGTCGAGTTGCTGCGACAGTCGGTGCAAGCGGCGCGGGAAGATGAAGCGCTGGCGCTGGGTATTCAACCCGGAGCAGACGCCTGGGTTCGCGAGGTGTTGCTACATGCTGCGGGCGCACCGCGCGTGTTTGCCCGGAGCGTGGCTCCACTTGCGTCGCTCGCCGATTCCGGGCTGGATCTGGAGCGTCTGGGCACGCGCAGTCTCGGCGAGGTGCTATTCGCCGATGCGCGCATCGAGCGCAGCGACATCGAAATAAGCCGCTACCCTGCCCACTGGCTGCCAGCCGAGCACCAGCAGGTCGGGCTCTGGGGGAGACGGTCACAGTTTTCCCATGCCAGCTTGCGGCTGCTGGTCTGTGAAGTATTCTTGGACGGTTGGCCACCGGCCAACTGACCTGCACCCTCGAGCGGAGAAGCACCTTGCTTGGCTTGCTGACCAAACCGTTACGCCGCGTTCACCCCCGCGCCGACGACTTCATACAATTGATGCGGCTGGACCGGCCCATCGGCACCTACCTGCTGCTGTGGCCGACAATGTGGGCGCTTTGGCTGGCTGCCGAAGGCGTGCCCGATGTAAAGAATCTGGTGATCTTCGTGCTCGGAGTAATCTGCATGCGCGCCGCCGGCTGCGTGATCAACGATTACGCCGACCGCAATTTCGACGGTCATGTGACGCGAACCCGTCAGCGTCCCCTGGCTACCGGTCGAGTCACCGCGCGCGAGGCGCTGATTCTGTTCGCCATCCTCGTGACGCTGAGCGCCGCACTGGTGCTGTTCACCAACGCGCTGACCATCAAGCTGGCCTTCGGGGGTATCGCCCTGGCGACGCTGTATCCATTCTGCAAGCGGTTCACCTTCTATCCACAGGTGGTGCTCGGAGCAGCCTTTTCATGGGCCATCCCCATGGCGTTCGCCGCGCAGGCCGAAGCGTTGCCTGCGGCGCTGTGGCTGGTCTTTCTGGCCAACCTGATCTGGACCGTGGCTTACGACACCGAATATGCCATGTGCGATCGGGAGGACGATCTGCGTATCGGCATCAAGTCCACGGCGATTCTGTTTGGTGAGGCCGACCGGGCGATCATCGCCCTGCTTCAGGGTCTGACGCTGATCTGCCTGGTGCTGGTCGGGCGACGCTTTGAACTCGGCCCGTTCTTCTACGCCGGGCTCGGCGCCATGTTGCTCAGCTTCGCCTGGCAGCACTGGCTGATTCGCGAGCGTGAAGCGCATGCGTGCTTCAATGCCTTCCTGTCGAACCACTGGAGCGGCCTGCTGGTGTTCATCGGCCTGGCGCTCGACTACTGGCTGCGCTGAGCTCGCCGCTCATCGGACATCTCGTCATACAACTGCAACAAATCTGTTATCTAATCGGCGCATATCAGGAATCTGCAACGAGACGGTAAACCATGGCAGGCAAAACCATATTGATCGTGGATGACGAAGCGCCGATTCGCGAGATGATCGCAGTAGCGCTGGAGATGGCCGGGTACGAATGCCTGGAGGCGGAAACCACCCAACAGGCCCACGCCAGCATCATCGACAGCAAGCCCGACCTGATTCTGCTCGACTGGATGCTTCCAGGTACCACCGGGATCGAACTGGCCCGACGCCTCAAGCGCGACGACATGACCTCGGATATTCCGATCATCATGCTCACTGCCAAGGGCGAGGAAGACAACAAGATTCAGGGCCTCGAAGTGGGCGCCGACGATTACATCACCAAACCGTTCTCCCCCCGCGAGCTGGTCGCGCGGCTCAAGGCTGTGCTGCGTCGCACCGGCCCGGTGGACAGCGAAGCGCCGATCGAGGTGAACGGCCTGCATCTGGACCCGGTCAGTCACCGCGTCACCATCGATGACAGCCCCGCCGAAATGGGCCCGACCGAATACCGCCTGCTGCAGTTCTTCATGACCCATCAGGAACGGGCCTATACTCGCGGCCAGTTGCTCGATCAGGTCTGGGGTGGCAATGTCTATGTCGAAGAGCGCACCGTCGACGTTCACATTCGCCGTTTGCGCAAGGCGCTGGGCAGCAATTACGAACATCTGGTACAAACCGTGCGCGGCACGGGTTACCGGTTCTCCACCCGTAGCTGATCGGCCTTCCGGACTGCACTGAACAAGGGAGTGATGCGTGACGATCAACTGGTTCCGCGCGGTCCTGTATCGTCTCGCCCTGCTTCTGCTCCTTTGCACCCTGTTTGGCCTGCTGATTGATCAGCTGGCGTGGACACTTGCCGCAGGCCTGGCGCTGCATACCCTCTGGACCCTCCGTCAGCTTCTTCGCTTTCAGAACTGGCTGAAGAACCATCCGAACGAGCTACCGCCCGATGCCCGCGGCGTGTGGCACGACATCTTCGACAGCATCTACCAGATGCAGCGGCGCGACGCGCGGCACCGCCAGCGGCTGCAGGCAGTGATCGATCGCATCCAGTCGTCCACCGCTGCGCTCAAGGATGCGGTAGTGATGGTCGATCGCGAGGGGCATCTGGAGTGGTGGAATCACGCGGCGGAGCGGCTACTGGGCCTGCGTGCACCCGCCGACAGCGGCCAGACCGTCACCAACCTGATTCGTGACCCGCGTTTCGTCAGCTTCTTCGAACAGGGCGCGTATCGCGAGACGCTGGATATCCACTCACCCATCGATGCCAACGTCTGGCTGCAGTATGCGATCACCCGCTATGGTGAGGGGGAGCGGCTGATGGTGGTCCGCGACGTGACCCGGCTGCACAACCTCGAGCAGATGCGCAAGGACTTCGTGGCCAACGTCTCCCACGAGCTTCGCACTCCGCTCACCGTAGTGGTCGGCTACCTGGAAACGCTGACCGACAACGTCGACGAGATCAACCCGCGCTGGAAGCGGGCGCTGTTGCAGATGCAGCAGCAGGGCCGGCGGATGCAGAGCCTGCTCAACGATCTGCTCCTGCTGGCGCGACTCGAAACCTCCGATACCGCAGCGGAAACCAAGCCGGTGGCTGTCGAGCGCATGCTGGCGACGATTCGTCAGGACGCTCAGGCGCTGTCAGGCGAGCAGAATCATCGCATCACACTCGAAGCACTGTCCGACCGCCGTCTGCTCGGCGTCGAGGGGGAGCTGCGCAGCGCTTTCTCCAACCTGGTGTTCAATGCGGTCAAGTACACGCCGGCTGGCGGCGACATCCACGTTCGCTGGTGGGTGGACGATAACGGAGCGCACATGAGCGTGCGTGACAACGGTGTAGGAATTGCCCCGCAGCACATCTCGCGGCTGACCGAACGCTTCTACCGGGTCGATTCAAGCCGTAACAGCAACACCGGCGGAACCGGTCTGGGCCTGGCCATCGTCAAGCATGTACTGATACGTCATGACGGCGAGCTGAAGATACACAGTGCGGTAGGTCAGGGCAGCAGTTTTACCTGCCACTTCCCGCTCAAGCGACTGGTGTGAGCGGATAGCGGCGGTTCGAGAGCCTCAGGCTCCCGGAGAATAATGTTGCTGGGCGGTGCCCGATGCGATCAGACGCGAAAGATAATCCAGCTTCTCCGGATCCTGATCGACAAACTTCAGCGTTACCTTGACCCACTCGCAGTCCATCTTCGGTTCCATCGACGCGACGGCGTGCACGTAGGCATTGACCCGGGCCACCGAGCGATCCGAATCCTGTTCCAGGTCCAGCACGCCGCTTTCGAACACCTGGGGCATTCGCTCGCCGCGGCGAACCACGACGAGGGCGTCACGCAGGCTGAGCGTCTTGATCACGCAGGCGAACTGCTGGCCGGGCAAGCGCAACTGCGCCTGTCCACGCACCGACTCTGCAGCGGCAACCGGGGCTTCCTCCGCGGGCGCGCTGGCTGATACGGCGGGTGGTGCAATCGGTCGCGGCTTCGGTGGCGGCGCGCTCGGCGGCGGTTCTGCACGGCGGTTGCCAGTCAGATTGGCAATGGTATCCAGTCCGCTGCTGACGGTCGGCTTGGGCGCACCACCCTGCAGCAGGGCGAGGCGTCCGGAGCGCTGCAGAGCCTTCTTGACCTTGGCGATCAGCTGTTCGTTGCTGAACGGCTTGCCGACATAGTCACTAACCCCGGCCTGTATTGCCTCGACGACATTTTCCTTGTCGCCGCGGCTGGTCACCATGACGAACGGCGTCGCCCCGGTACCGGGTTGACCACGAAACCACTTGAGCAGCTCCAGCCCGCCCATCTCGGGCATTTCCCAGTCGCAGAGGATCAGATCGAATTCCGCCCGGCTGAGCATCTGCTGGGCCTTGCGACCATTGATGGCCTCTTCGATCTGCAATCCGGGAAAATGACTGCGCAGGGCCTTCTTTATCAGGTCTCGAATAAAGGGGGCATCGTCCACAATCAGGACGGACACTTTCGCCATGTGATATCTCTCATCAGCTTCGCGCCTAGCTTAACGCAGACCGCTGCGGAAACCGCAAGACTTTGCAGCGAAACGCCATCACGATCCGCCGTACGGCGGCTGATTCACCGCATGCGACAATCTGGTCATTGCCTCCTGGGGAGAAAACCTGCTAGTTATGGGGTCAATACCTTGCGCATTCCGAATGACGAATAACGAGGCGGCAGCCAGCCGCCCCCACGATAGCCTCGAGGACAATCCATGAAAAAGTTGCTGTTGCCTTTGATCACTGCCGGCGCTCTGCTGTCCACCCACGCGGCGCTGGCCGAAGACGGAGAAGCGCTGTACAAGAGCAAGCCCTGTGCCGCCTGTCACCAGATGGATACCAAGGTAGTCGGTCCCAGCCTGAAGGAAGTCGCTGAAAAGTACGAGGACAACGACGAAAACATCGCCATGCTGGCTGACCATATCAAGAACGGTCACGTCGGTACCTGGGGGCAGATCCCGATGCCGGCCAACCCTGTAACCGAAGAAGAGGCCACGACCCTTGCCAAGTGGGTCCTGAGCCTGAACGACTGAGTTGTCGCAGTGGTAAAAAAAGCCCGCCAATCGGCGGGCTTTTCATTGCAGCGGTTCGGCTCGCTTCAGTGGCCGACGATCTTCTCGCGCTCGGCCATCGGCGTGTGACGTACATCCTCGCCTTCGACCATGAAGATTACCTGCTCGGCGATGTTGCAGGCGTGATCGCCAACCCGCTCCAGCGAACGAAACACCCACATGATCGACAGGCAGCTGCTGATGTTGCGCGGGTCTTCCATCATGAAGGTAACCAGTGTGCGCGTGGCCGCCTTGTACTCTTCATCGACGCGCTTGTCTTCCTTCATGACCTTCAAGGCCAGCGCCGTATCGAAGCGGGCGAAGGCATCCAGCGCGTCCCGGACCATTTCGCTGACGTGGTTGCTGATGTGCCGCGCCTCGAGCAGCCCGCGTGGGCCGTTCACATTGGCCTCGTTTTCGCTGAGGCTGATCGCGAACTTGGAAATTTTCTTCGCTTCATCACCGATCCGCTCGAGGTCGGCGACCATCTTCACGACCGACATGACCAGACGCAGGTCACTGGCGGTAGGCTGACGCTTGGCAATGACCCGATAGGCTTCCTCGTCGATCAACCGTTCCATGCGGTCGACTTCCTTGTCGGCACTACGCGTCTTTTCGGCGAGGTCGGTATTCTGGCTGACCAGCGATTCGATCGCCTGGACGACCTGATCCTGCACCATGCCGCCCATTTTCAGGAAATCGGTGCGAAGCTGGCCTAGCTCGGTATTGAACTGCTGCGATATGTGCTGAAGATGACCATTCTGCTTGTTGGGCATACGTGCTCCTTAAACCGTACGGATCAGTGTCCGTCGCGGAATCAACCGAACCTGCCAGTGATGTAGTCCTCGGTGCGCTGGCACTTGGGACGCGTGAACAGCTCGTGCGTATCGTTGTACTCGATCAGCTTGCCGAGATACATGTAGGCGCTGTAATGCGAGACGCGGGCCGCCTGCTGCATGTTGTGCGTGACGATGAGAATCGTCACCTTGCCGTTGAGCTGATCGATCAGATCCTCGACCTTGGCCGTGGCAATCGGATCAAGTGCCGAGGTCGGCTCGTCCAGCAGCAGCACTTCCGGCTGTACGGCCAGGGCCCGCGCGATACACAGACGCTGCTGCTGGCCACCGGACAGGCTGAACGCCGACTGATGCAGGCGATCCTTCACTTCATCCCACAACGCGGCCTGCTGCAGGGAATTCTCGACGATCTCGTCAAGCTGGGTGCGATTGCGAATACCGCGAATCTTCAGGCCGGCAGCAACGTTGTCGTAGATCGACTTGGGAAACGGGTTGGGCTTCTGAAACACCATGCCGATGCGCATGCGCACCACGCTGGGGTCCAGATCGATCAGGTTTTCGTTTTCCGGATACAGATTGATCGCACCGGAATACCGCACACCCTTGTACAGGTCGTGCATGCGGTTGAAGCAGCGCAGCAACGTGCTCTTGCCGCAGCCGGACGGCCCGATCAGCGATGTCACCTTCTTGTCGACGAGCGGCAGGTTGATGTCATCAATTGCCTGGGTGCCGTCGCCGTACCAGAATTTCAGATTGTCGACACGGGCCCGCAGCGGCTCGGTGGGTTCGAGATACCAGCGATCCCGCGTTTTGTCAGCATTGGTCTGGGTCATGACTACTTGGCTCATATCGTTGGGAACCTGTGCGTTCATAAGAGAACCGCCTTGATCATTCAGCGCGGACATGGCCCGCTCTCAACCTTTGCGAGCGCGATAGCGGATGTAGATCGCCAACGCGTTCATCATAAATGTCATCACGATCAGCACCACACCCGCCGCCGCCGCAGTGAGGTGGAAGTCCGCCTGCGGCCGCGAAATCCAGCTGAACATCTGGATCGGCATGACCGTGAAGGGGCTCAACAACCAGTCGAAGTTGATGAACGGCGCATCCCCAGAGACAGGCGACGGCGGCAGGAAGGCAATGAACGTCAGGGCGCCGATGGTGATGATCGGTGCGGTTTCGCCGATGGCCCGCGACAGCCCGACAATGGCGCCGGTGATGATGCCCGGCTTGGCGGCCGGCAGGATGTACTGCGACATGGTTTGCCACTGGTCCGCGCCGAGTCCATAGGCTGCCTCGCGCAGCTCCTTGGGAATCGAGCGCACCGCCTCGCGGGTGGCGACGATGATGATCGGCAGAATCAGCAGTGCCAATACCATACCGGCCACCAGCACCGTTTCGCTCATGCCGAAGGTATAGATGAACAGGCCCAGCGCCAGCAG
Source organism: Halopseudomonas nanhaiensis (assembly GCF_020025155.1). Lineage (NCBI taxonomy): Bacteria > Pseudomonadati > Pseudomonadota > Gammaproteobacteria > Pseudomonadales > Pseudomonadaceae > Pseudomonas > Pseudomonas nanhaiensis. The sequence goes on from NZ_CP073751.1 coordinate 3,579,913, forward strand.
ACCGTATACGATCGACGGTACGCCGGCCAGGTTGGAGACGTTGATCTCGATGATGTCGGTCAACCAGTTGCTCCCGGCGTACTCCTCAAGATACAGCCCGGCCGCGACGCCCAGCGGAATGGCCAGCACCGCGGTGACGATCATCACCAGGATGGTACCGACCCACGCAGACAGAATGCCCGCCTGGAGAGGCTTTCGTGATGGGAAGCTGGTGTAGAAATCAGGATCGGCCAGACGCGGGTAGCCGGTGATCACCAGGTCGACGAACAGCGCCAGCAGCGTGGTGATGGCGATGAACAGCACGAATATACCCAAGGCTGCCAGCACCATGTCGGTGGAGCGATTCTTCCGGGCGATCGATGCGTAGTTCACGCCGGACTGAACATTATCGGTAAGCGATCTCATGGGTAGCAGTCCTCAATACGCCTGGCGGAAGCGGCGGCGCAGGTAGAAGCCGATCAGGTTGAACACCAGTGTCAGCAGGAACAGGACCAGGCCGGCGGCGAAGATCGACTGGTAGGCGATCGATCCGTGCCGCACATCGCCGAGGGTCACCTGTACGATGAAGGTGGTGATGGTGGCAGCCCCTTCCATCGGGTTGAAGGTGAAATGCGGCATCTGCCCGGCAGCGATCGCCACCACCATGGTCTCACCTACGGCGCGCGACATCGCCAGGACGAACGAGGCCGTGATACCGGAGATCGCCGCGGGAATGACGACATGGAACGCGGTGTGAAATCGTGAATAGCCCAGGGCATATCCGCCCTCGCGCAACCCGTTGGGAACCGCGCGCATCGCGTCCTCGCTCAGCGAGGTGACGTAGGGGAGGATCATGATGCCCAGCACCAGACCCGGCGCCAGCATGTTGAATCCGGGCAGCTCGGGGAAAATGATCTGCAGCATGGGCGTAACCAGCAGCAGAGCGAAATAGCCGTATACAACGGTCGGAACGCCTTCGAGCAATTCCAGGATCGGTTTGATCACTTCACGTACCCGGTCGGGTGCGTATTCGCTCAGATACACAGCCAGCAGCAGTCCCAAGGGAATAGCGATACACAACGCAATACCTGACACGGTCAACGTGCCGGACAGCAGCGGCCAGATGCCGAACTGAGGGTTGGCGAACACCGGCGTCCAGGTCGTGGACGACACGAATTCCCAGAGCGAAACGTGATCGAAGAAAGCCAGCGATTCGCTGACCAGAACATAGACGATACCGACGGTGACCAGCACCGAAAGCGCTGCGGATGCCCACAGGATGGCGCGGGCGATTTCGTTGATGATTGCACGCCGGCGCAGGAAGTGGGGCGAAACGGTGAAGCTGCGCTCGGACCCCTGTCGGGCGGTTACGGTTTCGGTCATCGTTCAGGCTCGTGTCGGATCTGCTGGATTTGGATGTGAAAAAGCGGAGGCATGAGCCCCCGCTTTTTCAACCGTCTTGCTTAGTAGTGCTTCTTGCGGCTCAGGGTCTCAACCACGTCGACGCCTACTTCTGCGCCTTCGTAGGCTGTGCCGACTTCGCGCTCTTTCAGGACGCGCTGCGCAGCTTCATACACCTTGTCGCCCATCGGAACGTAGCCAGCTTCCTGGACCAGCTCGGTGTTGTCCTGCGACAGCAGGAACGATGCGAACTTGTCTACGTGCGGCTTGTTTTCCAGGGATGCCTTGCTGGCATAGTAGTACAGCGGGCGAGTCAGCGGCTGGTAGCTGCCGTCACCAGCGGTTTCCAGGCTCGGCTCGACTGCGTCCTTGCCCTTGTAGGCGATCGGCACGGCCTTGAGCTTGTTCTTGTTTTCTTCGTAATAAGCCAGACCGAAGAAACCCAGTGCATTGCGGTCGTTCGCTACGCCCTGTACCAGAACGTTGTCGTCTTCACTGGCAGTGAAGTCGCCACGGCTGGAGTGCGCCTTGCCTACGACGGCAGTGGTGAAGTAGTCGTAAGTACCGGAGTCCACGCCAGGGCCAAACAGGTTCAGCTTGCGGTCAGGGAAGCTGTCGCGAACCTGGTTCCAGTTGCTGATCTTGCCCTGTGCTTCGGGCTCCCACATGGTCTTGAGCTCTTCCACGGTCAGATGGTCAACCCAGTCATTCTGCGGGTTGATGACGACAGTGAGGGCGTCCATGGCAACCGGCAGCTCGATGAATTCGACCTTGTTCTCCTTGCACAGCTGGACTTCTTCCGGGCTGATCGGGCGGGAAGCGCCGGTCATGTCGGTTTCGCCGCGGCAGAACTTCTTGAAGCCGCCGCCAGTGCCGGATACGCCGACAGTCACGCGAGTGGCGCCTTTCTCGGCCGACTGGAATTCCTCAGCCATCGCTTCGGAGATCGGGAAAACTGTGCTGGAACCGTCGATTTGTACGGTTTCGGCTGCATATACGGCTTGTGCCAGCAGGCTGCTCGCCAGAACAGCAGTAACCATCAGACCTTTCTTCATGCTCTTTCTCCAGTTTTTACATTGTCATCGGTACTAACGACCATGGCACTTGTATCAACGCTCGATCTCTTCCAGAGACGCTCCATAGCAAGCACTGGAGCAAACGTTATGGGAGGAACGTGACAATCTTATTCCGGAATTATGACAGTTATGTGAAAGCTGAGTATGGCAGGGAACTTTCTGAACACCGGCGAAGGATTCATTGAGAGGAGGCTGGCAATCCCTTAAGATACGCGTTCTTGACGGATGTCAACAGGCCTCCGCCGGGCGTTCTGCCAAAACAACTACAAAGACTTTTACGAGAATCCCATGCACGATCTAGACAAGGATCCGGTCCCGAACGGGGACCTGGCGCTCAAGGTCACCGCGCTACCGCGCGACTGCAACAGTTTCGGCGACATCTATGGCGGCTGGCTCGTGTCACAGATGGACGTGGCCGGCACCGGCACTGCCTCGCGCATCGCTCGCGGACGGGTTGCTACGGTAGCGATCGACCGCATGGGTTTCATGGTGCCGGTCCCGGTAGGCGCGCAACTGGCTTTCCACTGCCACGTGCTGGACATCGGCCGCAGCTCGATCAAGATCTGCGTGGAAGTGTGGAGCGAAGACCTTGCCCACGATGACAGTCGCAAGGTCACCGAGGCGGTCTTTGTCTTCGTAGCCATCGACGATCGGGGCCGTACGCGCATCATCCCGTCCTGACAGCGGCCTCAGCCAGACAGTGACGCGCGAGCGTTACCGATTGATGACAGCTGCGAAGCCCGCTTGCCCAGCTAACACCGTTGCGGAACCATCCGATGCCCGGCCAATTCGCCAACCTTGCCCTGAGCCTTTCGCGTCTGATCGACGCCGCCAATGCCCTGCTCGGCCGCGGCGTTGCCTGGCTGTCCGTCCTGCTGGTGCTGCTGACCTGCGCTGTGGTGCTGCTGCGCTATGCGTTCGGTATCGGCGCCACGGCAACCCAGGAGCTGGTCATGTACGCGCACGCCCTGGTGTTCATGGGCGCGGCGGCCTGGGCGGTGCAGCGTGACGCCCATGTACGCGTGGATATCTTCTTTCGCCGACAGAATGCCCGGCACCAGGCGCTGACCGATCTGCTGGGCACACTGCTGCTGATGTTGCCAATGTGTCTGTTCCTGGCGTGGACCTGCTGGGATTACGTCGCCGTCTCCTGGACACGCGGTGAACGTTCATCGGAGGCCGGTGGCCTGCCCTTCGTCTACCTGCAGAAGAGCATCATCCTGCTGCTGGTCGGAAGCCTGTTGCTACAGGCGATCTCGCAGATCATCAAAACCCTGTGCGTACTTACCGGCAAGCTGCCTACCCACCTGCAACCTGACCACGCCGAGGCACTGTGATGGGCGCAGAATTCATGGCGGTATTGCTGTTCATCTGCCTGTGTCTGACCTTGATGGCCGGTTTCCCGGTGGCCTTTACCCTCGGTGGGGTATCGCTGCTGTTCGCCGCTATCGGTTCGCTGACCGGCACCTTCGAGCCGAGCTTCTTCGGTGCGCTGCCCAGCCGCCTGTTCGGCACCATGAACAACCAGACGCTGCTCGCCGTGCCGCTGTTCGTGTTCATGGGCGTGATGCTGGAAAAATCGCGGATCGCTGAAGATCTGCTCGACGCCATGTCGCGCCTGTTCGGCGGCCTGCGTGGGGGGCTGGCGATTTCGGTCTGTCTGGTCGGTGCTCTGCTCGCAGCCAGCACCGGCATCGTTGGCGCCACCGTGGTCACGCTCGGCCTGCTGGCGCTGCCGACCATGCTACGCCGCGGCTACGACCCGGCGCTGGCCACCGGCACCCTCGCGGCCACCGGCACACTGGGGCAGATCATTCCGCCTTCGATCGTACTGGTGCTGCTGGGGGATGTGCTCTCCAGCGCCTATCAGCAGGCCCAGCTGCGTATGGGGATCTTTTCGCCCAAGACTGTCACCGTTGGCGATCTGTTCATTGGCGCGTTGCTGCCGGGGCTGGTACTGGTCGGCCTGTATCTAGCGTATCTGGTCGGTATGGCGATCTTCAGGCCCAAGGCGCTACCGGCTTTGCCGCCCGAGGAGCGCGGCCAGGTCAGCGTAGTCCAGCTGCTGACCAGCCTGGTGCCGCCGCTGCTACTGATCATGTCCGTGCTTGGTTCGATCCTGGCAGGCATTGCCACGCCGACCGAAGCGGCCGCCGTCGGCGCGCTGGGCGCCGGCATTCTCGCCGCGTTCAAGCGCCAGCTGAACCTGCAACGCCTGCGTGAAGTGGCCTACGCCACGACCGAAATCAGCGCCATGGTATTTCTGATCCTGATCGGCGCCTCGATCTTCTCGCTGGTGTTCCGCGGTTTCGGGGGTGAGGACCTGATCCATGACGTATTCGCCCAGCTGCCGGGCGGCGCCTTCACTGCCACGTTACTGGTGATGCTGGTGATCTTTCTGCTCGGCTTCATTCTCGACTTCATCGAGATCACCTTCGTGGTAGTGCCCATCGTCGGGCCGGTGCTGCTGGCCATGGGCATCGATCCGATCTGGCTGGGGGTGATGATCGCACTGAACCTGCAGACCTCCTTCCTTACCCCGCCCTTCGGCTTCTCGCTGTTCTATCTGCGAAGTGTGACGCCGTCGAGCGTGCCGACTGCCGCCATTTATCGCGGCGTGCTACCGTTCATTGCGATACAGATACTGATGCTGGCGATTGCCGCAATATGGCCGGGATTGATTACCTGGTTGCCAGCCACATTGGGACGCTAACCAGGGCGGTCAGCCTTCGCTCAAGGATTGACGATGAAATTGAACCGCACGTTGCTCAAGGATGCCACCGACCAGGGCCTGCTGACCGAACCGCAGGCGCAGCAGCTCTGGGATTATCTTGCCGGCCGTGCCGCCCAGACCCCGGGCCTGCGCGCCACGCATGTGCTCTACTATCTCGGCGGCTGTATTGCCATCGGCGCAATGACCCTGTTCATGACGCTCGGTTGGGATCGATTCGGCGGCTGGGGCATCGTCTGCATCGCACTGGCCTATGCCGCCGCAGGGATCTGTCTGACCGAGTCCTTGCTACGCAAACAGCTGGCGATACCCGCCGGCATCACCGGTGCGTTCGTCATTGCCCTGACACCCCTGGCAATCTACGGCCTGCAATCCGCGCTCGGGTTGTGGGCTGAAGGACAGGTGTACCGCGAGTATCATCGATTGATCGACTGGCGCTGGGTGCTCATGGAACTGGCCACCCTGGCCTGCGGCGCGGTCATGCTGTGGCGTTATCGCCTGCCGTTTCTGGTGATGCCCGTGGCGGTCACGCTCTGGTACATGAGCATGGATCTCACGCCCTTTCTGTTCGGCAACGAGGACAATGTCTGGGAACAGCGCAAGCTGGTGTCGCTGGGTTTCGGGCTGCTGATGATCGCACTGGCGTTCCGCGTCGATTTGCACGCACGCGGTGATCGCGACTATGCATTCTGGCTGTACCTGTTCGGGGTGGTAGCGTTCTGGGGCGGGCTGTCGTCCATGGATTCCGACAGTGAACTGAGCAAGTTCGGCTACCTTTGCATCAATCTGGCGATTATCGCTGTCGGCACCCTGCTTGGCCGGCGGGTCTTCGCAGTCTTCGGCGGGCTCGGTGCCGCGGGCTACTTCGGGCATCTGGCCTACGACGTCTTCCAGGACAGCATGCTGTTTCCCTTCGTGCTGACCTTCCTCGGTATCGGTGTGATCTGGGTGGGCACGGTATGGCAGCGTCATGAGGAGCGATTGAGCAGCACGCTACGCAACTGGCTGCCCGCCGCGCTGCGGCAGCTGGTCGATGCACGCGACGGGGCGGCCTGAACCAGCAGGCGAGCCTGAGCACCACGCTACTCCTGCGCCATCACATCTCAGACAGGCGTCACGCCTCGTGACGCCTGTGCCTCCAACCACACGATCACGTAGCAGAGAGCGAGCGCCAGCAGGTTGGTGGTTACCGGGTTGAACGCCTCGGCGAGCAAACCGGGCATGACGACCGCCACGTAAAACACCAGCCCGACCAGCGCCGCCGCAGCGAGGTAAACCGGCCATAGCCCAGCGCGGCGGAACAGGATCAGCAGCCCGAGCAGGATCTCGCCAACGCCGGCCAGCGGGACAATGAGCTCGGCCGGCAAGCCGAGGCCGCTCGCCTCCACCAGTCTCAGCTCGGTTGGGCTGGTCAGCAGGATTTTCGGCAGCAGGCCCTGATAGATGAACATGGCGCCCAGAGCCAGGCGGGCAATACCAGCCGGTTGCGAGGCGGCGTCAGGTGGCATCGCCCCTCCCCGCGCCCGCTCCCGCTCCTGGCGGCAGACTCATTCAGGGAACCGCTCGAACGCGGGCAATTCGTTCAGGTGCGCCATCCAGCCCTGGCGCTCTGCCGTCTGAATCTGAACCTGCGGCGGCAGCGACGCGGGATCATCGAGTGTCGCCGTCTGCACATCGACGATCCCGGGCAGGTTCACCGCGTTGTAGTAGAACAGACCACTGCCGCACTCCGGACAGAAGCTGCGCACCGCGCCACCCGACCCGTTGATGCTTTTCGGCGCGCCCTGCGTGACCGTCAGCGCTTCTTCGGGAAACATCGCCCAGGACACCGCTGGCGCGCCAGCGCTGCGCTGGCAATCAGTGCAGTGACACAGGGCGACCACATTCGGCTCGCCTGACAGTTCATAACGAATGGCCCCGCAATAACAGTGTCCTGCATGGCTCATGACGAGTCCTCGATTGATCAAATGAGATTCAACTGCCAAAAAGATAAAACGACACAACCACCACGACGACTACCACGATCCCGGTGATCAGCCTGGTCAACGGCGAGCTTCCCACCCTGTCGGCTCTGCGAACGATGCTTGAGCCATAGGAATCCGTATCGCCGCCGGCCTGCTCCTCATAGTCAGCGATCAATCGCTTCGCTTCAGCGACATCTTCATCGGCCACATGCACCACGGCGAAATCCTGCACCGCCATATCGCCAATCGCACCCTGCAGATAGTGCCCACCGACAAACGCCTCCAGCCCATGCGCCTGCAGCATGCCGGAGACGATGTGAGCTTCTGTGATGTCGCTGGCGCGGTAGATGAGTTGCATTGGGATACCCTTTTGGCATGACGTCGTCACGCGGCTGCCAACTAAAGCAGGCACGGGCAAACTTGGAGTTCCCTGTACGCGAAACGAAGCGCTGTGTTATCAACCGCACATCTTCATTGGAGTTATAGATGGACATAAGGACGCACGCCAGCCGGCCCATGGCTCACTGACTAACCTCTCCTATTAGACGGCCACTTCTTGCCCGGCTTGCTTGAAACCACAGCGATCGACTGGAACGACTCAAGCCCATCCTCACTGTTACCCTGGATCTTGCCGAGCTAGGCCACGCAAAAATCGAGCTGCTACCTCTGCTCCGCCAAGGGTTTCTCAAATCCGGTAAGCGACAATTCCTTACTGGCCTCTTCGAGAGAAGCGGTAGAGATTCGGTGCGAAATGTAGCTTCCTTCGTTGGTAATTGAATATCGGACAAAACAGCGGCTCTCGGCCCTGCAATCAACCGAGGTACTGATTGGTTTCATATCCTGCATGCCAAGCCAAGCAGTTTGCTGAGCGTCTACTGCATATATACCCGGACTCACCGCCAGAATAGTGTGAGAATTATTAGGCAAAACGGCGACCGACTTGGAATCGATTCGAAATTCGATGTTCCGCAATGTCGCTGCGGTAGAGTCGCCGCGATAAATGATCATCATCGCCTCGCCCGGCGGCGGTGACGGCAGCCCCCCGTAACGAGGCCCGCTGCTCGAACATGCCGACATAATCGATACAAACCCTATAAGGATGCCGGTCGACGCGCCACGTAAGCTTCGTATCTCAGAAAGCGTGTGCTTAAGTACCATTAATCATGTCCCGAACTGTGATCGAACGTACTAAGCGGAGCGCAGAGCCTCCTTTAGCCGGCGAAGTATGTGCAATGCCAATTCAGCCAGAAATCGGGTAGAGCCTCGAGCGGATCTTTGCCTGAGCGTGACGCAGATCGCATTATCGTCTCGGTTCGTTGCCAACAAGATAATCAACCGTTGCCGACATCACCAACACACCATCCTGCCCTGTCGTTTCCAACCTGCACGTCACCACGCCGAAGTGCTTCCCCGGCTTGGGCGGGCTTTTGTCGAGGACCGTGACGTTTACCTGCAGCTCATTGGGGAGTGTAACCGGGCGATGCCAGCGCACATTCCGCATACCGGATGCGCCGGTCATGGACGTCTGCGACATGAACCCATCGACCACGATGGACGCGGTGAGCGAGAGCGTATGCAAGCCGCTGGCAATAAGCTCGCCGTAGATCGACTGGCGTGCCTGGTCGCTGTCGAGGTGAAACGGCAGGCGGTCAAACTCTTCGCAGAAGCGCAGTGAGTCATCGAGCGTGATCGCGCGCGGGCCGAGCTGGTGAACTTCGCCGGGGGCGATGTCTTCAAAATATCTCATGCACACTCCCTGTGACTGTCGGCTACCCTAGCGAAGCGAAGGTTCGACGGTGTGGACGCGAACGATCGGGCTGTCCGGTGCTCAAGGCGTCTACCTTTCTTGAGATGACCCAGCACCGTTGTCGTCCTGCTCGATCGATCGTATCACTCTGCATGGATTGCCTGCCGCCAGCACACCTGCAGGAATGTCTCGGGTGACCACGCTCCCCGCGCCGATCACCGCTTTCGCACCAATCGTCACGCCGGGGCAGATGATCGCTCCGCCGCCGATCCAGACGTCGGAGCCTATGGCCACCGGTCTGGCGAACTCCTGCTGCCGGCGCAGCTTCGCCTCGAACGGATGCGTTGCCGTATAGATATGCACACCCGGACCGAGCAGCGTGTAATCACCGATGCGCACCCGCGCCACGTCGAGCACCACGCAATTGAAGTTGAAGAATACGCTTTCACCCAGCTCGATGTTGCTGCCGTAATCACAGTAGAACGGCGGCTGCATCCGTACCGTGTCACCTCCATGGCCGAACAACTCGGCGAGCAGGCGCCGACCCTCCGGGTCCTGTTCACCCTGCGTAAGATTCAGCGCGCGGCACAACCGGCTGGAACGCTCTCGTGCGGCCACCAATTCCGGGGCCAGCGGGTCGTACAGTTCGCCGCTGAGCATTTTCTCACGCTCCCTCGCCATACGTTCCTCTCTCCGTCGATGCTTTCTCAGCAGGTTCTGACTCCACGAGCTCAAGAAAGTCAGCGAAACGGAGGATTCGCGGTTGGACATTTCAGTGGCCCCACGGCCTGCGCTGCCCATGCACTACGCTATGAGGCGGACCCATTCACCAGCGAGGCAGACTCACATGGACTCGGTAACGGGCGGTTGTCTATGCGGCAAGGTGCGTATTGAAGCAATGGGTGAACCTGACCGGGTCGGCCTGTGCCATTGCCTGGATTGTCGCAAGCACCATGGCGCCCTGTTTCACGCGTCAGCGATCTATCCCGCTCAAGCGGTGACGGTGGATGGCGAGACGGGCAGCTATGCAGGGCGCTACTTCTGTCCGCAGTGCGGGTCGTCTGTTTTCTCGCGCTCGGGCGACGAGATAGAAGTGAACCTTGGCAGCCTGGATGAGACGGATCGCTTCGCCCCGAGTTATGAATTGTGGACGGTGCGGCGGGAGCGGTGGTTACCGGCATTTGTGGTTGAGCTGCGATACGAGCGGGATCGTGAACCGGACAATCATTCATGAGCGCTCAGGTCGGCGCTCCGGCTAAACACGCTCCAGGCGCTGGCAAAGCCGATCAATCCGTCCCGCTTTTTGTGCAGCCTAGATCAGGCCGTGCTCGCTCATGTAGTGCTGCACATAAGGGCAGGTCGGCTGCACCGTGTAGCCTTTCTCCTTCGCGTACGCCAGGGCGTGTTCGGTCAAGGCGGCGGCGATCCCCTGATCCTGCAGGCTTTCCGGCACGGAGGTGTGATACAGATCGAGTGTGTCCTGCCCCAGCTTTCGATAAGCAAGGCACGCCCTGCCGGCATCGCTTTCGAGGTAGAACTCGGATTGGTCGGGGTCGTGCGCTATATCAAAACTCATGACGCTCCCATGGCCGGCTGGGCCGGCTGCTAACTGGATGATTACGTCTCGCTTTGACCCCGGCGTTCTTGGGGCGTTTCGAAGGGAGGTGGGATGCGAGGAGGAAAATAAATCTGTCCCCCTCTGAGCCCTTGTCCCCCTGAGCCCTTCCAGCGCAGCCTGACCGAGCGGCAGAAGCAATGTTCCACCGCCCGGCATTCCTGCATCACTCGACCAGCGAAACCTGCTTCGGCGCGATCTTTAACTGAGCCAACCGATTCAGAAAATTCTGAATGTTCTTCTTCGCCGAGCCTTCATTGGCCATCCGCAGACGCTTAACGCCGGCGAAGGCATCGCCGACCGTGGCGGTGTGCGGGGCGACGACCGTTTCTTCCAGCAGGGTCTGGTTGGTCTGGGTGTCGACCAGGGTGTAGCGAATGCGGGTAGTGACGGTCATGTCCATGCCGAACAGGGGCTGGTCGACGCCGACGAGGGTGGCCTGGAGTTTGTAGCGGCCGTTATCGGAGTACAGGTTCTGGGCGGAGAGGCTGTCGCGCAGCGCACCGAAGAAGGCGTTGTTGCTGATTTCGGAAGTCCAGGCCGGGTTGGTTTCGCGGCCGCCAGAGACCGGTTCGACGTTGACGTTCTTGCTCAGTTCCTGGGCATAGGTGGCAGGCTGATAGGAGCGGTAGGTGATGTTTTCCTGCTTGGCGCCAGCGGCGCAACCGAACAGGTAGGTGCTTGCAGCGAGAATGGCCAACAGTTTGATGACGTTCATGTCGTGACTTCCGTGTTTTGGCAGATTTTTATTGTGGTGTTGCTGCGTACAGTCAGACGCAGACCGGCCCGGGCGGGCGACGATCGATCAGAAGGGAATCGTATCGGGCATCCTTGCCGAGGTTGGGGTGCGATAAAGCCGTTCGCAGTGGGGTGATAGTGCTATGAGATTTGTGGTTTTGCCAAGGGGGCGATTGCGACGGATCGGGTCGATATTCAAACTCGGCGATGTGGGGCATCGCGTCGCGCCGGGGGCGGCGCTCCTACAGGAGGGGGTGGGGCTGGCGCCATGCGCGTGTTACCTGAACAAACAAAAGCCCCGGTCTCGCGACCAGGGCTTTGTTTTTCAGAGCGGAAGACCTGAGAGTCCTTCGCTCTTGCTGCTACCTATTCCGGCTGAGTAGCGGTTACCGCATCGAGCGTAACCAGAGTCTGGGCCAGTGCGCGACCGTTCAGGGTCGCGCCAGTTTCCATAACGATCTGCGTCTTGCTCAGAAGGATACCTTGCAGCGTGGCGCCAGTACGCAGCGTCACCTGACCGGCTACCTGCCAGAAGACATTTTCTGCCCTGGCGCCGCCAGTCAGCTGTACGGCTACGCCGGAACCCAGCAACAGGTCCTGCTCGATTTGCATAATCCAGACGTCATTCGGGCCGCCGTCAAAGGTGACGTCCGACGTGGCCTGCACGCTGGTGCCCCACTTGTACAAGCCGGGAGCCATAGTTTCGCCGCTGATATCACCTGCACCCAGTTCGGTGGCTGCAGGGTTGGTGCGGCCCGCTGCGTTGGTGAAAGCCAGCTCCATGTCGCTGATTGCCGTGGTCAGATAGCTTGGCGTCGGGGCAGCCATGTTGGCAGCGAAGATCTTGCCGGTTACAAGGCTGGACGTAGAGAAGGTATCGGTAGCATCACGCGCCTGGCTGAAGCCGGTGATGGCTGCTTCGTCGATCGGGCTGACGCCGATGTCACCGGTAATAGCGGTGGTGCCGGTGGTGGTGATACCGGTTTTCGACAGAATCACGAAGTTGCCAGCGGTGCCCAACACAACCGGTTCCGGTCCGGCAGCCGGTACGAGACTGTTATCGGTGGTGAACTCAGCGGTTTGCCCAGCTGCCAGCGCATTGGCAGGGGTGGCCAGATCTGTAATTGCGGTGGTCAGCATCGCGATGTAAAGCGTACCGGGCAACAGGTCAGCGGTCGGATCGAAGATCGCCGTACTACCCAGGTAGCTGACCTCGCCGGGCACCGGATTACCCCCAGTCGTCAGCGTGAAGTTGCTGGCGGTAATGGTGGTGGGATCCATGCTTTCGGAGAAGGTCGCGGTGAGATTCCGGTTGATGGCTACCTGCGCATCGCCATCGAGCGGATCGAAGATAACCGTGGGTGCGGTGGTATCGACCGTATCGCCGGTGGTGAACTGCCAGCTGAGGCTGTTCCCCAGCGTGACGCCCGAAGCGCCTGCTACGTCGGTGGTCAGCGTGCCGGTATACAACGTGTTGTCCGTCAGGCCGCTGTCAGGCGTGAAGATCGCAGTGCGGGTAGCCGGGTCGTATGTGACACCGCCGACCACCGCAGGACCTGTCTCGCCTTGCAGCAGGAAGGACGTGCCGTTGATGGTCTGGCCGTCCATATCCTGGTTGAAAGTGACGGCAAGTTTTTTGTTGGTATCAACCGTGATGCTGTCACTGATCGGGCGCACCGCCTGGATCAGATCGGAGTCGCCGATCGGGTCGGAGGGCGTCGCCGTTGGGCTGTCGGTGCCTGGTGTACCTGGCGTGCCGGTCACGGGCGAGTCGCCGCCGGTGCCGGTGTTGTTGTCGCTGTTGCTGCTACTGCCGCCCAAACAACCGGCTAGCGATAAGCCGGACAGGACGATAGCGCTGGCGGCCAGCAATCTGGCGGCAGGAAGGAATTTTTTCATGTGAGTTACCTATGTTGGAAAGCCGACCACGTCACGCAATGTGCGGTGGCATCCGGTACCTGAGAGAAACTCGAATCTAAAACGGACGCTCAAGATCCCTGATTTGTTATCAGTAGAGTCCAGGGGTTATGAGATGGCGTCGGGGATGGGAGTCTGGCGCGATGTGTTCACTAGCCAGTTCGTTATACGCGCTATCCGAGAGAATAGGTGACTTATATTTGCGAGCGCCGGTGGAGGGGGATGTGTCCGCCAAGCCCGGACGATGCGAGCATCGCGTCGCGCCGGGGGCGACGCTCCCACACACCCTGGTCTGCGTCCCCTTGCGCACCGGCAAGACGCCGCGGCACTGTGGGAGCGGCGTCCTCGCCGCGATCGGGCACCGCCGGCGGCCGCGCGGCGCCAGCGCTGCGCGTACAGCACGGGTGCAGTCAGGCGCGGTGTGGTCAGCGGCGCAGACCGTACATGGCCTGTTCACTGATGGCGTGGTAGGCAGCGACCTTTTCGCGGAAGGCTTCCATCGAGTCCCGGACCTGCCGGGTCAGCTGATCGCTGTTGGCGGTCTCTTCGAGCACCTCGGTAGAGAGTTCACGCAGGCGGTCGAGTACCGCTTCGGGTAGCTGACGCAACTGCACGCGATGTTCGGTGACCAGGGTTTGCAGGGCTTCGGCGTTGCGGCGGGTGTATTCGTCGAGCATGGCCTGGTTGGTCGAACGTGCGGCCTGGCGGACGACGGCTTGCAAGTCGGCCGGCAGCCCGTCGAGTGCGGCCTGGTTGATGCTCAGTTCGAGCACGGCGCAGGGTTCCTGCCAGCCGGGGTAGTAGTAATATTTGGCCGCCTGATACAAGCCGAAGGCGAGGTCATTGTACGGGCTGACCCAGTCGGTGGCGTCGATCACGCCGGTTTCCAGCGCGGTGAAGATCTCGCTGCCGGGCAGATTGACTGTAGTGGCGCCAGCGCGGGCGAGCACTTCGCCGCCGAAGCCGGGCATGCGAATTTTCAGACCCTTGAGGTCATCGACGGTGTGAATTTCCTTGTTGAACCAGCCGGCCATCTGCACGCCGGTATTGCCGCAGGGTAGCGGCACCACGCCCATATCGGCATAAGCCTGCTGCCACAGCTCCATGCCACCGCCCTCGTACAGCCAGGCATTCATCTCCTGCGCGTTCATGCCGAAGGGTACGGCGGTAAAGAACGGCGCAGCCGGGCTCTTGCCCTTCCAGTAATAGGCGGCGCTATGACCCAGTTCAGCGGTGCCGTTCGATACGGCATCAAATACTTCCAGCGCGGGGACCAGCTCACCGGCGGCGAAAACCTGAACGCTCAGGCGGCCGCCGGATAGCGCGTTCACGGTATCGGCAAAGCGCTGCGCGGTGGTGCCCAGACCGGGGAAGTTCTTCGGCCAGGAAGTCACCATCTTCCATTTGTAGGTTTGCTGCTCGGTGGGCTCACACGCTCCTGCCGCCTGGTTCTGATTCTGGTTGTCGCCCTTGCATCCGGCGAGTGCCGCAGCGCCCAGACCAAGGCCGGCGGCGGTGAGGATTTGGCGTCTTTTCATGTCAGGCAGCTCCGGGCTTCAAGCGGCGGACTGCCTTCTGGTGCAGCGCCGAATTCGTCATGTTGTTTTGTGCTATTCGGTTCGCTCGTTCAGAGCGGCTCCAGCTTGGCATAGGCCACCATCAGCCACTTGCTGCCTTCGTCATCGAAGTTCACCTGAATCCGCGCCTGGGCGCCGTGGCCTTCGTAGTTGAGTACCACGCCTTCGCCGAACAGCGAATGCATGACGCGCTGGCCCAACGCGAAACCGGTGCTTTCGCTGGCTTCCTGCTGGAACATGTTGTTCTTCGGCCCGAACGGGCGGCTCACCTGGCTGCTCAGGCGCACTTCCTTGATCAGCTCCGGCGGGATTTCGCGGACGAAGCGCGAAACCTTGTTGAACGTTTCGCTGCCGTACAGGCGGCGGGTTTCGGCCCAGGTTATCACCAGCTGTTGCATGGCGCGGGTGATGCCCACGTAGGCCAGGCGACGCTCTTCTTCCAGACGGCCCGGCTCTTCCAGGCTCATCTTGTGCGGGAACAGACCCTCTTCCACCCCGGCGAGGAACACCAGCGGGAATTCCAGACCCTTGGCGCTGTGCAATGTCATCAGCTGCACGCTGTCTTCATGGCGGTCGGCCTGAGTTTCCCCTGCTTCGAGCGAGGCGTGCGCGAGGAACGCCAGCAACGTGTCGCCCTCCTGCTCCTCGTCGATGACTTCGTTCTCGAAACCGCGCGCGGCGGACACCAGTTCTTCCAGGTTCTCGACCCGGGCCTGACCCTTGTCGCCCTTCTCGTTCTCGTGAAAGCGCAGCAGCCCGCTGTGCTCGACGACCTGCTGGGTCATGCTGTACAGCGGCAGGCCTTCAACGCGCAGGGCAATGTCCTCGATCAGCTGCAGGAAGGATTGCACGGCGTTTCCGGCGCGGCCGGTCAGGCGCTTGAGGTCGATCAGATCGCAGGCTGACTGCCACAGCGAGACGTCCTGTTCGCGGGCGTGCTGACGCAGCAGCTCGACGGTTTTGTCACCAATGCCGCGGGTCGGCAAGTTGATGATGCGCTCCAGCGCGCCGTCATCGCCGCGGTTGGCCACCAGCCGCATATAGGCCATGGCGTTCTTGATCTCGGCGCGTTCGAAGAAGCGTTGGCCGCCGTAGATGCGGTACGGGATCGCTGCGCGCAGCAACGCTTCTTCCAATACCCGGGACTGGGCGTTGGAGCGGTAGAGAATGGCGATCTCGCTACGTGCCAGACCGCTGGCGATGCCCTGCTCGATGCGCTCGACGATGAAACGCGCCTCGTCCTGCTCGTTATAGCCGGCATAGAGCGCAATCGGGTCACCTTCGCAGCCGTCGGTCCACAGCTCCTTGCCCATACGCCCGGCATTGTTGCCGATCAGCGAGTTGGCCGCGCGCAGAATGCAGGCCGTCGAGCGGTAGTTTTGCTCCAGGCGGATCAGTTCGGCGTTGGGGTAGTCGGTCTGGAACTGCTGAATGTTCTCGATGCGTGCGCCGCGCCAGCCATAGATCGACTGGTCGTCATCACCCACCACCATCAGGCTCGGGTTTTTCCCGGCGATCAGCCGTAGCCAGGCGTACTGCACCGCGTTGGTGTCCTGAAACTCGTCGACCAGCATGTGCCGGAAGCGCGCCTGATACTGCTCGCGCAGACTGACGTTGTCGCGCCAGAGCTCGAGCGAACGCAGCAGCAGCTCGGCGAAGTCAACCACGCCGGCACGATCACAGGCCTGCTCGTAGGCCTGGTAAATGCGCTGCATGGTGGCGAGGAACACATCGCCAGCCGGCTGAATGTGTTGCGGGCGCAGGCCTTCGTCCTTCTGCCCGTTGATCCACCACTGCGCCTGGCGCGGCGCCCACTGGTTCTCGTCGAGGTTCAACTCGCGGATCACCCGCTTGACCAGGCGCAGCTGGTCGTCGCTGTCGAGGATCTGGAACTGCTCGGCCAGCCCGGCCTCGCGCCAGTGTGCCCGCAGCAGACGATGGGCCAGGCCATGGAAGGTGCCCACCCACATGCCCTGCGGGGAGATGCCCAGCAGCTGCTCGATGCGATGACGCATCTCGTAGGCGGCCTTGTTGGTGAAGGTCACCGAGAGCACGCTCCAGGGCGAGGCATTCTCGACCTGAATCAGCCAGGCGATGCGATGAACGAGTACCCGGGTCTTGCCGGAGCCGGCACCAGCCAGCACCAGTTGCTGGCCGACCGAGGCGGTCACGGCCTGCCGCTGGGCGTCATTGAG
Organism: Halopseudomonas nanhaiensis; assembly: GCF_020025155.1. NCBI lineage: Bacteria > Pseudomonadati > Pseudomonadota > Gammaproteobacteria > Pseudomonadales > Pseudomonadaceae > Pseudomonas > Pseudomonas nanhaiensis. The sequence continues at coordinate 3,596,853 of NZ_CP073751.1, forward strand.
CGAGTTGAGCAGATGTGAAATATCCATCGGCGCATTCTACCAGCGACCACGCGAAGGCCGGAAGAAATCCGCCGGAGCCTTGTTCCAGACGCACTGGCTGCGTTTTTTCAGCGTTCGGGGGCTGTGCTGGCATCGAGCCCTCGTGTAAGGTGAACCACAGGGGAGCACTGCATACGCGTCGGTTGTTTGCGGTGAAGCGACGATAACAAGAAACGCTTAGCGTTCAGAGGAAGCACGTCACCATGGCGTTTCCGCAACAGGGATATCCGACAACGCAACAGAAGGACCTGCGCGTACGGCAGCTTGATCTGCTGTATGAGTATTCCCGTTTGCCTCAATGGCTGATCCTGCTTGCTGCGGTGGTCACGACCGTGCTCGTCTGGAATCAGGTCGGCCACACCATCCTGTTCAGCTGGCTACTTGCCCTGCTGGTGCTTGCCGGCCTTCGCAGCCAGCTGGTCAAGCGCTATCACGCTGCCAGCGATACACATCGTCTGCGCCTGCGCTGGCGCGCCCTGTTCTATCTAGGCAATGCGCTGACCGGCCTCAGCCTGGGCATCGGCCAGATCCTCATGGTCCCGCTGGACAATTTCGCCGTGCAGGCACCCGTCTACGGTTTGGCTAGCGGCGTGGGCATCTGCGTGGCGGTGATCTATGCCAACCGCTTCCTGGCCTTCGCCAGCTTTGTGGTGCCCACCTTCGCTCCTGCCACGCTCTACCTGCTCAGTCAGGATGACTCGACCAGCCCGTACTGGGGCATGATGGGTGTCACGCTGTTCGGCTGCATTCTGCTCGCCGGTGCCTTCATCAATCGTTCATCGCTGCGCGCGCTGATTGCCAGCGAACACAGCAATGCTCTGGTCAACCGGCTGGAGGAAGCGCGTCGTCAGGCCGAGGGTCTCAACCAGCAGCTGGCGCGCGAGATTCAGCAGCGCCGCCAGGCCGAGCAGAGCCTGCGCGAAAGCCACGACATCCTTGAACAGCGTGTCGATCAGCGTACCGCCGAGCTGGAAGAAGCCGGCCAGGCGCTCCGCTCAAGCCAGACCCAGCTGAGCCTGGCGCTCGAGGCGAGTGAGCTGGGCCTGTGGGACTGGGATCTGGCTTCCGACCGCGTGTATCACTCGCATGTGCAGGAAATCTTCGGGCTGTCACCGGATGCGGTACGCACCATGGAACAGGATCTGCGTCCGCTGATCCATCCGGAGGATGCCGAACCGGTGCGTCAGACCCTGGTACGGCATCTGAAGGACCAGACCTCTGCCTACCGCATCGAATACCGTGTGCGGCACGCCGATGGGCGCTGGGTCTGGGTGGAAGACAGCGGGCGTGCAGTCGAGCGCGACGCCGCGGGGCGAGTAAAACGGATGATCGGCACCCGCCGCGACATCACCGCCCGCCGCCACCAGGCCGAGGCTGCGCAGCTGGCCGCAACGGTCTTCGAGGCAACCTCCGACGGCATCTTCATCCTCGATCCGCAGTTGCACATCCTCACCGTGAACAAGGCGTTCAGTGTGATTACCGGTTACGCCCGAAGCGACGTACTCAGGCGGGCAATCATCAACATGGGTATGGAAAAGGACCGCGAGGACTTCGATCGCCTGCGCCAGTATCTGGCCGAGCAGGACCACTGGCAGGGCGAGCGGCTTGGCAAGCGGCGCAGCGGCGAGCTGTACCCGCAGTGGCTGCAGCTGGCCGTGGTGCGTGACAACCAGGGACTGGTGACACATTACGTCGGCTTCTTTGCCGACCTGACCACCCGCCGACAGACCGAGGAACAGGTCAAGTACCTGACCAATTACGATCCGCTGACGCAGCTGGCCAACCGCAACCTGTTTACCCAGCGGCTCAACGAGACCGCCGGACGCGCGCGCAAGACCGGTGAGCATCTGGCGCTGATGCATATCGACCTGGACCGCTTCAAGTACATCAACGACACGCTCGGACATGATGTGGCCGATCAGTTGCTGCGCACCGTCGCCGAGCGCCTCAATGATCTGGTGCCCGATGCGCAGATTCTGGCGCGGTTATCGGCCGACGAGTTCGTGGTGATCGTCGAGCAGCACACGGCGAAGGGAGAGCTGGCGCGCCTGGCCGAGCAACTGCTCGCAGGCCTCAAGAGACCGGTTACCATCGACGGCCATGAACTGGTGATCACCGCATCGATCGGCATCAGCCAGTTCCCGCAGACAGCGCGCGATGCCCTATTGATGATCACCCAGGCCAATCAGGCGATGCAGCACGCCAAGCATCTGGGCGGTAACAGCTTCCAGTTCTTCACCCGCGATCTGCAGTCCTACAGCATCGAACGCCTGCAGCTGGAAAACCAGCTGCGCAAGGCACTGGACGAGAATCAGCTGGTGGTGCATTACCAGCCCAAGCTGCATCTGGCCAGTGACCGCATCCGCAGCGCCGAGGCGCTGGTGCGCTGGAAGCACCCGCAGCGTGGCCTGGTGATGCCCGGTGAATTCATCGAAATGGCCGAGGAAACCGGGCTGATCCTGGCCCTGGGCGACACCGTGCTGCAACAGGCCTGCGCGCAGGCAAGCCGCTGGTATCACCAAGGTCCTGCACCGGTCGCGGTGGCCGTCAATCTATCGGTTCAGCAGCTGCGCCAGAGCCAGTTCGCCCAGCGTGTCCAGGGCATTCTTGACGAGTGCGATCTGCCCGCCGACATGCTCGAGCTGGAGCTGACCGAGAGCATGTTGCTGGAGCACTCCGATGAGGTTACGCGCAACATCGCCGAGCTTCAGAACATGGGCATCCGCCTGTCAGTGGATGACTTCGGAACCGGCTATTCCTCGCTCGCCTACCTCAAGCGCTTCCCGTTGCATACGCTGAAGATCGATCGCGGATTCGTGTCAGGGGTCAGCGAGGAAGGCCGCGACGCAGCCATTGTCCGGGCGATCATCGCCATGTCGCATAGTCTGGGCCTGAACGTGGTGGCCGAAGGCGTCGAGAATCACGCGCAGCTCGCCTTCCTCAAGCACAACGGCTGCGACGAAGTTCAGGGCTATCTGATCAGCAAGCCGCTTCCCGCCGGCGACTTCACTGCGTTACTGGAAAGCGAACACGCGACCACCTCGACCCTGTGACTCACGGTCGCCTTTTCGTCGGCCGACCGTCGAACCAGGCGTGGCCGCTGCGCTCGAGCAGACTGTCTGCGGCGTCCGGCCCCCGACTGCCGGCAGCGTAGCGTTTCGGCGTTCGGTAGTAGTCGTTCCAGCCGGCGATGATCGGATCGACCCACTGCCAGGCCGCCTCAATCTCGTCGCGGCGCATGAACAGCGTCGCATCGCCCTGGATAACGTCCAGCAGCAGGCGTTCGTATGCCTCCCAGCGACGCCGCTTGAATGCCTTGTCGAATTGCAGGTCCAGATCCACCTCCTGCAACAACATGCCGCGCCCCGGCGACTTGGCCATCAGCGACAGGCTGATGCTTTCGTCAGGCTGCAGCCGGATGACCAGGCGGTTGCCTGCAAGCTGATCATCGCTTTCCGGAAACAACCGGTGGGGCACCGACTTGAACTGCACGATAATTTCGGACTTGCGCTGCGACGTGGCCTTGCCGGTACGCAGGTAAAACGGCACGCCCGCCCAGCGCCAGCTGTCGACCTCCGCTCGCAGGGCGACGAAGGTCTCGGTATTGCTGTCGTGATCGACACTCTTCTCGAAATAGTAGGCCGGTAGCGCTTCACCGGCGCGGCTACCTTCGGAATACTGACCGCGCACGGTGCGGTCCTGCACATCCATGCCGGTGATCGGACGCAGCGCCTCGAGGACCTTGAGCTTTTCGTTACGGACCGCCTCGGGTTCGAAGTGCACCGGGGCTTCCATCGCAACCAGACAGAGCAGCTGCAAAAGGTGGTTCTGCACCATGTCGCGCATGGCGCCGGCCTGGTCGTAATAGTCCCCGCGGTTCTCCACGCCAACCGGTTCCAGCACACTGATCTGCACATGGTCGACATGCGCATTGCGCCACAGCGGCTCGAACAGGGCATTGCCGAAACGTAGCGCGAGCAGGTTCTGCACCGCCTCCTTGCCCAGGTAGTGGTCGATGCGAAACACCCGCGACTCGTCGAATACCTTCCCGATCTCGTCGTTGATGCCGTTGGCCGTACTCAGGCTTTCACCCAGCGGCTTCTCCAGCACGATACGAGCATCGGAATTGGCCAGGCCGACCGAATCGAGATGCCGCGCGATGACCGCGAACAGGTTGGGCGTGGTGGCGAGATAGAAGACCCGTACCCGTCCCGGCTCCGCCCCCAGCGCCTTGGCCAGGCGGGGAAACGCGACGCGTTGACCAGCATCGATGCTCAGATAGCTGAAGCGCTCGGCGAAAGCGTCCCAGATCGTGGCATCGAAATCAGCCTTGGCCACGTGTTGGCTGACATGACGTCGCATCAGACGCGCGTAGCTGGCGACATCATGTTCGGCACGGGCCAGTGCGACGATGCGGGTTCCGGGATGCAAATGGCGTTCGCGGTGAAGGTAATACAAAGCCGGCAGCAACTTGCGCATGGCCAGGTCACCGGTGCCGCCGAAGACGACGATATCGCATTCGAGTTGACTGTTGATGGACACGCAGGACCTCCATCAAGGGCAGTGAGGCGGGTTTTGTAGTATAACTACACGACCCCCCGAGGTTCGGGTCACCGAAGACTAACACGAAGCCGCCGTGAATCTGCTCCAGCACATCGCCGCCAGTCGCCAACAGTTACGCAAATCCGAGCTGAAGGTCGCCGATCACGTCCTCGCCCAGGCCGCGCAGGTCATGCATTCGTCGATGGCCGATCTGGCCCGCGAGGTGGGCGTCAGCGAACCGACCATCGTGCGCTTCTGCCGCGCGATCGGCTGCACCGGTTTCCAGGACCTGAAGCTGCGGCTGGCGCAAAGTCTGGCGGCAGGCGCCAACTTCGGCCAGTTCTCGATCAGTGAAGATGACAGCGTGGACGCGCTGTCGCACAAGATTTTCGACACCACGCTGGCGACCCTCATGGACGTTCGCGAACGCCTTGACCCGCGTGCCACTGAACAGGCCATCGAGGCACTCGCCTCCGCGCGGCGCGTGGAATTCTACGGTTTCGGCGCCTCCGGCGCGGTGGCCAGCGATGCGCAGCACAAGTTCTTCCGCCTGCAGGTCAGCACCGCGGCCTACTCCGATCCGCACATGCAGGCGATGTCGGCAGTGACGCTGGGGCCGGAGGACGTCGCCGTCGCCATCTCCCAGACCGGACGCACCAAGGATCTGCTGCACAGCGCCACGCTGGTAGTGGAAAGCGGAGCCAAACTGATCAGCCTGTGCCCCAGTCAGACGCCGCTGGCCGAGCTGGCGCAGGTGCATATTCCCATCGACGTGCCGGAAGATACCGATATCTACACCCCGCTTTCATCGCGCATCGCCCATCTGGTGGTGATCGATGTACTGGCGATGGGGTTGTCGATGCGCCGCGGGCCGGAACTGGTCAATCATCTGAAGAACGTCAAACGCAGTCTGCGTGGTCTGCGCCTGTCGACCCGCGCCGGCCAGCGCAGCCCGGACGCCCAGGAGTAACCATGCCGGTAGCCATGGCCCGTCACATTCTGGTCAAGACCGAAGCCGAGGCAGCGCAGCTGAAAAAGCGGCTGGCCGCCGGCGAGGCCTTCGACGTGCTGGCACGCAAGCATTCGCTCTGCGCTTCGCGCAAACGCGGCGGAGACCTGGGGGAGGTTCGCCCCGGCCAGATGGTCCGCGCGATCGATCAGATCATTTTCAGGAAGCCGCTGAAGACCATCCATGGTCCGGTGAAAACGCAGTTCGGCTACCACCTGGTGCAGGTGTTCTACCGCGACTGACACTGCTCAGCGCGTCATCCCGGTGCGCTCGTGCCAATCGGCCAGGGACTCCTCGGGATACACCGCATGGCATTTATCTCCCTCTTCAGCCTGAACCTCGACCCAGGACGCCCGCGAATCCAGCATTACATGCGTATGCTCGGGCGGCACCGGCAGCTCACTGTCTATTGCCGAGGCGAAGGGATGCACCAGCTCTGGCCAATCGGGGCTGAACAGCCACAGGCCGCTACCGCACAGGTGACAGAAGTGTCGCTCGGCACTGCTGGCACTCCCGTCCGGCATCTTCGCGTGGTAGACCGTGATGTTGTCCTTGCCGGTGACCTTCAACGTTGTCGCGTCACCGCCCAGGTTGATGGCATAACCACCCCCGCCCTGCGTCTTGCGGCAGATGGAACAGTAGCAGCGCTGGTACGGCGCAGGGTGCGCGCTGTCGAGCTCGAAGCGAACCGAACCGCAATGGCATGACCCTTCAAGTCGCATGGTATGACCTCACTGAAATTCAGCGCGGATGCGCGCCGAGCACAACCGCTTGATAACCCAGCCCAGAAGCAGGCAGAACAGCAGTGTCAATGCGGTGCCGAACATCATCCCTGGCATGGTCGGACCCTGCATCAGGGGTTCGTAGGCTGCCGCGCCTGCGGTCTGGAACGGTGCGGCCTGCCAAAGCATCAACACGCTGCCCAGTGCCCATAGCATGATCAGACCGAGCATGCCGATGAACACCAGCCTCGCCCAGTTGAAGCGCTTCAGCAGTCCGATGGCGGCGATCAGCGTGACCATCGAGACCAGCAGGTTGGACAAGGTCATCCAGGCCAGGTTGTCCAGCACGAAGGCGGACAATTCGCCAGCTTCACCCTGTTGACCGGCCACCGCTCGGTACTGGTCCAGCACATCGACCAAGGGCGGCCAGAACAGCAAGGCCAATGCCTGTACCAGCGCAATCGCCACGCTGACGCCGGAGAGGATCAGGAATATCCACGCCACACCCGTGACGAACCCGGATGGCACCACCACCTCCCCGGAGGTATAGGCCGCGTCAGCCACCAATCACCCCGCAGGCCACACGTGCGCCACCACCGCCCAAAGGCTCGGGGCTGTCGGAATGGTTGTCACCGCCGGCATGGACCATCAGTGCCCGGTCGGCAATGGCCGAAACCTTGTCCAGACGCGGCGCCAGCACCGGATGCTCGGCATTGCCACGCTCGTCGACATACAGCGCTGGCAGGTCGCCGAGGTGACCGTCGCCGTAAGGTCCTTCATGTTCGCCCGCTTTCTCGGGGTCGAAATGGCCACCTGCTGCTGCTGCAGCCGTCATGTCGCCGTCCTTCTCGGCCGGATCGCAGCTCGGATTTTCATGCACGTGAAAGCCGTGAATGCCAGGCTCCAGCCCCCGCAGATTCGGCTCGAACAGCAGCCCGTGCTCGGTTTCGCTGATCCGCACCACGCCGACGGTCTCCTGTTTGCCCTCGGCGCTGACCTTATGCATGGTCACTTCACGATCGGCAGCCTGGGCGACGCCCGCAGCCAATGCGGCGCATAACGCAACGCTAATCGGTAGTTTCATGATTGATCTCCTGCTGTGAACGGTACAGCTTGTGACCGGGTCGCTATCCAAGCGTTCAGATCGCCGGACCAACAGAAGGCCACATCTCACCGGTGCTACCGCCAGGGTGACTACGTCCTTCGAAGCGGCACTGAACATGGTCGATACGACGCCGTTCTACGCACATTGGAACGAGGCAGCGGCGAATCGGTCTGATGCAATTGAACCGGAGAGCGATCGCGCTTCGGACCATCAATCGCTTGGGAAATGATGGCCAATGCCGTATAAACGATCGGCACGACGCCCGACTCCCCGGGCCATGCTTCAGGGTGGCGAATGAGCAAGGTATTGATAGTAGAAGACGAAGCACTCATAGCCATGCTGCTCGAGGAAATGCTGGCCGATCGTGGCTATTCCGTCGCCGGCGTCGCTACCAGTGTCGAGGAAGGCGAGGACATGGCCAAGCGGCTGGACTTCGACGCTGCCATTCTCGATGTGAGCCTCAACGGCAGCTATGTATTCCCGGTTGCCGAACGTCTTGATGCCCGTGGCATTCCCTTCGTCTTCACTACCGGCTATGGCGAGGCCGGGCTGACTGAAGCCTGGGCGGACCGGCCGGTGTTTACCAAGCCGTATGACATTGGGGAGCTGACCGAGGCGTTGTCGCAGCTTATTCCCGCCTCCGTTTCCTGAATCTGCCGGGATCCTGATGACGGGCACCCGGGACGCTTCGTTCCCTATATTTCTTGGTGGCGGCGGACAGATGGGCGAGCAGATCCGCGCCCATAACTGGCCAAACACCCCTCTGGGTTCTCCCGCCGACTGGCCGCTGGCGTTGCAAACGTTGATCAGCGTTATCCTCGGGTCCAAGCAGGCGATGTTCGTGGCCTGGGGGCCTGAGCAGATTATTCTGTACAACGACGCCTACGCAAAGATGCTTGGCGGCAAGCACCCTGCTGCGCTCGGCGGACGCTTGCTCGAAGTCTGGAGCGACATCGCCGACGATCTGCGACCGATCGTCGACCAGACGTACCGCGGTCAACCGGTACACATGGATGACCTCAAACTGATTACGGAGCGACACGGCTACCCGGAGGAGACGCACTTCGCCTTCTCCTATACACCGGTGCGCGGCGAAGACGGCGACATAGCCGGCTTCTTCGCCGCGGTGGTCGAGACCACTTCCGAAGTCATGGCCGAACGCCGGATCAAGGAAGAAAGCGAACGTCAGCGCCAGCTGTTCGAGCGAGCCCCCGGCTTCATCGCAGCGGTCACAGGCCCCGACCATGTCTTCGAGTTCGTCAACCAGGCCTACCGCAGCCTCGTTGCGCGCGATGACCTGGTCGGCCGTACTGTACGCGAAGCGCTGCCTGAGCTTCAGGGGCAAGGCTTTGTCGAATGGCTCGACGACGTGCGAGTCACGGGCGAGCGCATGGTGCAGTTCGGTGTCAGCATCATGCTGCGGCGCGGCCTGGACGCGCGCCTGGAGCGCCGCTTCGTCGACTTCATCTACGAGCCCATCACCGACGATGCCGGTGTCGTGACCGGGGTGCTGGTAGAGGGGCACGATGTCACTAGCGCCCATCTCGCCCAGGAAGCTCTGCGTGCCAGCGAAGCCCAGTTTGAAGTGCTGGCGCAGGCCATGCCTAACATCGTCTGGACCGCGCGACCCGATGGCCACATCGACTGGTTCAACGAACGCGCCCATGCTTATGCCGGTGTGCCGATCGGCCGGCTCAGCCACGAGGTGTGGCGCACGCTGATTCACCCGGACGACATCGAAGCCGGCCGCCATACATGGCACGAGGCGCTGTCGACCGGAGTACCCTACGAGGACGAGCTTCGCATCCGCCGGCATGATGGCGAATACCGCTGGCACCTTGCACGCGGACTGCCCATGTATGGCGAAGATGGCATGCTGCTGCGCTGGATCGGCGCGAATACCGATATCCATGACCAGAGAACCGCGGCCGAGTCGCTGCGTGAGCTCAATGCAACCCTGGAAAGGCGCGTCGCAGAGCGGACCGTTCAGCGCGACCGGGTGTGGCGCAACTCGCGAGATCTGCTGGCGGTGGTGAATATCGACGGCACCCTGCGCTCGGTCAATCCAGCCTGGAACGACATCCTCGGCTATGCCCAGGACGAGGTAGAGGGCCGCAACTTTCTGGATTTCGTCTGGCCCGACGATTTCTCGCTATCGCAGTCCGAACACGACCGCGCCGCCAGCGACAATCTGACCAACTTCGAGAACCGCTTCCGTCATCGCGATGGATCAGCCCGCTGGATCTCCTGGCACACCTATGCCGAGAAAGACGCGATCTACGCCTATGGGCGGCATATCACTGCCGAAAAGGAACAGGCCGAGGCCCTGCGGCGTACCGAGGACCAGTTGCGCCACGCGCAGAAGATGGAAGCCATCGGTCAGCTGACTGGCGGGCTGGCGCATGATTTCAACAACATCCTCACCGGCATCATCGGCTCGCTGGAACTGATGCTGACCAGAATCACGCAGGGCAAGACCGATTCGCTGGCACGCTATGGTATGGCGGCCATGGGCTCTGCGCAGCGAGCCGCCGCGCTCACGCACCGACTGCTCGCCTTTGCTCGTCGCCAGCCGCTGGATCCCAAGCATGTCGACAGCAACCGCTTGCTGACCGGCATGGAAGACCTGCTCAGCCGAACGCTTGGTCCGCTCTACGATTTGCGCCTGAATTTTGCAGAGGCCCTCTGGGTCACCCGATGCGACCCCTATCAGCTGGAAAGCGCCGTGCTGAACATCGCCATCAATGCGCGCGATGCGATGCCCGATGGCGGGGTGCTGAGCATCGAAACGCTCAACGGTGCCTTTGACCAGCCGCAAGCGGCAACGCCACACGATGTCGCCCCTGGCGACTATGTAATGATCCGCATCACTGACTCCGGCCGCGGGATGGACCCGGAGGTCATCCAGCGCGCTGTCGAGCCGTTCTTCACCACCAAGCCCCAGGGCCAAGGCACGGGACTGGGGCTGTCGATGGTCTACGGGTTCGCTCGTCAGAGCGAAGGGTACCTAACGCTCGCTTCAACGCCGCACCGCGGAACCAGCATCACGCTTTACCTGCCGCGCTCCCACGGCACTGTCGAACCGCCTGCTGCCCTTGAGCTGGAACAACCGCGCGCCAGCGCCGCCCCCTGTCGTGTACTGGTGGTCGAAGATGAATCACTGGTACGCGAGCTGATTGTCGAAGCCTTGCTGGAACTGGGTTGCGATGTGGTGCAGGCAGCCGATGGACCCGCCGGCCTGCGCGCGGTCAGCGCCAAACAGCCGATCAAGCTGATGGTCAGCGACATAGGACTCCCCGGCCTGAATGGTCAGCAGATGGCAGAGCAGGCGCTACAACTGTATCCGGCACTGAAAGTGCTGATGATTACCGGCTATGCCGAGAACGCCACGCTCGCCGAGGGCTTTCTCAAGCCCGGCATGGCGCTGATGACCAAGCCGTTCTCCGTTGCGGCGCTCAAGCATCGCGTGGCGGACATGCTGCAGGAGCCCTGATCAGCTCACAGCTGCGCGAGGAGATCGCGCAGTTGCTCGAGATTGAACGGCTTGGCCAGCGTCAGCAGATCCCCACCCGACCCCTCTCCATAACCGGTAATCAACGCAATTCTGGTTTCCGGCCAGCGCGCGCGGACCTTGTCGGCCAGCTGCTCACCGGACATGCCGGGCAACCCGACGTCCGTCAACAGCGCGCTGAACCGGCGCTCGGCAAGCGCCTCGAGCGCGTCCTCCGCGGAGGCTACGGCCATGACGTCGTGCCCGAGCATTATCAGTAGCTCGCGCGTCATTTCCAGCAGATCCTGCTGGTCTTCCACCAGCAGAATGTCGTGAACCTGTCCCACCATGCCGGGCTGCGGCTCACAGAGAATGGAAGGCATCGCCTGGCTTTGCGCGCGGTTGGCCAACAGATGACGCAGCTTGCGTGCCAGATCGACCAGCCGGTAGGGTTTGCTGATCAGCTCCACTCCCGGATCGAGCTTGCCGCCATGGACGATGGCGTTCTGTGTATAGCCCGAGGTGAACAGCACGATCAGATCCGGCAGCAGCTGCTTGGCCTGGCGCGCCAGCTCCGGGCTGCGCAACGGGCCCGGCATGACCACGTCGGTGAACAGGACATCGATATGCAGGCCGCTCTGCAGGATGCTCAGTGCGCTCTGGGCATCACTGGCGCGCAGCACGTTGTAGCCTAGCCCTGTCAGCTGCTCGATCACCGCGGCCTGCACCGCGGGATCGTCTTCCACAACCAGAATGGTTTCGCTGCCGCCGACCACGGGGCCGGTAAGCGGGGTCACCGGCTCGATTTCCTCCTGCAGCGAACGCGGCAGATACAGCTTCACCGTCGTCCCGTTGCCAGGCTCGCTGTAAATGCGGATGTGACCGCCGCTCTGCTTGGCAAACCCATAAGCCATCGACAGGCCCAGCCCGGTCCCCTGCCCTTCGGGCTTGGTCGTGTAGAACGGCTCGAAAGCGTGCTCGACGGTCGTTGCGCTCATCCCGCAGCCGGTATCCGACACGGCGAGCAGCACGTACTGCCCCGGCGTCACGTCCGCCGTGCTGCGCGCATACTCATCGTCGAGCATGGCGTTGCTCAGCTCAAGGGTCAGCTGGCCGCCATCGCGCATCGCATCGCGCGCATTGATGGCAAGATTCAGAACAACGTTTTCCAGCTGATGCGGGTCGACCAGCGTGGTCCACAACCCACCGGCGACGACCGTCTCGATCTGAATGTCTTCGCCCAGCGCACGGCGCAGCAGATCGTCCATGCCGCGCAGCTGGCGCGCCAGATTCAGGGGCGACGGTTGCAGTGGCTGGCGCCGGGCGAAGGCGAGCAACTGCGAGGACAGCTTGGCACCGCGCTCCACTGCAGATGCTGCGGCCTCCAGGCGCCGTGACAGGTGCGGCTGGCCGGCCACCCCATCACGCATCAGCTGAAGGTTCGCGCCGATGATCTGCAACACGTTGTTGAAGTCGTGGGCGACGCCGCCGGTCAGCTTGCCGATCGCCTCGAGTTTCTGTGCCTGGTGCAGGGCCAGCTGGCTGCGTTCGAGCTCGCGGGTACGCTCCTCGACCAGCGCCTCGAGGTGTTCTTCGGAGCGCTTGAGCTGTTCCTGCATGAGCTTCTGCGCGGTAACGTCGTTGCCCTGGCAGAAGATGCCCGAAGGCAGGCCATGCTCGGACAGCACCGGCTGGAAAACGAAATCCACGTAGCGCAGCTCCGGCGCGGCGCTGGGCGAGCGGTGGATGAATACGGGCAGCCCCCGCCCCACAAAGGGCCGACGGGTGGTGTATACGCGGTCCAGCAGTTCGCTGAGCGTTTCGCCTTCCATCTGCGGGAAGGCTTCGCTGGCCTGCAGGCCGATAACGTCGCGGCGCCCCACCAGCTGATGGAAGGCCCGGTTGGCGAGTTCCACCATGTGGCGGGGGCCCTGCGTCACGGCAACGAAGCCCGGCGCCTGATGAAAGAGTTGGTACAGGTGCTGATGCTCGGCATGCATCAGCGCCTCGCTGGCGGCGCGCTGGGCGAGCGCGGCGGACACGTCGCGGATCATCAGCGAGACGCCCAGCGGCATGCCATCGGCATCGCGCACGCTGGAACAATGAATCTCCAGTGCCATGTCGCGTTCGCCAAGCTGACAGCTCCGCTCGACCACCATCGATCGGCCTCGACGGGCCAGTTCCTCGGGGACGGCTTCCAGCTCATCGCTCCAGAACGGCATCTGTCTGACGCTGCGCCCTACTGCCGAACGGGCATCCATCGCGAAGAGCTCTTCGGCTCCGGAACTCCAGAAGAGAACCTGATAGGTCAGGTCGATACCGATGATCGCGTCCTGGGCGAAATCGATGAAATTCGCCAGGTAATGATCGGCTATATTTGCGCGGCCGGGGTCCGTGCCGGACAGGCGCAGCTGCAGGCTGGCGTTGGCTCGATCGAGGGTGGTGCGAAAGCGCGCACGGCGGCTGACGGCGGCGGCGGCCTCGACCAATACTGGTCCGAGCGTCGCCGGGTTGGTGTCGACAATGGACCAGTAGGACCCCAGCATCGGCGCCAGCCCGAGGCTGCGGCGAAAGGCTTCGGTTTCCGTGGCCGGTTGCAGAAACAGAATCTCGCACCGGGGCCAGTGCGCACGGGCGCGCCGGGCCAGGCTTGACGGACGGCGAATCAGTTGAGGAAAAATCAGTACGGCTGGCTCGTCATCGCTCGCGTCGGGCGCATCGAGGCGCAGCCCGAAATCGTGCGCATCACATAGCGTCAGCGGCAGCTCCAGCGAGCCTATCAGTTCCTGCAGGGCCCTGACGTCGGCGGCGTCAGCAGCGTCCTCGGGATGAATGAGTAGGATGCGTTGACTCTTCATGGTTATAACAACGGCAGGCCGAGCAGGCTGCGACCAGTCCAGATTTTCAGCAGGTCAGTGGTCGGCGCCATGACATGACTGGCCCGGGCATCGCGTAGCATCTGTGCCACGCGACTATTGTCCCGGTAGGCGGTGCCGCCGCACAGGGTCATCGCCTCGTTGGCCAGCTGCACTGCCGTCTCGCCTGCAGCCGTCTTGCAGGCGAGTACATGGGGCAGCGCCTCCGGGTGCCCGGCGTCGCCCATCCTGGCCGCCTCGCGCACCAGTGCGCGGGTACGCGCCAGACTGGTCCACATATCGGCGAAGCGGACCTGGAGTGTTTCGATGTGCCGTAGCGACTCACCCGAATGCTCGTAACGGCGCGCGCGCAGATGCTCGCCGGCCGTGTCGAGTGCCGACTGAGCCACGCCCAGATAGCTTCCTGCCATTGCCATCAGGAAATACGGCGCCACCACCTCGAAGACGTACCACACCTGATCGCCTGACTCGCCAAGCAGATTGGCCTTGGGTACGCAGACGTTCTCCAGGTGCAACGGGCGCGACGAGTTGCCCCGCATGCCGAAGCCATTCCAGGCATCGCCCCAGCGGACTCCGGACGCCTGGGCATCGACAATCACGCAGCTGAAGTCACCGTTGTCTGCCTTGTCGCTGGCGACGGTCGACACCACGTAGGAATCGGCGTGGCCGCCGCTTGTGACGAACTGCTTGGTACCGTTGAGCCGATAGGTATCACCCGCATCGTCGAGCGTCGTCTCGGGCAGATAGAAATGTGAGCCGGTACCGCGCTCGGACAGCGCAAGCGTGGTCACATGCTCGCCCCGGGCAATCGCGCGTAGGTAGTGTTCCTGCTGGTGCGAGGTAGCCTTGGCGGCGATGACCGCAGTTCCCACACAATGCATGCCGAAACACAGCGCCGAGGAGGGGCAGGCCTTGCCCAGCGCTTCGGTGATGACACTCAGCGCCAGCATGCCCTGGCCATGACCACCCTGCGCCTGGGGTACCTGCAGGCCCAGCAGACCGGCTTCGGCAAGGGCCTGCATCGACTCTGCGGGCCAGACGCCGTTGCGATCGATACGCTCGGCGTGCGGGGCGACCGTCTCCGCGACGATGGTTTCTGTCAGGCTGCGCAAGGCGTTTAGCTTGGGCGTCAGATTGGGCATGTACGGTTTCCGCGGGTGAAGGTGACTGAGCCCCCGCGCGCAGCAGCGTCGGACAGACCAGCGAACGATCGCGACAGGTTAGCCAAGCGCGGCGCAATGCGCCAGATTTAACGAATGCATCACTCTGCTGCTTTGCGTCTCGCAACCTCAGCCACCATAATGTCCCGCGGCGCGGCGACGGTCCCGGACGACGTCGCCACTCCTGTACCGACAGAGCGAGTCGATTGTCATGCACGTGGAAACAGGCGAAGAGGTAACCATCTTCGAGAAGATCGCAGCGGTACCGCGGATTCTTGAGGTGATCTGTCGAACCACCGGCATGGGCTTCGTCACGGTAGCGCGGGTGACGGAGAACCGCTGGGTGGCCTGCCAGGTGCTCGACACCATTCACTTCGGCTTGAAGGCCGGCGAAGAACTCGACATCACTACGACCCTCTGCCAGCAGGTGCGCCAATGCAGCGAGCCTGTGGTGATCGAGAACGTTGAGACGGACCCGGTCTACGCGGAACATGCGACACCGGCGATGTACGGCTTTCAGAGCTACGTGTCGATGCCGATCAGGCTGGGGGACGGCAGCTTTTTCGGCACGCTCTGCGCCATACACCCCCATCCGGTTCGCCTCAAGACGCCAGAAACACTGGGCATGTTGGAGTTGTTCGCCGAGCTGATCGGGCTACACCTGGACAACCACCTCAAGCTGATCGAGAGCGAGGCCAGCTTGAGCGACGAGCGCAGCACCGCGAAACTGCGCGAAGAGTTCATTGCCGTGCTCGGCCATGACCTGCGCAATCCACTGGCTTCGATCAAGGCGGGTACTGCCTCCATCCTTCGTTCGGCCGAGGACGCTCGCACATCGAATATCGCCCAGCTGATGTTGAACAGCATCGGTCGGATGGAAAGCATGATCAGCAACGTGCTGGACTTCGCCCGGGGCCGGCTGGGAAGCGGACTGGCTGTCGAGCCCCAGAGTCGCGAGCTGCAGCCGACGGTGATGCAGGTGGTCGAAGAACTGCGCACTGCGGCGCCGGTACATCGGATCGAGACCGATATTCAGGTGCACCGCCCGGTGCGGTGTGACCACTACAAGCTCGCCCAGGTGCTATCCAATCTGGTCGGCAACGCAGTCGCTCACGGTAACGACGCCGAGCCGATTCGGATCGTCGCCGCGCTAGAGGGTAATGAACTGGCCATCAGTGTCAGCAATGCCGGCGAACCCGTACCCGAAGCCGTAAAGAAGCAGCTGTTCGAGCCCTTTTACCGGCGCAAGAGTGGCACCAGCCTGCAGGGTCTGGGGCTTGGCCTGTACATCTCGGCAGAAATTGCCCGCGCCCACGGCGGAACGCTGGACGTAGTGTCCGATGAGACGCTGACCACCTTCACGCTGCGCCTGCCCAACGCCTGAAGCCGCAACCGGCTGGCGCCCGGATCAGGCCTCTACTGATGCGTCCACCGGGGCGCCAAGCACCGCGTCCAGAAGACCCGGGAAGCGCCGGTCGATCTCTTCCCTGCGCAACGCGTTCATATGCGTGGTGCCCACCCCCTGGGTTCGCACCAACCCTGCGTCACGCAATACGCGAAAATGATGCGACATGCTGGACTTGGGGCGTCCACCATCCAGATCGCCACAGCTCGCCTCCGCAACCGTTGCCAAACGCCGGACGATATCCAGCCGCACAGGATCGCTCAGCGCGTAGAGTACGCGCTCGAGACTGAACTGATCGGCAGATGGGTGCTTGAAGGGACGCATGGCTCGAATGATACACAGCGATTTGCTTCCGAGCCATAGTACGAATATTATCGAACTTACAAATAATCCAGATCACAGGAAGCTTTCATGTCCGCACTATTCCAACCCTTTCAATTAAAGGACACCGTTCTGCGCAACCGGATCGCCGTGCCGCCAATGTGTCAGTACTCGGCAGTCGATGGCCTGATCAATGACTGGCACCTGGCTCATCTCACGTCGCTCGCCCGCGGCGGCGCCGGCCTGGTCATTGTCGAGGCCACCGCCGTGTCACCCGAAGGCCGGATCACACCCGGCGATGCCGGCATATGGAACGATCAGCTGGCTCAGGCGTTCGTTCCCGCAGTCAGGGCAATCAAGGCCGCCGGCGCAGTGCCGGGAATCCAGATCGCCCATGCTGGCCGCAAGGCCAGTGCCAATCGTCCCTGGGAAGGTGATGATCACATCGCCAACGATGACTCACGCGGCTGGCAGACCATCGCTCCCTCGGCCATTCCGTTCGGAGCGCACCTGAACAAGACACCCGAAGCAATGAGCAAGGATGACATCCGCCGCGTGCAGGAAGATTTTGTCGCCGCTGCCCGGCGTGCACTCGACGCCGGATTCGAATGGCTGGAGTTGCACTTCGCACACGGGTATCTGGGACAGAGCTTCTTCTCCGAGCACTCCAATCAGCGTAGCGATGAATATGGTGGCAGTGCGGAAAACCGCGGCCGCTTTCTGATGGAGACCTTTGCCGCCGTGCGCGAGGTGTGGCCAGCCCACCTACCCTTGACCGCACGGTTTGGTGTTATCGAGTTCGACGGTCGTGACGAACAGACCATGACCGACTCGATTGACCTGGTGAAGCGCATGAAGGCCGGCGGGCTCGACATGCTCAGCGTAAGCATCGGCTTTTCCACACCGGCAGCGCAGATCCCCTGGGCGCCTGCATTCATGGGGCCGATCGCCAGGCGAGTGCGCGACGAAGCAGGCCTGCCGGTCTCATCTGCCTGGGGATTCGGAGAACCGCATGTCGCGGAAAAAGCGGTGCAGGACGGCCAGCTGGATCTGGTCATGGTCGGCAAGGCACACCTGGCAAACCCACACTGGGCCTACCATGCCGCGCGCGAATTGAAACTCGATCGTGCCTCCTGGACCCTCCCCGCGCCCTACGCCCACTGGCTGGAACGCTACTGAGCCTAATACGCCCGGCCTCCGCGCCGGGCGTAGCACCCCGCTACAGCCGTTAACCCTGTAACAACGCCCTCACCCGTTCGTGCAATCTACACGGCCTCAGAATCCCTTCCATGCAAAGTGCACGATGGCGCATGACCTCACCAAATTTAAATAACTGATTTAGAAGAAGAAATTTATAGATACTCCCTGGCACGGCCATTGCACCAGTTACTGTCCGCGCGGCTCAACAGCCGCCACGTGATAAAAACGGCAAAGGGAGGTTCAGATGAAGGGTCGCACTGTTCACTACACTTGGATGGCACTGTCACTGGCTGCTATCGGCATGCTCTCCATTCAGAACAACGCGCCGGCTCAGGCCTCCGAACCGCAATCCGCCGTCACGTACAGCATCGAGCGCTATGCCACCCACAGTATCAAGCCGGTGTCCCTGCCTGTGGTAAGTCACGTCAATCAGGCGGCCCCACAGTCGCAGCGCCAGCAAACCTGGACGTTCTGACCGTCTCGCGAGAAATAGTTCTCACCGTCTGTCGCCAACCGGCATGCAGATGTGAGATTCAGCTTCCGGACTGCACACTGTACATGCCCGTCCTCCACCCCTGAGCCCTTCCGCTTGATCCCGTCCGTTACCCGTCCGCCGCTCACCCGTCGCCTATCCTGACACCCACCGAGCGCGCGTCCCGACAGTCCCTAGCAAAAACCAAACTCGTCTCGGCCATGCGCCACTGCATTAGCGGCAGCGTCGCGCCTGGCGGCACACCAACTGGCTGAACGCACTGCAACGCGCATCCTCTCCCGTACAACCCGACGGATCGATCAATGAGCCGTGCGAATGACCATGGCGTCTCGCTTTGAAGCCATGCTACAGAATTGCTTCGTGCAGATTACCTGAGCAAAAAGGGAGCTTCGTGCAAATTGCATGAACAGCGGAACGAGGGAAATTTTCATGCCGTTGATTTTCTTGGCATTTTTCTTGAGCAGCGTCTGGCACGGCTGTTGCACTCTCTATTAGCCGCAAGGCGCGTTGCGTCTAGCTTGAGACTGGCTTAGCCCAAGGAGGTTCAGAATGAAGGCGAATACTGTGCACTACACATGGATGGCATTTTCGCTGGCCGCGATTGTCATGCTTGGACTGCAGCATTCGACCAACGCTTCGTCTGAACAACAGGCAGCCCCGGGTTACGCGTTCGAGCACAACCTTGATCAGAACATTACCCCGGTCTCCCTGCCGGTCGTCACGCGGCAGGTCAGTCAGCTTGATGCCCAGGCACAACAGCGTCCGACGTTCACGTTCTAAGCCTTAATTCGCTATCCCCATCATCCATGATTCGAGCCCTTTCCGGGCCGTCTGTCGATAATCTCGAACTCCCTCTGTGCGAGCCCCGTCTACCCAAGCGGGTGCGAGCCGGCCTGCCCGCTCGTGCGAACGTACTCGGTTCATGGGAGTCGCTCAATGAATTCAGATGATTTTTCACCTTCACGCCGGACCATCCTGCATGGGGCGGCCGCAACGCTGGCTGCCGGTATGGTCGCGCCGGCCTTCGCGCAAACGTCGGCCGGCTCGTCAGCCGCTGCTGGTTCAGCGTCAACGAAAGCTCCGCAGCCCATGCGCAACCCGCAGAAGATGTATGCGCAGCCGCCTTTCGATCCGGAACGCCAGCCCTGGCCAGGGCTGGCTCAGAAAATGGATCCACGTCCTGACCACGGCGAAGAAAGCTATCAGGGCAGCGGACGGTTGCAGGGTCGCAAGGCATTGATTACCGGCGGCGACTCGGGCATCGGCCGGGCGGCGGCGATCGCCTATGCGCGGGAAGGCGCAGATGTCGCCTTCGGTTATCTGGAGGACGAGGAGCCGGACGCACAGGACGTGATCAAGCTGATCGAGGACGCCGGACGCAAGGCGGTTGCACTTCCAGGCGACATCCGCGATGAAAAGTTCTGTCAGGAAATGATCAAGCGCGCCGTGGAGGAACTTGGCGGGCTGGACATTCTGGTGATCAACGCGGCGCGGCAACAAAGCAACGATTCGATCATGGACATCAGCACCGACCAGTTCGACTGGACGGTCAAGACCAACCTCTACGCCATGTTCTGGTTGAGCAAGGCGGCCATCCCGCACCTTCCGGAGGGCAGCTCGATCATCAATACGTCCTCGGTGGTCGCCTATGATCCACCGGAAAATCTGCTCGATTACTCGATGACCAAGGCCGCTATCGTCAACTTCACCAAGTGCCTGGCCAAGCAGATGATTGGAAAAGGCATTCGGGTCAACACAGTGGCGCCGGGGCCCTTCTGGACGCCCTTGCAGGTCAGCGGTGGCCAGACCATGGACAATCTCAAGACCTTCGGTGAACAGACCCCCCTCGGCCGACCCGGTCAGCCCGTGGAGATCGCACCGCTCTACGTACAACTGGCGTCCACCGAAGCCAGCTATGTCACCGGCGAGATGTTTGCCGCCTCCGGCGGGATGCTGCCTTACTAACCCTCTCCGGGACTGCCGGCCGGCCGGCCTTGCCGCAGCAAAGCCGACCGGCGAACTCCTCTTCGCCTGTTGTAATCACGGCCCGTCGGGCGGCCTGTCCGACGGCGCGTTATGCCAGTACAATACGCGCCCCGCCAACGCCCGGCGCCTCATTCTCCGCCTGCAGGATTCCGTCTTGATCTCTACCGCCAATATCACCATGCAGTTCGGCGCCAAGCCGCTGTTCGAAAACGTCTCCGTCAAATTCGGCAATGGCAACCGCTACGGCCTGATCGGCGCCAACGGCTGCGGCAAGTCGACCTACATGAAGATCCTCGGCGGCGAGCTGGAGCCCTCGGGCGGCCAGGTGATGATCGAGCAGAACGTGCGCTTGGGTAAGCTGCGCCAGAACCAGTTCGCCTATGAAGACTTCAGCGTCATCGACACCGTCATCATGGGTCACGAGGAGCTATGGAAGGTCAAGGCCGAGCGCGACCGGATCTATTCGCTGGCCGAGATGAGCGAAGAGGACGGCATGGCCGTGGCCGAGCTGGAAACCGAATTCGCCGAGATGGACGGTTACACGGCTGAATCGCGCGCCGGCGAGCTGCTGCTCGGCCTGGGCATTCCCCTGGAGCAGCACTTCGGACCGATGAGCGAAGTCGCGCCCGGCTGGAAGCTACGCGTGTTACTGGCGCAGGCGCTGTTCTCCGATCCGGACGTTCTGTTGCTGGACGAGCCGACCAACCACCTGGATATCAATACGATTCGCTGGCTGGAAGACGTGCTCAAGGCGCGTACCAGCACGATGATCATCATTTCCCACGATCGTCACTTCCTCAACAGCGTATGCACGCACATGGCCGACCTGGACTACGGCGAACTGCGCCTGTTCCCGGGCAACTACGACGAATACATGACCGCCGCCACCCAGGCGCGCGAGCGGTTGCTGTCGGACAATGCCAAGAAAAAGGCACAGATCGCCGAACTGCAGACCTTCGTCAGCCGTTTCTCGGCCAACGCCTCCAAGGCCAAGCAGGCCACCAGCCGCGCCAAGCAGATCGACAAGATCCAGCTCGACGAGGTCAAGCCGTCGAGCCGCGTCAGCCCCTTCATCCGCTTCGACCAGCACAAGAAGCTGCACCGTCAGGCGGTGACGCTGGATCGCGTCAGTCAGGGTTATGACGGCGAGGTGCTGTTCAAGAATCTCAGCCTGCAGATCGAAGCCGGCGAACGCGTGGCGATCATCGGGCCGAACGGCATCGGCAAGACTACTCTGCTCCGTACATTGGTCGGTGAGATGCCGCCGCTGTCCGGCGAAGTGAAGTGGACGGAAAGCGCTGACGTGAGCTACTTCGCTCAGGATCACGCCGAAGACTTCAAGGACGACTGCACGCTGTTCGACTGGATGGCGCAATGGACGCAGGGCGGCGAGCAGCTGGTGCGCGGTACCCTTGGGCGCATGCTGTTCTCCAACGATGAAATTCTGAAGTCGGTGAAGGTGATTTCCGGTGGCGAGCAGGGCCGTATGCTGTTCGGCAAGCTGATCCTGAAGAAGGCCAACGTGATGGTCATGGACGAGCCGACCAACCACCTGGACATGGAATCGATCGAGGCGCTGAACCTGGCGCTGGACAACTATCCCGGCACGCTGATCTTCGTCAGCCATGACCGGGAATTCGTCAGCTCGCTGGCCACGCGTATCATCGAACTGTCCGCCGATGGTGTGACCGACTTCAGCGGTAGCTACGATGACTACCTGCGCAGCCTCGGCGTGGCCGTTTGATCACACCAGCCAGGGGCGTATGAAGCGGCCCAGGTAACGCCCGCCCAGCACCAGCCAGTCGATCCAGAACAGCTGGTGCAGGGCAACGATCAGCCAGCACGTCACCTGATAGGACGCCTTGCGCGTCTTGTGCCTGAGCAGTTGCTGGGCTACCAGGGCGCCCGGCCAGCCTCCCGCGAGCTCGGCCAGATGCAAGGTACTCTCCGGCGTGCGCCAGGCCCCCTTCATGGCTTTCTGCTTGTCCGACCAGTACATCAGAAAAGTCAGCAGGCTGATCACCAGGTAGCCCGCCAGCGGCCACTGCCGAGCAGCAGCACCTGTACTGTGCCGGCGATGGGCAGTGCCAGGAGCATGATCAGCAAGATCAGCTTCGCCGGAAGGTTTCGTACCGATCCGGCCGCAGCCGCTCGCGGCTGTCGTCTAGCGGCCGGTTTGCGCGGCGGCGCCGCCTTTCCTTGCAGCTTCTCGGCACGTGGCTTGCGACGGATTGCCGGGCGGTCGACGGCCAGCGCTTCGCTGCGCATATGTTCGGCGCGCAACCGTCCCTGAGCGTCTCGTCCGGGGATGTACAGCACCGCATCGCCGGTAACCGGCCGGGCATCACCGCGCATGGCCGAGATATGCACGAAGACCCGTTCACCGCCCGCGTCCGGCTCGATAAACCCGAAGCCCTTCTGATCATTCCAACTGGTCAATACGCCACGCAGTTCCATCACCTGTCCCTGTGATCCTAAAGAACGGCATTCTCCGTCAGCCCGCCGTGCCTGCCAAGCCGGGCCGCGATGGAGCTTGAACAAACCCTGCTCGAGAGTGTCTGTAATCGGCAACGCCCAAGCAAAAGAAGACCGACCGGTGAACACTATGAACAAGCCCTTAATGACCGAAGAACAGCTCCTTGCGCAGCCTGCCGATGCGTACATGAACGAGGAGCAGCAAGCGTTTTTCCGCGATCTGCTGACCCGCGAGCGCGAGGCCCTGCGCCAGCGTATCGACGAAGAGTTTCAGTCCCTGCGCGAAACCGAAAACATCCCTGGCGATGCGGCGGATGTCGGCAGCGCCGAAGAGCACCGTCAGTGGCAACTGCGCATGCTCGAGCGGGAAAAGAAGCTGCTGGACAAGATCGATGAGGCGCTGGACCGCCTGGCGCAGGGCGAATACGGGTATTGCGACGAGACCGGTGAGCCGATCGGCCTGCGTCGCCTGCTGCTGCGCCCCACGGCAACGCTTTCGATCGAGGCCAAGGAGCGCCAGGAACAAATGGAGCGCCACGTCGGCGAAACCTGAGCACGCCTTGTCATAAGCCCGTCATGCCCGGCAGGCCAAGATGTCCCCGTTCCGGACTCAACTCCAAACGGGGGTGCAACATGGCTTACGAGCTTGATACCGCATTTGACGACGAACAGGGCCCCAATAACGCCCGCCGTGCCAGACGGCGCGAGCAGGACCGGCAACGCATGGCGTACCGGCGAGCGATAGAAGACTACCGCGACAGCCAGGCGCTGCACGCGGCGGTCTGCGACTTTCCCGATCTGATCGACCTCCAGCACCGCGAGCCGCGCCCCGCCTAGCGGCTAGTCCGCCGCCGTTTGCCGGTGCTCGAAGCGCCTGGCAATCTGGCGGATCTGTGCGCGCTCTTCGCGAAGAAACCCGAGGAACGCCTCAGCGACCGGACTGAGTCGCTTGCCGCGGGCATGCACCGCGCACCAGCTCCGATAGAGCGGCAGCTCGGAGAAATCGAGCTGTACCAGCTCGCCGCTGCGCAGATGACTGGCCGCGGCGTGCGCGGTCACCATGGCGATGCCCAGCCCGGCCAGGGCGCCCTGCACCAGTGAATCCCCCGAACCCAGCTGTATGGTCTGCTGCAGATGTACGCGTTTGTTCTGCAGGAATTCTTCACAGGCCTTGCGCGTGCCCGAACCGGATTCGCGGTTGAGCACGACGTGTTCTTCCAGCACCTTGAGCGACAGACCGCCCTGCGCTGCCAACGGATGCGCGGCGTGAGCGACGGCTATGATCGGGTTGTCGAGGAACGGAAAGAACTCCAGGGCCCGATCCTCGGGCACCAGCGCCATCAGTGTCACGTCATCACGATTGTCCTGAAGCCGGCGGATCGCATCGGACCGGCGCATGACCTCCATGCAGAAGGTCACCTCGGGATGACGCTCGCGGAACGCCGCCAGCAGATGCGGCGTGAGGTACTGGATGCTGCTCACCACGCCAACCTTGAGCTCCCCGCGCAAGGTGCCCTGGAGCCGCGACAGACTCATGTCGAGGTTATCCAACCGCTCGAAGATGTCCTCGCTGGCCGCCAGCAGGCTGTGGGCCGCTTCGGTGAGGTACAGCTTGCGGCCGACATACTCGAACAACGGTTGGCCGAGCTGTTCCTCCAACTGACGGATCTGCTGACTGACGGCAGGCTGGGTCAGCGCCATCTCCTCTGCGGCACGACTGTAGGACTGGCTGGCACACACCGCACGAAAGACCTGCAGCTGGCGCAGCGTCATCCGAAGCAGAGATTTGCGCATGGTGTTCTATCCTCTGAACAGGAGCTCACGGCACTTCCATAAGCTTTTGCTTATACAACGTAGAAATATTATTCATTTTTCTATATGTCTGGCCAGCCGTAACGTAAATGGCCCGATCACCACCACGAGGAACGGACGTGATCAAGAAGATCCTCATCGCCAACCGTGGCGAAATTGCCGTACGTATCGTGCGTGCCTGCGCCGAGATGGGCATTCGCTCGGTCGCGGTCTTTACCGATGCCGACCGCTATGCCCTGCATGTCAAACGCGCCGACGAGTCGTACAACATCGGCAGCGATCCGCTCGCCGGCTATCTGAACGCGCGTCAGCTGGTCAACGTGGCGGTTGAAACCGGTTGCGACGCATTGCATCCGGGCTATGGTTTTCTGTCGGAAAATGCCGAACTGGCCGAGATCTGCGCGCGGCGCGGCATCAAGTTCATCGGGCCGGACGCCGAGGTCATCCGCCGCATGGGCGACAAGACCGAAGCCCGGCGCAGCATGATCGCCGCAGGCGTACCCGTCACGCCGGGCACCGAAGGCAACCTGGCGGACCTCGACGAAGCATTGAAGGAAGCCGAACGCGTCGGCTATCCGGTCATGCTCAAGGCCACCTCAGGTGGCGGCGGACGCGGCATACGTCGCTGCAACAGCCGCGAAGAGCTGGAACAGGCCTGGCCGCGGGTGATCTCCGAAGCAACCAAGGCATTCGGCTCGGCGGACGTGTTCCTGGAAAAGTGCATCGTCAATCCCAAGCACATCGAGGCGCAGATTCTCGCCGACAGCCACGGCAATACGGTGCATCTGTTCGAGCGCGACTGCTCGATCCAGCGGCGCAACCAGAAACTGATCGAAATAGCACCCAGCCCGCAGCTGACGCCCGAGCAGCGCGCCTACGTGGGCGACCTGGCCGTGCGCGCAGCCCAGGCGGTGGGCTATGAAAACGCCGGGACCGTGGAATTCCTGCTCGCCGAGGGCGACGTGTACTTCATGGAAATGAATACCCGGGTTCAGGTCGAGCACACCATCACCGAACAGATCACCGGCATCGACATCGTGCGTGAGCAGATCCGTATCGCCTCGGGCCTGCCGCTGTCAGTGAAGCAGGAAGACATTCATCACAGCGGCTTCGCCATCCAGTTCCGGGTGAACGCCGAAGACCCGAAGAACAATTTCTTCCCTTCCTTCGGCAAGATCACCCGCTATTACGCCCCTGGTGGCCCTGGTGTGCGGGTCGATACGGCGATCTACACCGGCTACACCATTCCGCCCTTCTACGACTCGATGTGTCTGAAACTGATTGTCTGGGCGCTGAGCTGGGAGGAAGCGCTGGACCGTGGCCTGCGCGCGCTGGACGACATGCGCCTGCAGGGTGTGAAGACCACCACGCCCTACTACCAGGAGATCCTGCGCAACCCCGAGTTTCGTAGCGGGGTGTTCAACACCAGCTTCGTCGAAGCCCATCCGGAGCTGTTGCAGTACTCGGTAAAGCGCAAGCCCGAAGAACTGGCCCTGGCCATCGCCACAGCCATCGCGGCGCATGCCGGACTATGAACCCCAGCGGCAAGCTTGAAGCTGCAAGCTGAAAGAAAAATCTGATCCGCTTGCAGCTTGTCGCTTAAAGCTTGCAGCTAACGAGGAACAGCAAATGAGCACTACACGCACCATCACCGTTACCGACACCATCCTGCGCGATGCCCACCAGTCCCTGCTCGCCACACGCCTGCGCACCGAGGACATGCTGCCGATCTGCCCGAAGCTCGATCAGGTCGGTTACTGGTCGCTGGAAGTATGGGGCGGTGCCACCTTCGACGCCTGCGTGCGCTTTCTCAAGGAAGATCCATGGGAGCGGCTTCGCCAGCTGCGCGAGGCGCTGCCTAACACCCGCCTGCAGATGCTGCTGCGCGGTCAGAACCTGCTGGGCTACCGCCATTACAGCGATGACGTGGTGCGGGCATTCGTGGCCAAGAGTGCCGAGAACGGTATCGACGTCTACCGCATCTTCGATGCCATGAACGATGTGCGCAATCTGGAAACCGCCATCGCTGCGGTCAAGGATGCCGGCAAGCACGCCCAGGGGACCCTCGCCTACACCACCAGCCCGGTCCACACCGTGGACGGCTATGTGAAGCAGGCCAAGGCCATGGCCGCCATGGGCATCGATTCGATCGCCATCAAGGATATGGCCGGCCTGCTGACGCCATTCGCCACCGCCGAGCTGGTCACCGCGTTGAAGGCTGAATTGAGCCTGCCGGTGTTCATTCACTCGCACGACACCGCCGGCATGGCTGCGATGGTTCAGATCAAGGCGATTGAGGCCGGTGCCGACCATATCGATACTGCCATCGGCTCCATGGCCTGGGGCACCAGCCACCCGGGAACTGAGTCGATGGTCGCCGCCCTGCGCGGCACTCCCTATGACACGGGCCTGGACCTGGCACTGATTCAGGACATCAGCCTGTACTTCCATGCCGTGCGCAAGAAGTACCACCAGTTTGAAAGCGAATTCACCGGCGTCGATACCCGCGTGCAGGTCAATCAGGTGCCGGGTGGCATGATGTCCAACCTGGCCAACCAGCTCAAGGAACAGGGCGCGCTCAATCGAATTCAGGATGTGTTCGAAGAAATCCCGCGTGTGCGCGCCGACCTCGGCTACCCGCCGCTGGTCACGCCCACCTCGCAGATCGTTGGAACGCAGGCGGTATTCAACGTGCTCGCCGGTGAGCGCTACAAGACCATCACCAACGAGGTCAAGCTTCTGCTGCAGGGTCGCTACGGTCAGGCGCCCGGCAGCATAAACGAGGACCTGCGTCGCCGCGCAATCGGAACCGAAGAGGTCATCGATGTGCGGCCGGCCGACCTGATCCCGCCGGAGATGGACAAGCTGCGCAAGGAAGTGGGCACGCTGGCCCAGAGCGAAGAAGACGTTCTGACGTATGCCATGTTCCCGGACATAGGCCGCAAGTTCCTCGAAGAGCGCGCCGCCGGTACGCTCAAGCCGGAGGCGTTGCTGCCGATCCCCGACGGCAGCGGTGCCAAGCCGATGGCGCAGGAGGGCAGCCCGACCGAGTTCATCATCGATGTCCACGGCGAAACCTACCGGGTCGATATTACCGGCGTCAGCGTCAAGGGCGACGGCAAGCGGCACTTCTATCTGAGCCTGGATGGCATGCCGGAAGAGGCGGTGTTCGAGTCCTTGAACAGCTACGCTGGCGGCAGCGGTGGCGGGCAGCGCAAACAGGCCAGCCAGCCGGGCCACGTCACCACCAGCATGCCCGGCAACGTGGTCGACGTGCTGGTTCAGGTGGGTGATGCAGTCAAGGCCGGCCAGGCAGTACTGGTGAGCGAAGCGATGAAAATGGAAAGCGAGATCCAGGCTGGCGTCGACGGCACCGTGAAAGCGGTCAACGTGGTCAAGGGCGACCGGGTGAACCCCGGTGAAATCCTCATCGAAATCGAGTGAGCCGGTAACGACAATCCGTTCGGAGGACATGCATGGGGTTCGATCCGGTAGTTCTGTTTTTCGTGTTCGGTCTGTTCGCAGGCCTGGTCAGGAGCGAACTCAAGCTTCCGCCCGGGCTGTATGACACGCTATCGATCATCCTGCTGCTGGCAATAGGTCTGCACGGCGGGGTCGAGCTGGCCGAACAGGCCAGCCCGGCCCTGCTCGGTCAGACGGCCGCAGTGCTGGTACTGGGTATAGCGCTGCCGCTGGTGGCCTTTCCGGTGCTGCGGGTGCTGCGCTTCAACCGCACCGACGCGGCCAGCATCGCGGCACACTACGGCTCGGTGAGTGCCGCGACCTTTGCAGTGGTCATTGCCTACCTGATCTCGCAGGGCATCGACTTCGAAAGTTACATGCCGCTGTTCGTTGCCGTGCTGGAGATTCCGGCAATCATCGTCGGGATTCTGTTGGCCAAGGGCGTCAGTCGCGATACCGACTGGAAGTCGCTGAGCCACGAGGTATTCCTCGGCAAGAGCATCATGCTGCTTCTGGGCGGTCTGGCCATCGGTGTGCTGGCTGGAAAGCAGGCCATTGCTCCGCTGGAGCCGCTGTATACCAGCATGTTCAAACCGGTACTGGCCTTCTTCCTGCTGGAGATGGGGCTGATTGCGTCGCGGCACCTGGGCAGCCTGCGCACCGCCGGCCTGCGTCTGGCTGTCTTTGCGCTGGGATTCCCGCTGTTCGGTGCCGTCTGCGGCGCGTTCCTTGGCAACTTCCTCGGCCTTTCGGTCGGCGGAATGACCGTGCTTGCCACACTGGCGGCCAGCGGCTCCTACATCGCGGTGCCCGCCGCCATGCGCCTGGCTCTGCCTGAAGCCAACCCGGCGCTTTCGCTGACCGCGTCGCTGGGCATTACCTTCCCGTTCAATATACTGGTCGGCATTCCCCTGTACCTGTCGCTGGCCCAGTGGCTGAGCAAGTGAGGCAAATCCCATGAGCATGCCTACCCGTACCCTGTTGACCATCATCTGTGAAGCCCCGCTGGAATCGCGTCTGCTGCGCGACCTCGAGCAGCACGGCGCCCCGGGCTGGACAATCTCCGATGCGCGGGGGCGAGGAAGTCGGGGCGTACGCAGCGCCGGCTGGGACAATGACGGCAACATCCGAGTGGAAGTGATCTGCACGCACGAGATCGCCGAGCAGATTGCCCATCACGTGCAGGAAAAGTATTACGCCAACTTCGCCATGGTGTGCTTTCTGTCGGAGGTCGAAGTCCTGCGTCCGCAGAAGTTCCAGTCCAGAAGCTGAGCAGGGCCGGGCAGCGCTGATGCTGGTGGCTTGTCGCCGGTGGCTGACTTATAATTCCCCGCTTTTCGTTTCTGCCGCGCAGGCGGCACCACTGAGCGAGGCACCGCAATGACCGCACTGGTAGGCGTGATCATGGGTTCGAAGTCCGACTGGTCCACCCTAAGCCATACGGCTGACATGCTGGATCAACTGGGCATCCCCCACGAGGTGAAGGTGGTGTCCGCACACCGCACCCCTGATCTGCTGTTTCAGTACGCCGACGAGGCCGCCGGCCGCGGTATAGAAGTCATCATTGCCGGGGCCGGAGGTGCTGCCCACCTGCCAGGCATGTGTGCTGCCAAGACGCATCTGCCGGTTCTCGGCGTGCCCGTTCAGTCGTCCATGCTCTCGGGTGTCGACTCGCTGCTGTCCATCGTGCAGATGCCCGCCGGCGTACCGGTGGCGACGCTGGCGATCGGCAAGGCCGGTGCCATCAACGCTGCGCTGCTGTCGGCGAGCATCCTTGGCGCCAAGCATCCGCAGTTCCACCAGGCACTGAAGGACTTCCGCACCCGCCAGACCGATACGGTGCTGGACAACCCCGACCCGCGTCAGGCCTGAGGAATCGAACCATGAAGATCGGCGTCATTGGTGGCGGTCAACTCGGCCGCATGCTCGCCCTGGCGGGCACTCCGCTCGGCCAGCAGTTCGCTTTCCTCGACCCGGCCCCTGATGCCTGCGCTCAGGCGCTGGGTGAACACATCAGGGCCGACTACAGCGACCGCGACCATCTGCGCCAGCTGGCTGATGAAGTCGACGTGGTGACCTTCGAGTTCGAGAGTGTACCGGCTGATACCGTCGCCTTTCTCTCGCAGTTCGTGCCCGTTTACCCCAACGCCGAGTCGCTGCGAATCGCGCGCGATCGCTGGTTTGAAAAGTCGATGTTCCAGGAGCTGGGCATCCCGACTCCGGAATTCGCCGACATCCAGTCCCAGGACAACCTCGAGCTGGCGGTCAAGCGCATCGGTCTGCCTGCGGTCATGAAGACCCGCACTCTGGGCTATGACGGTAAGGGGCAGAAGGTACTGCGCACACCGGAAGATGTGCATGGTGCCTTCGCCGAGCTGGGCAGCGTGCCCTGTCTGCTGGAGGGCTTCGTGCCCTTCACCGGCGAAGTGTCGCTGATTGCCGTACGCGCCCAGGACGGCCAGACGCGATTCTATCCGCTGGTACACAATACCCATGAGCAGGGCATCCTGCGCCTGTCGGTAGCCAGCACCTGCCACCCGCTTCAGGCGCTGGCGGAAGATTACGCCAGCCGGGTTCTCGGCCGGCTCGACTACGTAGGTGTGCTGGCCTTCGAGTTCTTCGAAATCGACGGCGGGCTCAAGGCCAACGAAATCGCTCCCCGGGTTCATAATTCCGGGCACTGGACCATCGAAGGGGCCGAGTGCAGCCAGTTCGAAAATCATCTTCGGGCCATCGCCGGCCTGCCGCTGGGCTCTACCGCCAAGGTGGGTGAAAGCGCGATGCTCAACTTCATTGGCCAAGTGCCGCCAGTCGCCGACGTCACCGGCATTGCCGACTGTCATCTGCACCACTACGGCAAGGCGTTCAAGACAGGCCGCAAGGTCGGCCATGCTACGCTGCGCTGCAACGATGCAGCCTCCCTTCAAGCGCGTATTGCCGAGCTCCAGGCGCTGATCGAACGTCACTGACGATGCGATGGGTTGCACCTCGCCGGGCTTGCCGGCGAGGTTCGAATCGTCGAGCATAGCGCTCGTTAACTGCCCGATCCGGGCGACCCGGGTACTGCCTGCTTCCACTCCCCCCGACGGTGTACCATGCGAATCATCCGCTTTGCGCTGCTGATGCTGTTCTCCGGTCTGGTGTATGCAGCGCCCACCGAGGTCGACTGGCTGGACCTGCTCCCCGAAGAGGACTATCAGGCGATGCTCGATATGCCCGAGATCGGCCACGACGGCGGCGAGGAACTGCCCGGCGACTTCACCGCGAGCATGCGTCAGCGTGATGACTCGCTGCCCGAGGTCATGTATTCGCGGCGGGTGGTGCAGACTTTCGACGGCAAGCAGGTCGAAATCGGTGGCTATCCGGTGCCTCTGGAGACCAACGAAGCGGGTGCATACACGCTTTTCTTCCTGGTGCCGTACGCAGGCGCCTGCATCCATGTGCCACCGCCGCCGCCGAATCAGATCATCGTGGTGGAGTATCCCCGGGGAATGCGCATCGACGACATATACATCCCTCTGTCGGTGACCGGCACGCTACGGGTGGATCAGACCAGCAACGAACTGGCCGATGCCAGTTACAGTCTCGTCGCTGACGACGTCACACCCTACGAAGGCGAATAACCGCTTACACTTTCACCCAGCCGGGCGATTCGATTGTCATATCGAACCGGTATGCTGTCGTCGTGTTATCACCGAAGCATGGAGTCAGAATGGAAACGCTCTTGGGCCTGATAGCCCTGACCATCGTCGTCGTGGTGTACCTGCGGCGCTGGTTGTTGAAAAAGGATATTCCTCAGCAGCAGACCACCGCTTTTCATGGTGAGCTGTTCCAGATTGGCGAAGCGTGCCTGGCACGCCACACAGTTGAGAACCCCAGCACCACCGTGGTCGTCGTGCACGGCTTCGTTGAGAATTTCATGTACTTTTCCGCGCATTACAGCGATCCCGGTATCGAACTTATCAAGCTGACATGCGCGGACTATCACGTCCCGGTGGCCAGACCGGTCTATACGAAGGTGGACTGGGCCAGGGCGCCGGACTACATCGCAGGAACCATCGCGTACGATGCGGCCGTGCTCAATCTGGCACTGGAGCATCTCGTCAGCACGCGTCAGGTGCGCGTACACGGCCATTCCCGAGGAGGCGCGGTCACGCTGGAAGCTGCCCGTCAGCGGCCGGACCTGTTCCAGTCCGTGGAGGTCGTCCTTGAGGCGCCAGTGCTCCCGCAAGGCAAGCCCTATCGCCCGCTACCGGCACTGGCTCGCTGGCTGTTCCCGTTCTTTCTGGCGCTATGGCAGCAGCAGCCAATCTCCGAGCGCAACCGCGCGGTGTGGGGTTCGCTGGACAACCCCCGCAAACGCGAGCTCATCTGGGGCTTTCCGTTCAACGCCAGGCATTGCACCACCCTGGTTACCAATATCCATGACATGAACAGCTGGATGACCGAGACAGGAACCGACATCTACCGCTGCGTGCAGCGCGGTGCGGTGATCGTGCCAAGCCGGGACAAGGTGCTCGATCCACGCGCAATGCTCGCCAGTGCGCGCCAGGCAGAGAACCTGCAGATCATCGAGACCCAGGATTGCAGCCACTTCGTCATCCTGGACCAGCCCGAAGCCATTCCGCCGTTGCAGCATGGTTGAGCGGCTGTACACCTTCGAACCGGTCGGCGTCGTCCGGTCCTGCTTCGCCGAGAAATTCGCCATTCCGCGGCAACCCCGCCTGGCACCCGCCGCGCGGGGCGTGGTTGAACTGCTTCCCCCCTATGATCAGCCAGAAGCACTGGACGGTCTGGAACAGGCCTCACACCTGTGGCTGCTCTTCGTATTCCATGCAGCGCCCAGCGGCCCCGATCACCTGCGTGTACGCCCGCCGCGCCTGGGAGGTAATCGCCGGATCGGCGTCTTCGCCAGCCGGGCCACGCACCGTCCCAATCCCATCGGTCAGTCGGTGGTGCGGCTCGACGCCGTCGCTGGCGGCCGTCTGCATGTGTCGGGCATTGATCTGCTGGACGGCACACCAGTGCTCGACATCAAACCTTACGTGCCCTACGCCGATCTGGTGGCCGATGCGCACTACGGCCTCGCCGAGGCGGCCCCCCGGTTGCTCTCCGTGCGTTGGCAAGGCGAGGCGCTCGAAGCGGCGCGCATCCACGGGCAGCGGCTGGGCGAGCCAGTGCTCGAGCTGATCGAACAATGTCTGGCTCAGGACCCGAAGCCGGCCTATCAGCGGCCGGCACCGGACCGGGAATATGGCGTACGGTTATGGGACCTGAATGTTCGCTGGCATTACCCGGACGCCGGTCAAATCTGCGTACTGGCGGTTTCGAAGGTCTGACGCCGGACACCGCCGGCCTTTGACAAGTTGCGGTTTCTGGTTTGAGATCAGAGCACATAGACGTCAGGGGACCTGCCATGTACCGCGCTGCTGTGGAAGAGCTGGATGCGTTCATCACCACCCACCCGAACATAACGACATTCCAGTTGCTGCTTTGCGATAGCGGCGGCATTTTGCGCGGCAAGCACCTGCGGCGCGAGGAAATGCGCGCTTTGTACGAGCACGGCCGAGCGCTGCCGAGTTCGCTGATGGGGTTGACCCTGCGCGGAGAGGATGTCGAGGAGACCGGCCTGGTCTGGGACGTCGGCGATGCAGACGGCATTGCGTTCCCGGTCACCGGAAGTCTACGTCCTGTGCCCTGGCTTACCGATACCGCGCAGGTTCAGGTCATGCTGGACAGCGAGCGGGGCGGGTATGGGCGGCATGCCGATCCGCGCGCCCTGCTCATGGACGTGATCGCCGGGTTGCAGCGTGACGGGCTGCACCCGGTGATGGCGGGTGAGCTCGAATTCTACCTGCTCGAGGAAGACGACAGCGGCCGGGTCCTCCCGGCGCGTCTGAGCAACGGTCGGCGGCCCCAGGACCCCGGCGTATACGGCATCGACGAGCTGGAAGGTGCGATGCCCTTCCTGGAGGCCCTGTACGCCGCATGCGAAGTACAGGGCATACCCGCACGTACGGCGATTTCAGAATACGGCTGCGGTCAGCTGGAGATCACGCTGGAGCACCGTAGCTGCGCACTGCAGGCAATGGACGAAACCCTCCTCTACAAGCGCCTGGTCAAGGCCGTGGCGGCGCAGCAGGGTCTGATTGCGTGCTTCATGGCCAAACCCTTCGCCGGAATGGTTGGCAACGGTTTCCACCTGCACATCAGTCTGGCCGACGAAGCGGGCAACAATCTGTTCGCCAGCGAAGCGCCGGAGGGTACCCCGCTCCTGCGCCAATCGATCGCCGGGCTACAGACCAGCCTCGCCGACAGCATGGCGCTGTTCTGCCCCAACGCCAACTCCTACCGGCGCTTCCAGAGCCACAGTTACGCCCCTGTGGCGCCGACATGGGGCGTGAACAATCGAACGGTGGCGTTTCGTGTTCCCCTCGGCCCTGCTTCCAGCCGACATGTTGAGCATCGTATCTGCGGTGCCGACGCCAACCCCTATCTGGCTGCCGCCGCCGTGCTCGCCGGGATGCACCGTGGCATTCGCGAGCGGATGGATCCCGGCCCGGCTGTGGACGGCAACGGTTACGCGCAACAGCGCGAGCCAATGAGTCTGGAGTGGCACTCCGCGCTGGAACGGCTGGAGCGGTCAGCCTGGGCGCGCAACATGCTCGGCACACGCTTTCTGGACATCTTCTTGGCGGTCAAGCGCGCCGAATATCGGCAGTTCATGGGCGAGGTGGGCCAGCAGGATTACGATTGGTACCTGCATCGCGCCTGAGGTGCCGGCGTGGCATACTGGCGTTCATTTTCCAAGGACCGCAGGGCATGATTGATCTCGGACACGTCGCGCTTATGTTGCTGGGAGGCCTGATCGTCGCCTGGCTCTGGCGCGGCCTGGGTGCGAGAGACCGGGCGCTTGCCATGGTCCGCCAGCACTGCGATCGCAGCGATCTGCAGCTGCTCGACGAAAGCATCGCGTTGACCAACCTGCGCGTCGGCCGCAACCAACGCTCGCGCCTCGGGGTCGTTCGACGATACGGCTTCGAGTTCACCGTCACCGGTGAGCGCCGCTACCCCGGTTGGATCGAGTTGCACGGGCAACGGTTGCTGAGAATCGAGCTCGCCCCTCATCCCTTCCCGGGTGCACCGGGCGAACCACCGGTCGACGCGCCGAGCAATGTCCACTACCTGCGTTAGACCGCGTACGTTGCGTTCCACGTGGAACGCAGCTGCGGAGAGCTGACTTGCCTGAGCCGAAAACCCTCTCCCAGATACCGACCCACCTCATTGCCGGTCCGCTCGGGGCGGGAAAGACCAGCCTGCTCACCGCCCTGCTCGCCCAGCGGCCGCCCGCAGAGCACTGGGCAATCCTGGTCAACGAGTTCGGCCAAGTCGGTGTGGATGCCGCCCTGCTGGGCACGACCGGCCACCCGGACGTCACCATCAGCGAAATACCCGGCGGCTGCTTGTGCTGCGTCAACGGCGTGCCGTTTCAAGTCGGCCTTGGGAGGTTGCTCAGACGGTCCCGACCCGACCGGCTGTTTATCGAGACGTCAGGCCTGGGCCACCCTGCCGCGCTTGTCCGACAGCTCGCAGAGCCGCCCTGGCGGAATGTACTGCACCTGCATCCTCTGGTGATGGTGCTCGACGCGGCCTCTCTGGCTGCCGGTGGCACGCTTGCTGGACACCAGTCCGACGCACTGCATGTGGCCGGTATGCTGCTCATGAACAAGGCCGAAACGCTGGACTCGGCAGCGCGAGCGTCCCTTGCACAGCGTCTGCCCCGGATCGAGCTGATGTGGTGTTCACACGGGCAGATCCCCTTCGACACGCTTCCTCTGGCTGCGCTTCACGAGCTCGCCGATACACCCGAGACCGGCGAGCTGCCCGATGGACCTCAGCCCCCGCCGCGCCTATGGCGTTCCACCGATGACTGGCTTCGCCGCGAACAGCAGACGCAATCGGAATTCAGTGTGGGCTGGCAGATGCATCCGTCGATACGCTTTGATCGGCATGCACTTCATGGATGGTTGCTGCAAGCGAACTGGATACGCGCCAAGGCCGTGGTGCATACGGCATCGGGGTGGCTCGCGGTCAATGGACTCCCGGGCTCCGAATTGACCTGGTCGGTGGTGGGCCCGCGTGGGGATAATCGCCTTGAGCTGATCATGACCGCGAGCATTGATGTCGCGGTCCTGGAGGATGGCTTGCGGCGCACCGTAGTAGGCAGCTAATGTAGCCATTTTTGCGAGCGAACCATCCCGTGCAACGCCTGACCCTGCTCTGCCTTTTACTTTTCGCATGTCCTGCGCTCGCGATGGCCGATGCCTGTCTAATAGAGTCAGTTGATGATGGCGTAGCCATACGCATGTGTCAGCAGAATCAGAGCATCCCGCCGCAGCTCTTCGAGAGCAGCTTTTGCCAGCCGCAGATCCCGGATCGTGAATTCGATGTTCGCATGATGGAGGATTGCCCGAGCGGGGCGTATGGGGTGTGCGAAGGCGCGCGTACGCCGGGTGTCGCCTATCAGCAGTCCATCCACTACTACTCCGAGCCGGACGATACCCCGGTGCTTCGGGCTTACTGCGAGGAGATCAGCCAGGGTGCCTGGCGCGCGCTCGAGCGTTAGTCGCGGGGCGGGGGCTGGTCCTCACGACCACTGATATCGACGGACTGACCCACTTGCAGATCAAGCTGCTCGATGGTGCCGGCTGGCACCTCGATGACAAAGCGTAACGGCCGATCAGCCCGGTACAGCGCACACGGCATCGACTCACAGGGCGGCACGCCCTCGAACAGATGGGTGATTTGCGCCTGTTCATCCAGATAAACCAGGTCCAGCGGGATATGCATGTTGCGCATCCAGATCACTGGCGTGATGCCGGGCGGAAAGTCGAAAAGCATACCGGTGCCTGCTGCCAACTCGTTCCTGCCCATCAGACCCTGTCGCCGCGACTGCGCATCGTCAGCCACTTCGAGAATGAAAGGCTCGCCAGCCAACCGCGCCGTCAGTTCGTCAGCGCTGACCATCCCGGCGCCGAGAAGGCACCCGAGGACAGGTAGCAGGCGGAGCAGACCCAACGTCATACGGTGTCCTTGAGCAGGTTCTGATAGACCATGTTAGTCAGATATAGCCGTTCCTGCTCGCTCAGGCTATGAAACTCCACGCCGGTGGCGACGAACTCGGCCGTACCCTCCTCCTGCCGCTGCACGGCTCGGACGCGTCCCCTCAACGTGAGATAGACATCGAGCCCCGAAGGATTGATGCGAAACGACACCTTTATCTCATCGTCCTTGTCGGCAATAGGACTGCGCGACAGCATCCGCGCCCCGCCCAGACTGAGATCGACGATTCGTGCTGCGCCAGGACCGCAAGGCGCCACGGTGGAGGCTACCAGATTGACCGTTACCCGGGCCGAGCTGCGGATACGCATCGACTGTACCGTCTCGGGATACGCCAGATGCAGGTACGGGTAGGGAGTGAGCTGCGACTTGAGCACGCGGGTGCGATAGGCCACCGCATCCTTGCCGACAAAGCCACGGACAAGAAACTGCTGGCCTTCCTTGATGAACACCAGCCGGCCGTGTAGCGTCGGTGCCGTCACCATCAGACTGACCGGCGCATGAACACCGATCATGCGAACCTGGTAGCGTTCGGTGGAATGTCCATGCAACGACTGCAGCTGGACAGGGTCGCCCGGGGCGAGCTGAATCTGAGCCATGCTGCAGGTCTGCACCTCGGGCGCAGCAGGCTCCGGCTTGTCGGCTTCGGCGCTGAGTGGAACGCAGCGATACAGGCCGAGCTTGAGCAACTGCGCCAGCAGGGCCGGGTTGTCGATTACGCTGGACTCCCTGAACAGCACGGTACCTTCAGCGTCGAGCAGGTTCCAGGGTAGCGGCGTATCGAGGGCGACCTCATCATCCTTGAGCATTATCAGGGGCAAGCTTGCTTCTCCAGTGGCCACTGTTCCCTCGAGTGCCTAATGTAACAGCGCATATGGCACTCTGATACTACATAAGTTCCCCTGCCGACCGCTGGTTGATGCAATTCAATCGCTGGATTTTTCAGGTCGCTTCCAGCTGTCAATGTTGCGCTGACGCGCTCGCCCTACCGCGAGTGAACCGTCCGGGACATCCTGAGTGATGGTTGAGCCAGCGCCCGTCACGGCCCCTGCCCCGACACGGACCGGCGCGACCAGCGCCGTGTTCGATCCAATGAACGCGCCATCACCCATCTGCGTGACGAATTTGTTCACGCCGTCATAGTTGCAGGTAATGGTCCCGGCTCCGACGTTGACGTTCTGGCCGACGACTGCATCGCCGATATAGGACAGATGATTGACCTTGGAGCCGTCACCGATATCGGCCTTTTTCGTTTCCACGAAATTGCCGATACGCGCGCTGCGTCCCAGACGCGTCCCCGGGCGCAGCCGCGCATAGGGTCCGATGTCGCAGTGGTTGCCCACCTCGCTCCCATCGATGTGGCTATACGCCTTGATCACGCTGCCGGAGCGGATAACGCTGTCGCGAATCACGCAGTGGGCCCCTATTTCGACCTGGTCCTCTATCACCACCCGACCCTCAAGGATCACGTTGATGTCGATGAACACGTCCCGGCCAACCGTGACCTCGCCGCGTACGTCGATCCTCGCCGGGTCTGTCAGCGTTGCGCCTTCGTCCATCAGACGACGCGCCTGACGGCTCTGGAAAGCACGCTCGAGCACCGCCAGCTGCTGCCGGTTGTTGGCGCCCATCACCTCGAGTTCGTCGGCTGGCTGCGCCACCTCTACTGGCACCGCGTCGGCAACGGCCATGGCGACCACGTCGGTGAGGTAGTACTCGCCCTGCGCGTTATTGCTGGACAGGCTATTGAGCCAGCCCGCCGCACGCGAGCCTGGCAGCGCCATGATGCCGGTGTTGGCTTCGGTGACCAGCCGTTGCTCGGGCGTGGCATCCTTCTGCTCGACGATTGCCTGAACCCGGTCTGCGGCATCGCGAATGATGCGCCCGTACCCCGTCGGGTCGGCCATGTCGACCGTCAACAGGCCAAGCGCCTGGGCACCGGCCTGGGCACTGAGTGTTCGCAGCGTGTCGACCTGCAACAAGGGTACGTCGCCGTACAGCACGAGGATCTGGTCTGCGGTATCGATCGCTGGCAGGGCCTGGGCCACTGCGTGCCCGGTGCCCAGCTGCTCGGTCTGCATCACCCAGTTGATATCAGCGGCTTCCAGTGTCTGCCTGACGACCTCGGCCCCATGGCCGATCACCACATGGATTCGCTTCGGTGACAGGGCGCGGGCGCAGTCTATGACGTGTCCCAACATCGGTTTGCCGGCAACAGCGTGAAGAACCTTGGGAAGCGCCGAGCGCATGCGGGTGCCCTGTCCGGCGGCGAGAATGACGACGTGAAGATTCATGGATAAAGCCTGGTCAGCGAACGAATGCACGGATGATAACAAAAGCAGGGCGGGGCGGGCGTGCACTCATGATCGTTGGATCGTTGGATCGTTGGAAGGCTGGAGGCTGGAGGCTGGAGGCTGGAGGCTGGAGGCTGGAGGCTGGAGGCTGGAGGCTGGACAGTGTGGTTTGGTGGGGTGTGGTTGCAAGCGATGTCAGCAAACTTCAAGCTTGTAGCTTCAAGCGTTAAGCGTTAAGCGTTAAGCGTTAAGCGTTAAGCATCGACACGCGAATGGTGCTTGCGCGGGGGGGCGTAACCAAAGAAAAAGGCAGCCTAGGCTGCCTTTCTGCGACTTACCGGTTGTTGAGCGCCGGTCCGCCGTACTTCTTCCGCAATTCCTGCACGGTACGCAGCTGAGCCGCGGCTTCGGCAAGGCGGGCGGATGCGGAGCCGTAATCGAACTCTGCGCCCTTCTCGCTGAGCGCACGCTCGGCGGCCTGCTTGGCTTCGGCAGCTGCGGCTTCGTCGATGTCGCCGGCACGGATCGCCGTGTCGGCAAGCACCTTGACCATGCCCGGCTGAATCTCGAGGAAGCCGCCAGAGATATAAAACACCTCTTCGCCGCCCTCCTGCTTGATCACCCGTACCGGACCCGGCTTCAGATCGGTGAGCAGCGGCGTGTGGCCCGGGAGGATACCCAGATCACCCATGTTGCCGTGCGCCACGACCATCTCTACCAGGCCGGAGAACAGCTCTTCTTCTGCGCTTACGATATCGCAGTGCACTGTCATAGCCATATCATTGCCTCGGTTCAGCGCCCGTTTGACCGGGCGCGCCCATTACATTTTCTTCGCTTTCTCGATGGCTTCGTCAATGGTGCCGACCATGTAGAACGCCTGCTCGGGCAGGTGGTCATAGTCACCCTTGAGAATGCCGCTGAATGCGCGAATGGTGTCCTTGAGCGATACGTACTTGCCCGGTGCACCGGTGAACACTTCAGCAACGAAGAACGGCTGCGACAGATAACGCTGGATCTTACGAGCGCGCGCTACCAGCTGCTTGTCTTCCTCAGACAGTTCGTCCATACCGAGGATGGCGATGATGTCCTTCAGCTCCTTGTAGCGCTGCAGAACATACTGAACGCCACGAGCGGTGTCGTAGTGCTCCTGGCCGATGACCAGCGGATCCAGCTGACGGGAGGTGGAGTCCAGCGGATCGACGGCAGGGTAGATACCCAGCGAAGCGATGTCACGGGACAGTACCACGGTGGCGTCAAGGTGGGCGAAGGTGGTCGCCGGAGACGGGTCGGTCAAGTCATCCGCCGGTACGTATACCGCCTGGATGGAAGTGATCGAACCAGTCTTGGTGGAGGTGATACGCTCCTGCAGAACGCCCATCTCCTCGGCCAGGGTCGGCTGGTAACCTACCGCGGACGGCATACGGCCGAGCAGCGCGGATACTTCGGTACCAGCCAGCGTGTAACGGTAGATGTTGTCGATGAACAACAGTACGTCACGGCCTTCCTCACGGAATTTCTCGGCCATCGTCAGACCGGTCAGTGCTACGCGCAGACGGTTGCCCGGCGGCTCGTTCATCTGACCGTAAACCAGGGCTACCTTGTCGAGAACGTTGGAGTCCTTCATCTCGTGGTAGAAGTCGTTACCCTCACGAGTACGCTCGCCCACGCCTGCGAATACCGAGTAACCGCTGTGCTCGATCGCGATGTTACGGATCAGCTCCATCATGTTCACGGTCTTGCCGACACCGGCGCCGCCGAACAGACCGACCTTACCGCCCTTGGCGAACGGGCAGATCAGGTCGATGACCTTGATGCCTGTTTCCAGCAGCTCGTTGGAGCCAGCCTGTTCAGCGTAGGAAGGTGCTTCGCGGTGGATACCCCAACGCTCTTCTTCGCCGATCGGGCCCGCTTCGTCAATCGGATTGCCCAGCACGTCCATGATGCGACCGAGCGTCTTGATGCCGACCGGTACGGAGATGGCTGCGCCAGTGTTGCTGACATCCAGGCCACGCTTGACGCCCTCGGTAGTACCCATGGCGATGGTACGCACGATGCCGTCACCAAGCTGCTGCTGAACTTCCAGGGTCAGGCCCTTCTCGTCAACCAGCAGCGCGTCATACACATTCGGCACGTTTTCGCGCGGGAATTCCACGTCGACAACGGCGCCGATGATTTGAACGATACGTCCGCTACTCATATCTGGTTCCTCTAAGTGGTATGAAACCGTAACTGCTAACCGGGCCGCTAGACCGCGGAGGCGCCGCCGACGATTTCCGAAATTTCCTGGGTGATCGCTGACTGTCGAGCCTTGTTGTAAATAAGCTGCAGGTTCTTGATGAGATCGCCGGCGTTATCCGTGGCGTTCTTCATCGCGATCATCCGGGCGGCCTGCTCGCTGGCATTGTTCTCGACTACTGCCTGATACACCTGCGATTCGATATAACGAACCAGCAGCCCATCGAGCAGTTCGCGCGCATCGGGCTCGTATACATAGTCCCACTGACCCTTGAGCTCGGCCTTGTCGGCCGGTACCAGCGGAATCAGCTGTTCCACCGTGGGCTTCTGCACCATGGTGTTGACGAACTCATTGGAGACCAGATACAGACGATCGATGCGCCCTTCGTTGTAGCCATCGAGCATGACCTTGACGCTGCCGATCAGATCGCTCAGCGAGGGCTTCTCGCCCAGGCCGTTGATCGCCGCGACGACGTTGCCGCCATAGGCGCGGAAGAACGCAGCGCCCTTGCTGCCGATCACGCACAGGTCGGTTTCAACGTTACGGTCACGCCACTCTTTCATATGCTGCACGAGGGCCTTGAACAGGTTGGTGTTCAAGCCGCCCGCCAGACCACGGTCCGTGCTGACCACGATGTACCCCACCCGCTTGGTCTCACGCTCTTGCATGAACGGGTGACGGTATTCCGGGTTGGCATTGGCCAGATGACCAATTACCTGACGGATACGCTCAGCGTAGGGACGGCTGGCAGCCATGCGCTGTTGTGCCTTGCGCATCTTGCTGACCGCCACTTTCTCCATGGCGCTGGTGATCTTTTGCGTATTTCTAATACTCGCGATCTTCCCGCGAATCTCTTTTGCGCCTGCCATGTCACACCTATAAGGTTAGCCTCAGGCCAGATCGCACGATGCGGGAGACGACAAGGTCGCCTCCCGCCTTCGGCTTACCAGCTCTGGGTCGACTTGAAGTTCTCGATGCCAGACTTGATGCCGGCTTCGATCTCGTCGTTGTAGTCGCCCTTCTCGTTGATCTTGGCCAGCAGATCGGCCTTCTCACGCTTGAACCAGGCGAGCATTGCCTTCTCGAAGGCGCCAACCTTGGCGATCTCGACGTCGGTCAGGAAACCTTTTTCAGCGGCATACAGGCTGATAGCCATTTCGGCTACGGACATCGGCGAGTACTGGTCCTGCTTCATCAGCTCGGTCACACGCTGACCGTGCTCAAGCTGCTTGCGGGTAGCTTCGTCGAGATCCGATGCAAACTGGGCGAACGCCGCCAGTTCACGATACTGAGCCAGCGCGGTACGGATACCGCCGGACAGCTTCTTGATGATCTTGGTCTGAGCTGCACCACCTACACGGGAAACCGATACACCGGCGTTGACCGCCGGACGGATACCCGAGTTGAACAGGTTGGATTCCAGGAAGATCTGGCCGTCGGTGATCGAAATCACGTTGGTCGGTACGAAGGCAGATACGTCACCGGCCTGCGTTTCGATCAGCGGCAGCGCGGTCAGCGAGCCGGTACGGCCCTTGACTTCGCCATTGGTCAGCTTCTCGACGTACTCTTCCGAGATACGCGATGCGCGCTCGAGCAGACGGCTGTGGAGATAGAAAACGTCGCCAGGATAGGCTTCACGACCCGGCGGACGACGCAGCAGCAGGGAGATCTGACGGTAGGCCACAGCCT
Source organism: Halopseudomonas nanhaiensis (assembly GCF_020025155.1). Taxonomy (NCBI): domain Bacteria; kingdom Pseudomonadati; phylum Pseudomonadota; class Gammaproteobacteria; order Pseudomonadales; family Pseudomonadaceae; genus Pseudomonas; species Pseudomonas nanhaiensis. The sequence goes on from NZ_CP073751.1 coordinate 3,640,289, forward strand.
GCTTGGACAGATCGTCATAAATGATCAGCGCGTCTTCACCACGGTCACGGAAGTACTCGCCCATGGTGCAACCGGAGTATGGTGCCAGGAACTGCAGGGCGGCCGGCTCGGAAGCGGAGGCTGCGACGACGATGGTATTCGACAGCGCGCCGTGCTCTTCCAGTTTGCGTACAACGTTGGCAATGGTCGACTGCTTCTGACCGATCGCGACGTATACGCAACGAATGCCGGAGTCCTTCTGGTTGATGATCGCGTCAACGGCCATCGCGGTCTTGCCGGTCTGACGGTCGCCGATGATCAGCTCACGCTGGCCACGGCCGATCGGAATCATCGCATCGACCGACTTGTAACCGGTCTGTACCGGCTGGTCGACGGACTTACGCCAGATCACGCCCGGCGCGACCTTTTCGACCGCGTCGGTGAGCTTGGCGTCAATCACGCCCTTGCCGTCGATCGGGTTGCCCAGCGCGTCAACGACGCGACCCAGCAGCTCCGGGCCAACCGGGACTTCAAGAATACGCCCGGTGCACTTGGCGATCATGCCTTCAGCCAGACCCAGGTACTCGCCCAGAACAACGGCGCCAACCGAGTCCTGCTCGAGGTTCAGTGCCATACCGTAGACACCGCCGGGGAATTCGATCATTTCGCCGTACATTGCGTCGGCCAGACCGTGGATACGAACGATACCGTCAGAAACGCTGACGATGGTACCGACGTTCCGGCCCTGCGACGTGACATCAAGCTTCTGAATGCGCTGCTTGATGATTTCGCTAATTTCGGAAGGATTCAATTGCTGCATGCCATGTTCCCTCAAATCAGGATTTCAACGCCTCGGCCAGCTTGGCAAGCTTGCCGCGGACCGAACCGTCGATGACCAGGTCACCCGCACGAATCAACACACCGCCAATCAGAGACGGGTTGATGGTCACATGAGGAGTTACTGTGCGGTCTAACCGCTTCGACAAAGCGGTTGCCAGCGTCTGTTGTTGATCAGCAGACAGTTCGAAGGCGGATTCCACCTCAACCGAAATGCTGCGATCGTGTTCAGCCTTGTGCTGCTCGTAGAGCTCGGCGAGGACCGGAATCAGGGGCAAACGGTCGTGCTCGGCGAGAGTGCGCACCAGATTGGCGAACTCTTCATCGATATACCCTTCGCACACCATCAGCAGGTCTTCAGCCTTGCGCTCATCGGTCAAGGCCGGGTTGCGCACCCTCTCGGCAAAAACCGGATCGGACACTACGCCAGCTGCCAACGCGAGCATGGATGACCAGGCATCCAGCTTATTGGCAGACGACGCAACCTCGAAAGCAGCTTTTGCGTAAGGCCGAGCTAGCGTATTGAAAGAAGCCATCGCTCGCCTCGCTTAGAGTTGTGAGGCCAGTTTGTTGACTAGCTCACTGTGGGCCGCGGAATCCACTTCGGATTCCAGAATTTGCTCGGCACCCATGACCGCCAGAACGGACACCTGGGCACGGAGTTGATCCTTCGCGCGATTCACTTCCTGTTCGATCTCGGCCTTGGCAGCCGCGATCAGACGTTCACCTTCGGAACGCGCCTGCTCTCTCGCTTCTTCAACGATGAGGTTGGCGCTCTTGTTGGCCTGCTCGATGATCTGAGTAGCCTGTTCCTTGGTCTCACGCAGGGTCTGGGAAGCTTTTTCCTGGGCCAGGTCCAGGTCGCGCTGCGCGCGGCCGGCTGCGTCCAGGCCTTCGGCGATTTTTTTCTGGCGTTCCTGCATGGCCTGCGCAATCGGCGGCCATACGTATTTCATGGTAAACCAGACAAAAATAGCGAAGGCAATCGTTTGACCGAACAGCGTCAGATTAATATTCACAGCGATTTACCTCGTGCTATTTCGTTGTATTCCCGGTAACGAGACGATTGATCTGGCAGGGCGAGGCCCCGCCAGGAATCCGTATCGCTCGATCAGGCACCCATGCCAGGGGCAACAACGAAAATCAGGTACATCGCGATACCAACGCCGATCATCGGCACGGCGTCGAGCAGACCGGCCATCAGGAAGGTCTTGGTCTGCAGGTTCGGGCCCAGCTCAGGCTGACGTGCAGTGGATTCCAGCAGCTTGCCGCCCAGCAGGGCGAAGCCGATACCAGTACCCAGAGCGCCCAGACCGATCATGATGGCGGCTGACATGATTACGAGTTCCATAATTACTCCTAAAGGTTCAAGGTGAAGTGCAAGTTTGTGGTTGGTTGAACACGGTCTGACCGCTTAGTGGTGATCCTCATGGGCAGCGCTCAGATACACTACGGTCAGCACCATGAAGATGAAGGCCTGCAGCGGAATTACCAGGATGTGGAAAATAGCCCACGGTACGTTGAGGCCCCATTGGAGATAGAAGGGCAACAGCGCAATCAGGATGAACACCACTTCGCCGGCATACATGTTGCCGAACAGTCGCAGCGCCAGACTCAGAGGACGAGTCAGCAATCCAAGAATTTCCAGGAACAGGTTGAACGGGATCAGCAACCAGTGATTGAACGGGGTAAGCGACAGCTCCTTGATGAAGCCGCCGGCACCCTTGACCTTGATGCTATAGAAAATGATCAGGATGAAGACGCCCAGCGACATACCGAAGGTCGCATTCGGATCGGCGGTCGGTACGATCTTGAAGTAGTCCAGGCCCAATGCATGAGCCAGCCCCGGAATGTAGTCAACCGGGATCCACTTCAGGGAGTTCATCAGGAAAATCCAGACGAAGATGGTCAGCGCCAGTGGCGCGATCAGCGGATTGCGGCCATGGAAGGTATCACGCACCGTGCCCTGGATGAATTCCACCACCATTTCGACGAGATTCTGCGCCCCGCGGGGGGTGTCGACAGTAGCGCGCGTGGCGACCATCCGGAACAGGCCGAGGAACACCAGACCCATGAGAATCGAAAAACCCATGGTGTCCAGGTGAATGGCCATGAAGCCCATATCGGTGGCTTCGGCGCCACTTTTGGCCAGGGTCCATGTGGTTTCTTCGACGACATTGCCGTCAGCGCGCACATAGCCGGCGGGTAGTTTGCCGAAAGTCAGGTTCTGCAAGTGATGCTGAATATATTCAGCCGATGAAGTTGCCATATCTGCCTCAACCTAATGCTTTGGAAAGCCTCTGACGATAAGGAGCGAGCTGGCACCCGTAACCACGGCTACGAGATACCCGGCAAACAGGGCCGGTACCTCCAGCGGTTTCACTCCCATCAACACCAGCACGAACAGTGCGGCGGTCAATATCAGTTTGCCTGCCTCGCCGGAATACAATTCCCGAACGATGGCGCGGGCCGATCGAGCTCCGCTGTAGCGGTACACCCGATAGGCAAAATAGGCGTTGGGGATCACAGCAACGAGCCCGCCCAACAGACCGGAATATCCGGCAATGCGATCCTGGACAACCCACAGGATCAGTGCAACCGCAACGGTTACACCCGTCTGCACCAACAGAACAGGAAAGGCGGGACGCTTGTGGAAAGGGGTGTGATTGGGCGTTCTTGCGTCCATTATCCCGCCTCGCCAGGTGTGCGCCGGCCCGAATCTTCGGTCCGTTGGCTGCAACAAACTGGTGCAAATGCCCAGCCCTAACAGCGCGAGGGAGTATAGGTTGAATGTTGAACAGGTTCAACAGCACTCGGGGAAAACCTGTTTAATTTCAACCAGACCGGCACTTTTGAGCGACGTTTTGCGACAACTTGCCACATCCCGAACATCTATTTGATGTGCATCAGAACGCCGTCGAGTTCGTCCAGCGAGCTGTAGCTGATCACCAGTTTGCCCTTGCCCTTGGCACCGTGCTGGATCTTCACCTCGGCTCCGATCCGCTCTGCCAGGTCCTGCTGCAGACGCTCTATGTCGGGATTGGCTCGCATCGACCCCGGCTCGCGCCGCGGGTTGAGCCACTGGCGGACCAGTGCCTCGGTCTGCCGCACCGTCAGTGCCTTGGCGACCACCTGTCGAGCCGCGGTCGTCTGCTGCTCGACCGGTAATCCCAGCAATGCCCGAGCGTGGCCCATTTCCAGATCGCCGCGCTCCAGTAACAATTTGACATCATCTGGCAGGGACATCAGCCGCAGGAGGTTGGTAATGGTGACCCGCGACTTCCCTACTGCATCGGCAACTTCCTGCTGCGTGAGCTCGAACTCCTGCTGCAGGCGCTGCAAGGCAATGGCCTCTTCGATCGGGTTCAGGTCTTCGCGCTGGATGTTCTCGATCAGCGCCATGGCGATGGCTGCTTCGTCAGGCACATCGCGAATCACTGCCGGAATCATGTGCAATCCGGCCAGTTGCGAAGCACGCCAGCGGCGTTCGCCCGCGATGATCTCGTACCGTTCACCGGCGATCGGTCGCACCACGATCGGCTGCATGACACCCTGCACGCGGATCGATGCAGCGAGTTCCTCGAGCGCCTGCGGATCCATGTCCCGGCGCGGCTGATACTTCCCGCGCTGGATCAGATCGATGGGCAGATCCTTGAGCTGACTGTCGCTCTGCTCGGTCTCGCTGCTGCTCGCCGGCTGGCCTAGCAGCGCATCCAGTCCCCTGCCCAATCCGCGCTTCTTCGCCGCCATGCCTGTGTCGTCCTTCTGTCCGTTATTCGTTTATGTCGGCTACGGCGGCGGCTTTTGCCGCCTGCTTGCTGCGCCGTACGAGTTCGCCTGCCAGCGCCAGATAGGCTACCGCGCCGCGCGACTGTTTGTCATAGGCCAGCGCTGGCATACCGAAACTGGGCGCTTCGGCCAGACGCACATTGCGCGGTATCACCGTTTTGTACAGCTGGTCGCCAAAATGACTGGCCAGCTGCTTGGATACATCCAGCGTAAGACTGTTGCGCGGATCGTACATGGTGCGCAGCAACCCTTCGATCTTCAGTGACGGGTTCAGCGCAGCGGCAATGCGTTGAATCGTGTTGACCAGGGCAGACAGCCCTTCCAGCGCGTAATACTCGCATTGCATGGGGATCAGCACCGCATCCGCAGCGACCAGCCCGTTGACAGTGAGCATGTTCAGCGATGGAGGGCAGTCGATCAGGATGAAATCGTAGCTCGAGCGGACCGGCTCCAGCACCTGCCGCAGGCGGTGCTCTCTGGACGACAAATCGAGCAGCTCGACTTCCGCAGCGGTGAGGTCGCCGTTGGCTGGGAGCAGGTCATATCCGCCGTTTTCGGATCGGCAGCGTGCCTGGCCGAGATCGCAGCGGCCGGTGAGCAACTCGTACACCGAGTTGTCCAGCTCGGACTTGTCGATGCCGCTGCCCATGGTCGCGTTTCCCTGCGGGTCCAGGTCGATCAACAATACCTTGCGCCGTGTAGCAGCGAGCGAAGCAGCAAGGTTGATGCTGGTGGTGGTCTTGCCGACACCGCCTTTCTGGTTGGCAATTGCCAGTACCTTGCCCACTCTGATCTCCTATCCGTTATCGGCTGCGGTCACCCGACGCAGTATCAACAGATGTCGTGTGCCCTGGCAACCGGGGACCGACAATTGTGCGCTTTCTGTCACCCGGAAGTCGACCGGCAGTGCAGCCAGCTCTTCTTCGGGGTACAGGCCTTTCATCGCCAGCCACCGTGTTTCGTCACTGCCCAGATGTCGGGTCAGAGCAGTGAAGTCGGCCAGCGAGCTGAAGGCCCGGGATACGATGACAGCGTATCGGTGATCGGGCTGATAGACCTCGACTCTGCTGTTGATCACGGTCAGGTTCTCAAGCCCGAGCTCGACCCGCACCTGGGTAAGAAAACGCGTCTTCTTGCCATTGCTGTCGAGCACGCTGATGAGATTTTGTGGGTTCATGATCGCCAGGATGACACCCGGCATGCCACCGCCGCTGCCGACGTCGAGGCAGCGCGGTCCCTGCGTGTACGGGAGCACGCTGAGGCTGTCGAGCAGATGGCGACTGACCATTTCGTCCGGATCGCGCACGGCGGTCAGATTGTAGGCCTTGTTCCACTTTTGCAGCAGCTCGAGGTAGGCAATCAGCTGACTGGCCTGGGCGGGAGACACGTCGATGCCCAGCTGTTCGGCACCACTTTGCAATTCACGCAGATGACTGGCCGACACTCAGGCCTCCTGCGCCAATCGACTGCCGCCCAGAGCGCTGCGCTTTTTCAGATGAACCAGCAGCAGACTGACTGCCGCGGGCGTGACGCCGGGAATGCGCGAAGCCTGGCCGAGCGTCTGCGGGCGCACGTCGGCCAGCTTGTGCTTGATCTCGTTCGACAGACCGTTGAGCGACTGATAATCCAGATCCTCTGGCAGTCGCGTCTCCTCGTTCTGCCGAAGCCGATCGATTTCTTCCTGCTGACGCTCGATGTAGCCGGCGTACTTGGTGCGGATCTCGACCTGCTCGGCCGCATCGGCAGCTATGTCGACCCGACCTGTCACCTCACAGAGTCCGGCGTAGTCGACTTCAGGACGACGCAGCAGGTCGAGCAGATTGTATTCGTGCGTCAGGGGCGTAGCGAAACGTTCGGTGAAAGCCTTGCCGATATCACTGCTCGGCTGCACCCAGGTGCTACGCAGACGCTGATGCTCCTGCTCGATGGCGTCTCGCTTGGTATTGAACACGGCCCAGCGGTGATCGTCGACGAGTCCGAGCTCACGCCCTTTCTCGGTCAACCGCAGGTCGGCGTTGTCCTCACGCAGTACCAACCTGTACTCGGCGCGCGATGTGAACATCCGGTACGGCTCGCGAGTACCCATGGTGATCAGGTCGTCAACCAGCACGCCGATGTACGCTTCGTCGCGACGTGGGCACCAGGATTCCAGGCCCTTGGCTCGCCGCGCTGCATTGAGACCGGCGAGCAGACCCTGCGCCGCCGCCTCTTCGTAACCCGTGGTGCCGTTGATCTGCCCGGCGAAGAACAGCCCGTCGATGACCTTTGTTTCCAGCGAGTACTTGAGGTCCTGGGGATTGAAATAGTCGTATTCGATGGCATAGCCAGGCCGCAGGATGTGCGCATTCTCCATCCCCTGGATGGACCGTACGATCTGTAGCTGCACGTCGAACGGCAGCGACGTGGAAATGCCGTTCGGGTACAGTTCGTGAGTGGTCAGACCTTCCGGTTCGATGAATACCTGATGCTGATCCTTGTCGGCGAAGCGATGAATCTTGTCCTCGATCGAAGGGCAATAACGGGGACCGATTCCCTCGATCACGCCGGTATACATCGGCGACCGGTCGAGGTTCTGCCGGATGATCTCGTGGGTACGCTCGTTGGTATGGGTGATCCAGCAGTTGACCTGCTCGGGATGCTCCGACACATCGCCCAGAAACGACATGACAGGCAGAGGCGTGTCACCCGGCTGTGCAGTCATCCTGCTGAAATCAACGGATCGACCGTCAATACGCGGCGGAGTACCGGTCTTGAGGCGGTCGACGCGCAGCGGCAGTTCTCGAAGACGCTTGGCCAGGGTAATCGCCGGCGGATCCCCGGCACGCCCCCCCGCGTAGTTGTCCAGTCCGATGTGGATCAGACCCCCGAGAAACGTACCGGTAGTCAGAACTACGTTATCAGTGTGAAAACGCAAGCCCATCTGGGTAACCACGCCGCGCACCTGACCCTGCTCGACGATCAGGTCATCGCATGCCTGCTGGAAGATCCACAGGTTCGGCTGGTTCTCCAGCATGTGTCGGATGGCAGCCTTGTACAGCACACGGTCCGCCTGGGCGCGCGTGGCGCGCACTGCCGGCCCCTTGCGGCTGTTGAGCACCCGAAACTGGATGCCTGCCTGGTCTGTCGCTCGGGCCATGGCACCGCCGAGCGCGTCGATTTCCTTGACCAGGTGGCTTTTGCCAATGCCACCGATCGCCGGGTTGCAGCTCATCTGACCCAGCGTCTCGACATTATGGCTGAGCAGCAGTGTGCTGGAACCCATGCGCGCGGCCGCCAGCGCGGCTTCGGTCCCGGCATGGCCGCCCCCTACCACGATCACGTCGAATCGAGCTGGAAAATCCACACTGCACCTCATTGCCGGCACGAAGCCTGCGTTGGAAAAGGCGCTGATTATAGGCGCAGTACCAGAAAAATACAGCCAACGATTGGATGTTTTTTGAACAGCGCGTGAGCAGGGGTAAACAAGATATACAAGAAAGAAGTTATTTAAAAAGCTTGATATAGATGATGTATATGAGCAGCCTGTTTTCTGTGTACAACTTAGAATATTTCATATAAAACAATTAATTACCGAGCAGGAAACTCTGTGTTAAGCCTGCTTGAAAGCTCGGTACGGATGGGGGTAGATCCTGTGTATAAAAGGGGTGTTTATCCACAGGTCATTTCTGAGCGCTGTTTTGCACAGCGTTCGAGGGGTAGCTTGGGTAGGGTTGTGCACAGGGCTTACGGACGCGAGAGAAGCGGGGAGGCAGGACGACGAAACCACTGGCAGCGTGACAGACGGTCGGCCGAAGGGTATGAAGGTGGCGCAGCCGAGCCGGCTTGCTTCGGCTGCAGTCTATTTGCCGATGCAGAAACTCGAAAATATCCGCCCAAGGAGATCGTCTGCGCTGAACTCGCCGGTGATCTCACCCAGTACGTGTTGTGCAAGACGCAGGTCTTCGGCGAGCAGTTCGCCAGCGCCAAGCAGAACCAGTTGCTGGTGCCCGTGCGCCAGGAAGGTTGCAGCGGTCGACAATGCTTCAAGGTGGCGACGACGTGCGCTGAACACGCTTTCGGCGGTTTGTTCGTAGCCCATGCAGGCCTTGAGATGCTGACGTAGCAGCTCGACACCCTCCCCGTCACGTGCGCACAGTCGAACAACACTGATGCCGCTCGCCTCCTCCGTTAGCGAAGCAATGTCGTCAGTCAGATCGATCTTGTTCAACACCAGTGTCACTTTCTGCGAATCAGGGCGTTGCAGGAGAAATTCCGGCCAGAGTTGATCCACGTCGACACCGTGCGAGTGCGAGGCGTCCACCACCAGCAGGATACGGTCGGCTTCGCTGATGGCGGCCATGGCGCGCTCCACACCGATCTTCTCCACCAAATCTTCGGTGTCGCGCAACCCGGCGGTGTCGATGATGTGCAGGGGCATGCCGTCGATATGAATATGCTCGCGAAGAATGTCCCGGGTGGTGCCAGCAATCTCCGTCACGATCGCGCTGTCTCGACCGGCCAGGGCGTTGAGCAGGCTTGATTTGCCCGCATTGGGGCGACCGGCGATGACCACGTTCATGCCTTCACGAAGCAGGACGCCCTGCCCCGCCTCGCGTTGAACCCGGCCCAGCTGATCCATGACCTGTTGCAGCTGCTTGAGGACATGCCCATCGGCAAGAAAGTCGATTTCCTCCTCCGGAAAATCGATTGCTGCTTCGACATAGATCCGCAGCGCAATAAGCGCTTCGGTCAAGGCGTGCACCCGCTGGGAAAACGCGCCCTGCAATGACTGCAATGCGTTTCTCGCGGCCTGAGTAGAACTGGCCTCGATCAGATCGGCAATTGCTTCGGCCTGCGCCAGGTCGAGTTTGTCGTTGAGGAAGGCTCGCTCGCTGAACTCTCCCGGCCGCGCCTGGCGTGCACCGGCCTCGATGCACGCCTGCAGCAGCATGTCCATGACCACCGGACCGCCGTGCCCGTGCAGTTCGAGGACATCCTCACCGGTAAAGGAGTTCGGTCCCGGGAAGAACAGCAGCAGTCCCTGATCGAGCATCGTGTCGCCTTGCCAGAACGGTCCGTAGTGGGCGTGGCGCGGGCGAGGCGTGAGATGTCCGATGCGCTGCGCAAGGTCCAGGGCTGCAGGGCCGGACACTCTGACGATGCCCACCCCGCCCTGTCCGGGTGCCGTGGCAATGGCTGCGATGGTGTCCGCGTGATAGGCACGACTCATGATGGCTCCAGAACGGATAACAGAGGGTGCAGATAGCAAAACGCCCCGAATTCGGGGCGTCTGCTGCGATCGGGCCAGGTTACTGCTTGGCCGCGGCGCCTTCGATCTGGCGTGTAATGTACCACTGTTGTGCAATCGACAGGATGTTGTTGACCACCCAGTACAGCACCAGACCAGCCGGGAACCAGAGGAAGAAGAAGGTGAAGACGATAGGCAGCATCTTCATTACCTTGGCCTGCATCGGATCCGGCGGAGCCGGGTTGAGCTGCTGCTGGATGAACATCGTCACACCCATCAAAATCGGCAGGATGAAATACGGGTCCTTGAGTGACAGGTCGGTGATCCAGCCGATCCATTCGGCCTGGCGCATCTCCACGCTTTCCATCAATGTCCAGTACAGCGCGATGAACACCGGCATCTGCACCAGGATCGGCAGGCACCCGCCCAGCGGATTGATCTTTTCCTTCTTGTAGAGCTCCATCATGCCCTGAGACATCTTCTGGCGATCATCACCGTACTGCTCTTTCAGTGCCTGCAGCTTTGGCGCGACGCGGCGCATATTGGCCATCGAGCGATAGCTGGTGGCCGACAGCGGGAAGAAGATAGCCTTGATCAGCACGGTGAGCAGAATGATGCTCCAACCCCAGTTGCCTACGAAGCTGTGGATCAAGCTGAGCACCCAGAACAGCGGCTGGGCAATCCACCACAGGAAGCCGTAGTCGACGGTCAGTTCCAGCCCTTTGGAAATCTGTTCCAGGCGGTCCTGAATCTTCGGACCGGCATAGAAGTCCGCGGCGAGGGAGCCCTGGGTACCTGGTGCGACGGACGCAGCAGGGCTGACGAAGCCAACGATGTAATTGCCCTGGGTGTCCTTGCGGGTCTGGTAGACGTGCGTCTGCTCTTCTGCCGGAACCCAGGCGCTGACGAAGTAGTGCTGCAGCCAGGCGATCCAGCCACCCGCATTGCTTTCGCGCAGCCGCGCATCGTCCATGTCACCGGTGGTGATCTTGGTGTAGTCGCCTTCCTTGCTCCAGTACGCGGCGCCCAGATAGGTTGCCATGCCGGTTGCGCTGGAGCTCGACGGGTCCGAGCTGCCATCACGCTTGATCTGGCCGAACAGGTTACCGGTCCAGGTGTCGGCACTCTGGTTGTCGATCAGGTATTCGACGCCAATGAGATAGTCGCCGCGGGTAAAGGTGAAGCGCTTGATGTAGCTGACCCCGGCTTCCTCGAAGGTCAGATCCACCGTCAGGCTGTCGTCGCCCTCGGCGAGCTCGTAGCTGGTCGATTCCGCTTCATAGCGGGGACGCCCCGCTTCGCGCGCATCGGGTCCGTTGCTGCCGGCCAGGCCACTCTGGGCTATATAGGTCCGCTTTCCGGATTGCTCGAGCAGCTGGAACGGCAGGTCCGGGCGGTCCTTGCGCATCGGGTACTTCGGCAGGGACACCGACACGATGTCGCCCCCTACCGGATCGATGCTGACGTTCAGCGCGTCCGTGCTGACCTGCACCAGTTGACCGGCAGGTACGGCCTCGGTGTTTTCCGCGGCGGCGGCCACGTCTGCAGCCTCTGCCTGGGGAACATCGGAGTCGACCTGGCCGGCACCGGCAGCAGGCACATCCGGAAGGTCGCCGGTGCTGGCCGGCGCACTCGACGCGGCTGGCGGCAACTCTTGCTGGTCGTAATCCTTGTTCCACTGCAGGACCATGAGATAGGTAATCACGAGCAGGGCAGCGATCAGAATGTTTCTTTGCAGATTCATGGTTCGTTGGCCATCTGGGAACGGTGAGCAGACTTTGGAGGTACCGGGTCGTAACCCCCCGGGTTCCACGGATGACAACGGCCGAGGCGGCGTGCACCAAGCGCAGCACCGCGCAGCAGGCCATGTTCTTCAATGGCTTCCTGGGTATAGCAGGAACAGGAGGGATAAAAACGACAGTGGCTGGCCATCAGCGGGCTGATAGCGTAGCGATAAACCTTGATCAGTCCGAGCGCGAGACTACGCATGGGATGATGGGGGTCCGGATTGGTTGGATCGATTCTGTTTTGCAACTGATTTGATCAGCCTGCGCCACATGTCCTGATACAGGGCGTGCAGCGCAGCGTTGTCAAGGTCGCCGAGGCCTTTGCGGGCCAGGACGACGATGTCGAGATTCCCCAGCGTTGCGCGGTGCGCTCTGAAGGATTCGCGGGCGATGCGCTTGACCTTGTTGCGGTCGACCGCACGCCGGACATTTTTCTTGGCAATGACCAGACCTAACCTGGCGTGGTCGCACGAATTGGTGCGAGCCAGTAGCAACAGACCTTGGCCTGAGGCTTTGCTGGTAGCTCCATCGAATACCGCCTTGAACTGTGCAGGCGTCAGTAACCTGTATTCAGGGCCGAATCCGAGATCTACCGGCATCCCGAGTCTTAGGCTGACAGAACCTTGCGGCCCTTGGCACGACGGCGAGCCAGAACGGCACGACCGTTCTTGGTAGCCATACGAGCACGGAAACCATGGTTACGCTTGCGCTTCAAAACGCTGGGTTGAAATGTTCTTTTCATCTTCAGGTACCTGAGTAATTCATGTCAGAGCGGATGAGCCCTTCCAAGGGACCGGCAATTCTAGAGAAAGAGCAGCACAAGGTCAATTTCATTTCACCGACCATCCGTCTATGAAAACAATATGAAATCAGGTCTTTAAAGAGATGAATGAAGATGCTTTATATGAGTGGTCGATTTTCGGTGGATAAGTGTGCAGAGACCGCGCATCCTCGGCGTTCTAGCGCTGTATCAATGTGAGGACAAGCTGTTGGGTAACACCTCTGGGACCTGTCATCAATCTGTGGATAAATAGGCTATCTATCCACAGGGCAGATTAACCCCAGTCTATCCCTGCGGATACGCACACATTTGAGGCGCGCTTGTCCACAGGGCTCCCGGAGCCCGCCGTGCAACGGTTCTGCCAGTTTCACAGATTTCAACACGGTGAAAATGCCGTGCATCCGTGCTGAAAAATAAGCTGCCTCGCGGGCTGCCGGTGTGGATAACTAGGCCTCGAAA